>NZ_JBVJQR010000006.1:0-342351 GCF_055608425.1 Kitasatospora sp. NPDC036934 | reverse complement strand
GCCTGAGGGAGCGGCGTGAGCGGGGGGGAGGGGGGGGTGAGCCTAGACGTCGACACTACCCTCAAAACAGGGGGCGTGGCCGCTCCCGGCGCCGGGAGCGGCCACGCCCTGTGTGGTCACCCGCCGGGCGGGTGGTCAGGCCGTGGTGGCGCCGCAGAACTCGGCCTCGAGTTCCGTGGTGAAGACCGAGACCGGGCCCCACGGGAGCCCGTCGGCCCAGTCGCCGTTGACCGAGGTCGCGAGCAGGTGCCGGCCGTCGCGGGTGCCGAAGGTGTAGGACCAGGAGCCGTCGATGGCGCCGCCCATGCCCCAGACCGTGCCGCAGGAGAGGGCGACGGAGCCGATGCCCAGGCCGTAGTGGGACCGGGGGATCCAGCCGTTGCCAGGGTCCCGCATGGTGAACATCTCGGCCATCTGGGCGGGCGGCAGCAGCCGGCCGCCCAGCAGGGCCTGGAAGAAGGTGCTGAGGTCGCCCACGGTGGAGATGAGGTCGCCGGAGCCGTAGCCCCAGGTGGGGCTGAGCTCGGTGACGTCGTAGACCGGCAGGGCGGGGTTGTCGAAGGGGCCGAGCTTGGAGTAGAAACGGCCGTGCGGGCCGCGGATGCCGGTGTCGTCGGCGGCCGGCTCGTAGGTGCTCTTGAGGTGCAGCGGCTCGGTGAAGCGGTCGGCGATCTCCTGTCCGAGGCTGTGGCCGGTGACCTGCTCGATGATCAGACCGGCCAGCACGTAGTTGGTGTCGGAGTACTCCCAGCCGGTGCCGGGCGCGAACCGGGGCTTCACGCCGATCCCGATCTCGACGAGCTGACGCGGGGTGAAGCGGTCGAACCGGTGCTGCAGGAACGGCGGCCCCTGGAACTCCTTGGAAACCGTCTCGTCCATCGCGAAGTTGGCGATCCCGCTGGTGTGGTCGAGCAGTTGGCGGATGGTGATCGCCGAGCCGTCGTAGCCGTTGCCGTCCACCAGGCCGGGCAGCCACTGCTCGACGCTGTCGTCCAGGCTCAGCCGGTGCTCGGCCTCCAACTGGAGCAGCGCGGTGGCGACGAAGGTCTTGGTGGTGCTGCCGATCCGGAACCGGTCCTGGGGGCGTAGCGGTCGGCCGGTGTTCTCGTCGGCGGTGCCGGACTGCCCGAACCAGGTCGAGCCGTTGTCGTGCACCTCGGCCATCGCACCGGGCAGGTGGGCCTGGGAGACGGCCCGGTCGAGGGAGGTCTGCAGGGCCTGGTGGCCGGTGTGCCCGCGATCCGTGGGCGCGGCGGAGGCGGTCGGCGTGGCGGCGAGCAGGGCGCCGGCCAGGACGGTGGCGAGGGCAGCGGTGCGGGCGGTGGTCTTCATGACGGGTCCCCTGGAGTGTCGGGCATTGGTCGTCTTCGTCGTCTTGTCGTCGGTGAAGAACGTACGGCCGGATTCGAGGATCCATCAATGAGTGCTCGCGGCGGCGGAGATGAACGAGCAGCTCAGCGGAGGTGAATCATTGCAATGGGCCTGACGGCGAATGCAATCGCGGTTGCAACCGTCCCCCGCACCCGGATACTCGTCCCGAGGAAAGGAGCCGCCCGTGCCAGGTGCCAGGCTGAGCCCGCAGGACCGTCTCGCGATCGCCACCGGGCTCGCCAAGGGGCTCGACTACGCGGCGATCGCCCGGCTGATCTCCCGCCCCACCTCCACCGTGACGCGGGAGATCGCCCGCAACGGCGGGCCCGGCCGCTACCGCGCGGAGACCGCCCAGCGCGCCACCGCCCGGCGGGCCCGCCGTCGACCGGGCAGCCCCCGGCCCGCCGGGGACGGCGCACGTGTGGCGGAGGGGCGCGATCCGGCCGCCATCAGCGACTACGCGGGCCGCTTCGCCGACCTGCTGGAGCAGCTGGGCCTGCCCCGGATGGTCGCCCGGGTGCTCTCCTGCCTCTACGTGACCGACAGCGGCAGCCTGAGCGCGGCCGAGCTGGTGCAACGGCTGGGGGTCAGCCCGGCCTCGGTCTCCAAGGCGGTCGGCTACCTGGAGGCCCAGGGGCTGATCCGCCGCCGACGGGACGGCCACGGGCGCCGCGAGCAGTACGAGATCGACTCCGACGTCTGGTACCGGTCGATGCTGGCCAGTGCCCGACGCAACGCCCTGCTCGCCGAGTTCGCCCGCAACGGCGCCGACCTGCTCGGCGCCGCCACCCCCGCGGGCCAACGTCTCGACACGGCGGCGGACTTCCTCGCGGAGATCGGCACCGACCTCGTCCGGGCGGTGGAGCGAAGGCGCTCCGGCCGGGGGTAGCCGACCGGAGGCTGACGCCCCGGGGCCGTGGTTCGGTTCAGCGCAGCACCGCCGGGGTCGGGCCGTCGGGGCGGACGGTGATGCTGTAGGCCGCACCGGTCGGGCGGGAGCGGAACTCCACGCGGCCCAGCGGGAGCAGGAGTTCCAGCAGCGCGGTGGTCTCCCGGAGGGCGAACTGAGTGCCCAGGCAGGCGCGGGCGCCGAGGCCGAAGGGGAAGTAGGCGCCGAGGTGGGCGGGGCGGGTGGCGCCGGGGGCGAAGCGACCGGGGTCGAAGCGGTCCGGGTCGGGCCACAGGGCCGGGTCGCGGTGGGTGAGGTAGGGGCAGACCAGGACGTCGGTGCCGGCGGCGATGTGGTGCCCGGCGATCACGTCGTCCTCGATGGCGTGGCGGGGGAGCATCCAGGCGGAGGGGTAGAGCCGGAGGGTCTCGTTGACCAGGGCCTGCGGGGCGGCGCCGCCCGCGCCGGGGTTGCGGTCGAGGAGTAGGAACAGCCAGGTGAGGGTGGTGGCGGTGGTCTCGTGGCCGGCGACCAGCAGGGTGACCAGCTCGTCGCGGATCAACCGGTCGGTGTACTCGGGGTGTTCCTCGGCGGCGTTGAGCAGCACGCTGAGCACGCCCGGTTCCTCGACATCGGAGAGACGGCCGGTACGGGCGGTGTCGATGGCGGCCTGGGCGACGGCGTCGATCCGGGCGAGGTCCTCGGCGACGGCGTCCCGGGCGTCGGCGGCGTTGGTCGGGAGGGTGGGCATGGCGGCCACCACCCGTTCCACCGAGCGCAGTTCGGCGTCCGTCCGGTCGTCCAGGGCCAGCCCGGTGAGCGTCCGCCAGACGGTGTCCAGGGCGAAACCGCGCATCTCCTCCGCCACGTCGAAGGTCTCCCCGCTGCGCCGGTACCCCTCCCAGCGGTCGGCGGTGCGGCGCGCGGCGGCGGCGATCCGCTGTTCGTAGCGGCGCATCCCGGTGCCGGTGAACTGGGACTGCAGCAGCCGCCGTTGGCGCTTCCAGGCGTCACCGGTGGCGGACAGCACGCCGTCGCCGACCAGCATCCGGGCCCGGTGCGAGCGCTTGACGTACCGGTCGGGGCGGCGGCCCAGCACGTGCTGGACGGCAGCCGGGTCGGTCACCAGCACGGTCGGCGTCGGACCGCCGAGCCGGAAGGCGGCGATGCCGCCGATATCGCGCTGCGCCCGGGTGAGCAGGTCGACCAACTGGGCCTCCTCGGCCCGCCACTGCTCGACGGCCTCCGGGGCCAGTTCCGGTACGGGGACGGCGTCCGTGGTCACCAGGGGTCTCCTCGACTCGGCTGACGAAGGTCGGGGCGGGCTCGCCCGGCGCCCGACTCTACGTCAACCGGGTTGTCGTGCGGTCACACCGGGTCACCCCGTCCGCCGCCGGGCCGGTCAGCCCCTCGGGTGGTCGGGCTCGGGCAGGCGTATCCAGTGGTCGGCCGGTCCGGTGACGGCGCGGGCGTCGGCGGGGTGGATCCCGGCGAAGGCGCAGGCGAAGGCGACGGCGCTATGGCGATGGAGGTAGTAGGCGAGGACCTCCTCGGTGGTGTGGTGGTTCATGGGAGGGCCGCCGGGATGGCGGTGGGGGCCGACTTCTTCGCCGTCGTGGAAGGCGCGGCCCTGGTTGCCGCTCTTGGGGTTGGCGTACATGCCGTAGCCGAGGGTGCCGACGGTCAGCCGGGCCATCGTGGTCAGGGCGTACGGGGCGAAGCCCCAGGGCTGGGTGACGATGCAGCCGCCGGGGACGGTGGTGACGCCGACCAGGAGCGGGCCCTCGTCGGGGTCGTACCTCCACAGGTCGTCGAGGAGGTCGGCCATGACCTCCTCGCCGACCGGAGTGCCGGCCAGTCGGTGTACCGCCTCGGTGGCATCGATGCCGGCGATGCAGGCGAGCCCGGTGCCGTAGTAGTGGAAGTCGCCGAGATCGGCCCGGAGCTTCCGTGCCTGCCGGGCGGTGGCTTGTTCGGCCGTCGTCAGGCCGGGTTCCCCGGCGGGCACGGGGAACAGGACGGTGTCGGGGTCCGCCAGCGCGAGGCGGCCCGGCGACCAGCCGCCGAGCAGGGGGCGCCAGGGGTCGGCTCCGGCGGCGGCCAGGGCACGGGCGTTGTCCGGCCGGTCCGACAGGACGGCCTCCCACAGCGCCGTCGTCCCGTCCTCCAGCGCGTCCACGTCCGCGACCCGGGCGGCGAGTTCGGCGACCACTTCGGGGGAGCCGTACTTCGAGGCCCGGTGCAGCGGCCGCTGGCCGAAGCCCCAGCCCTCCGGGTCGGCCCCGGTGTCGAGGCGCATGCGGATCTCCTCGGCGTTCTGCCAACTGTCCCAGGTCACGCCGCTCCAGCCGCCTGTCATCGCACCTCCCGCTCCTTCGCCACCGGATGAGCGCTCTGCTCCTCCTCCGCACAGGAGAGCACGCGGGTCCGACAGTCCGGCGTGGACCGCTCGACACGGCTGCGCCGCGGTCCGTCCCCCTCGACGGATCGCGGCGCAGCGGTTCAGGGGGTGTCAGTCAGGGACCCGGGTGGGTCACACGGCCTCCCAGAGGGCGGGGACGATCGGCGGTTCCCAGCCGACCTGGGCGGTGTGGCCCTGGACGCAGCGGTAGCCGACACCGTCGTAGGTGACGATGTCGCCGGCCTGGTAGGTGGTGCCGGGGGTCCAGGCGTTGCCGGGGTTGGGAGTTCCGCTGCCGACGACCAGGGTGAAGCTGGTGGTGTGGGTGGCCGAGCCGCTTCCGGTGACGGTGATGCCGTAGGTGCCGGCCGCGGTGGACGCCGCGGTGGCGACGGTCATCGTGGCGGAGGCGCCGGACTGCACCGAGGCCGGGTTGAAGGTGACGGTGACCCCGGCCGGGGCGCCGGTGGCGGTCAGGTTGACCGTCTGGGCGGAGCCGGAGGTGGTCGCGGTGGCGACGGTGGCGGTGGCGGAGGCGCCGGGCTTGACGGTGGCGGTGGCCGGGTTCACCGAGAGGGAGAAGTCGTTGGCGGGGGTGGCGCCGCCGACGGAGGTCTTCCAGATGGTGGAGGCCACGCCGTTGGCGCTGCGCTTGAGGACGGTGGCGTCGACGTTGGCGGTGGTGTCGCAGGACTGGTGGTAGCAGGAGTCGTAGGGCTGCCCGGCCGAGCCGCCCCACTTGGCGGCCTGCGCGGAGGTCTTGACGGCGCTGGCGCCGGCCGCGTAGCCGGAGGTCGGGATGCCGGCCTGCTGGAAGGAGTAGTCGTCGGAGCGGCCCTGGCCCTCGACGTTCTCCTCGGGCTGGAGGTTGAGCGAGTCCCAGTAGGCCTTCATCGGCGCGGAGGCCGCGGAGGTGAGGTTGTTGATGAAGTAGCCGGCATTGGGCGAGCCGACCATGTCGAAGTTGTAGTAGGCCTTGATCGCCGAGCGCTGGGTGGAGCCGAGCTGGCCGACGTAGTACTGGGAGCCCTGGAGGCCCTGCTCCTCGCCGGTCCACCAGGCGAACCGGACGTGTCGGGTCAGGGCGGGGTTCTGCTGGGCGAGCGCGAGGGCGTTCTCCAGCAGGACGGCGGAGCCGGAGCCGTTGTCGTTGATGCCGGGGCCGGCCGAGACGCTGTCGAGGTGGGCGCCGAGCATGGTGACCTGGTCGGACGGGCCGCCGGGCCAGTCGGCGATCAGGTTGTCGGACTGGTAGGTGCAGGAGGTGCAGGTCTGCTGGCTGACGGTGAACCCGGCCGCCTGGAGCTTGCCCTTGAGGTACGCCACGGACTGGCTGTGCCCGGGGCTGCCGGCCCGGCGGTTGCCGCCGTTCTGGTTGGCGATGGTGTTCAGCTGGGCGAGGTCGGCCTGGATCCTGGCCACGTCGATGTCCGGCGCGGGCCCGCCGGGAGTGCCGCCGCCGCCGACGGTCAGGGTGTACTGGGCGGTGTGGGTGGCCGCGCCGGCGGTGCCGGTCACGGTGATCACGTAGGTGCCGGCGGGGGCGCCGGAGGAGGCCGAGAGGGTCAGGGTCGCGGACGAACCGGCCTGCACGGAGCCGGGGTTGAGCGTCGCGGTGACGCCGGTCGGGGCGCCGGTGGCGGTCAGGTTGACGGTCTGCGCGGTGCCCGAGGTGACGGCGGTGGAGACCGTCGCGGTGGTCGAGGCGCCGGGCTGGACGGAGCCGGCGGCCGGGCCGAGCGCGAGCGAGAAGTCGTTGTTGCCGGACGGCGTGCAGCTCGGGTCGCCGCTCTGGGCGGGCACGCTGATGGCGTCCCAGGCGGCCTTGGTGCGGTTGTAGAAGGTGCAGCTCGGGTCGAGGTTCTTGGCGGCGGTCAGGGTGGTGGTGCGGTACCGCTTGTAGGTCATGCCGCTGGTCTTGAGCAGCATGCCGCCGTACCAGACCTGGCCGGCCTGCTTGACGCCGATGCCGGTGACGCTGGAGTTGTTGCAGGTCGGGCTGGTGGGCTTGCCGCCGCCCGGGTTGGAGCCGTTGGACAGCAGGTAGAACCAGTGGTTGAGCGGGCCGGCGGCCGCGTGCACCTCGGTGCTCGGTATCGAGGAGGAGTAGCAGTCGGGGTCGTTGTTGACCAGCGAGGGCTGGTAGAGGTTGCGGATCGGGCCCTGGCCGACCAGGTTGATCATGCGGCCGACCTGGTAGTCGGGGTAGTCGTACGGGGCGGGCTCGTTGTTGTACTCCTTGGTGAGCGCGCCGAAGATGTCGCCGGTGCCCTCGCCGAGGCCGTTCTCGTTGTCGGCGCCGCCGGGGGTGTACTGGTCGATGCCGTGGCCGAACTCGTGGCCGACGACGTCCTGGGCGCCGATCCACTGGCCGGCCTGGTTGTGGCCGATGGAGACCGAGCTGCCGTCCCAGTAGGCGTTGACGTCGTTGAGGCCCATCTTGATCGGCCAGCTGCCGCCGTTGCCGTCGTGGCCGTTGCGGCCGAGCCAGTCGCGGAGCATGTCCCATTCCTTCTGGGCCGCCCACATGGCGTCGCCGCAGCCGGTCTCCCGGCTGGAGGGGTTGCCGTTGCCCCAGGAGTCGGTGGACTTGGTGAACACCTGGCCGGTGTCGTTGTCGGAGCAGGAAAGGCCGGGCCGGTTCGGGTCGCGCAGCGCGTACGAGCCGCCGGAGTTGGTGGTGCTGATGGTGAGCGGGCCGGGGCCGTTCCACTTGCTGTTGACGGTGCCGGCCTCCACGTCGTCGTAGCTGTCCGCCACCTCGCCGGTGGCGGCGTCGACGAAGACGTGCAGCCGGCTGGGCGCGTGCTCGGTACGGCCGTTGAGCACCGTCTCCCAGGCGAGCCGGCCGGCGCCGTCCTTGACCCGGACGACCAGGCGGCGGGACTCCACCTTGTCCACGGTCGGCAGCTTGGTGCGCGCGGTCTTCTCCGCCTGGGTGGCGCTGATCTGGGGGGTGGTGGAGCCGCCGACCGGCCCGGTGGCGGCCGACTGGAGGCCGCGGACGGTGCCCTTGCCGTCGGCGAGCACCACGGCGTCGCCGCCGACCACCGGCAGGCCGCGGTAACTGCGTTCGTAGGAGACGGAGTAGAGGCCGTTCAGCCAGGGGGTGACGGACTTCCGCTCGTAGGTCTCGCCCGGTCCCTTGGCCAGGGCGTCGGTGCCGGCCGCAGCGGCCGCGTCGGCGGCGCTGACGGCGGCGGCCAGGGCGCTGGGCGGTGCGGGGGAGGGGGCGGGTGCGGCGGTGGCCGTTCCGGCGGTGGCGCCGATCAGGCCGGCCAGTACGGTCAGGGTGGTCGCCGTGGTGAGCAACCGGCCTGGGGAAACTCTGCGTTGCATCGAGGCTCCTCGCAAGTGGGGGTCCTCGACCGCGGACGGCAAGGCTGGTGGCGCACCGCAGGCCGTGTCTGGGGACGGCCGCTGCGGGCCGTCCGCGCTCGGGTGCCCGAACACTCACATGGCGTCATGCTCGGGTCAATGGCTGGTGCGGGCTCGGCATAGGGTTGGCAAATTCCGTCAAGGTGCGGGTGCCGTTTCGCGTCAAGCTGGGCTTTCTCGACAGTGGTTGAGACCACCTCATGTACGGGGCGGGGCTCATCGAGTACCGTCCTCCTCGGCGGAACCGCAGGATTCGTCGTCGGGGCTCGTCGGACGCGCAGGCCTCGTCGGACTCGTCGGACTCGTCCCAGGGCCCCGCGTCAGGGGCCCGTCCCCGGGGAGGCAGCCGTGCACCGGAACCGTGTGGCCCCCGCCGCCTCGGCCCGGGTGCCGCCCAGGCCCCAGGACGCTGGCGCCTGGCGGGAGTTCGGCGCCCGGCTGCGGCACTGGCGGCGCCGGGCCGGGCTCACCCAGGCGCAGCTGGGTGCCGGGATCGGCTACGACCACACCGCGGTCAGCAAGATCGAGCACGGCGCCCGCCGGGTCGCCCCGAAGGTCGCCGGTCGGATCGACGAACTCCTCGGTGCCAATGGAGAGTTGGTCGCTTCTTGTCTGCGCGCCGAGACCGCCGAGCTGCTCCTGCCGGCCCCCTTCACCCCCGGTCTGCTCCGGCCGCCCCTGCCCGGCGGCACACCGGACGGCCCCGCCCCCGGCGATCCGTCCCTGCTCGCACCGGCCGCGCTCGCACCGGCCAGGCTGCCGGACTACGGACTGCTCTGCCCGCTGCACGACGCCGAGGGATGCGAGGTGCCGCCGCCCGGCGAACTCGCCTCTCTGTACGCCGACTTCTGCGCCGCCGAGCCCGCCGTCGCCCCGCCGCTGGACGCCGTCACCGCGCACGCCCTGGCCGGGCTGCTCGCCGCCCAGCTGCGCGCCGCGGAGGCCGGCGCCCGCCCGGGGCTGGTCGCCGCCGTCGAACGCACCCTGGCGGTGGTGCTGGCCCGGCTGGCCGTCGCGCCCGCCGCCCAGCGCCGCCCGCTGGCCCGGCTGGCGGCCGAACACGCCCACGCGGCGGGCGCGTTGCGGATGCAGGGCGGTCGCAACGCCACCGCGATGGCCTGCTTCGACCGCGCCCTCACCTGGGCCGGACTGGCCGGCGACCGGGCCACCCAGGTGGGCACGCTCAGCGACCTCGGCATCCTGGCCCGGTTGGACGGTGATCCGGTGGCCGCGCTCGGCTACGCGCGGGAGATCGACCTGGTCGCCCCCGGGCGGCCGTGGGCCGGGGCGATGGGCCGGATCAGCCGGGCCCGCGCCCGGGCGCTGACCGGGGACGTACGCGGCACCGTGCGGCAGATCGGCCTGGCCCGGGCGGACGTGGAGCGGATCGGCGCCCGGGACGAAGCGGACGTGCCGTGGTTGTCCATCGCCTCGATGCGGCTGCGGGTGGAGTCCGCCGCGGCCGCCGCGCTGCGCGACCTCGCCGCCGCAGTGGACGATCCGCGGCTGGCCCGGCGGGCGCTGGCCGCCACCGAGACGGCGCTCGGCCTGCTCGCTCCGACCCAGCTGCCGTCCAGCCGCCTGCTGTTCACCGTCCGGGCCGCCGACTGCCACGTCTGCGCGCACGATCCGCGGACGGCCGTCGAACTGCTGGTGCCGGCGTTGGAGTCCGTCCCGGCGGCCGCCCTGCCCGCGCTGGTCGGCCACGAGCTGCGCGGTCTGCGGGATCGCCTCGCGGCCCACGAGCCGCAGGCGGCCCGGCGGTTGGCGGAGCTGGCCGGCCCCTGAGGCGGCCAGGTCCGGGCGGATCCCGAAAAGGGGGGGGCGCGGGTGGTGGGCCTTCCGAGCGTTCCTCCTGCCGCACTCCGGCGCCCCGTGGGCGCGGGTCGAACGCGCCTCATTCACGCCGCCCTTTCGTCAACTTCGTGTGCGCATCTTCCGCCGATCGGGTTATTCATGGCGTTAACACGTCGAATGACTGACCGTTCCAGTGGCTCCCGCTAGAGTCTTTGACGTTTCCATTCGTTGGTCCGCGAAGAACTAGGGGGAGCGTGCTGTCCGCCATCGCACGCCGGCTCGCCCATCCGCTGTTGCTCCTGGGGGTGCTGTGCACTGCCGTCGCGACACTGCACTTCCACTGGGCGCCCGACCGGGTCTCCCCGCTCGTGCTGATCGCCGTCATCTGCTACCTGGCGGCGCTGGAGCGGGTGATCCCCCACCGGGCCGACTGGCATCCGAATGGTCGTGAACTCCGCTGGTACGGGGTGTACTTCGTGCTGAGCATGCTCGGCGGCGGACTGGCCCAGGGGCTGGTGACCGCCCTGGTGGGGGTGGTCGGACCGAGCCGTCCGGCGCTGCCGTT
This sequence comes from Kitasatospora sp. NPDC036934, assembly GCF_055608425.1. NCBI lineage: Bacteria > Bacillati > Actinomycetota > Actinomycetes > Kitasatosporales > Streptomycetaceae > Kitasatospora > Kitasatospora sp. NPDC036934. Next base: position 331,950 of record NZ_JBVJQR010000006.1, on the reverse strand, counting down.
CGCAGCGGAGATCCCGCTCGCCCTGTTGCTCGGCTCGCTCGGCGACTACCTGGTGCACCGCTGGTCGCACCGGAACCGCTGGCTCTGGCGACTGCACGGCGTGCACCACGTCCCGGACAAGGTGAACGTCGCCAACAACGGCGTGAACCACTTCCTGGACGTGCTGTTCGCACAGTCCGTGGTCCAACTCCTGCTGGCGATCATCGGATTCTCGGCGGATTCAGTGTTCGTGGTCGGAATATTCGTGATGGCGCAGGGGTATTTCGTTCACGCGAACATCGACGTCCGCATCGGCTGGCTCGGTCACGTCCTGGCCGGTCCGGAACTCCACCGCCTGCACCACAGCACCGACCTCGCCGAAGCCGGTCACTACGCCTCCGACCTGTCGCTGTGGGACCACGTCTTCGGGAGCTTCACCTGGCGGCCCGGACGGATCCCGGAGACCGTCGGTCTCACCGACCCGACCGCGTTCCCGGCCACCGGGGAGCTCGGCGCCACCCTGATGCACCCCTGGCGCCGGATGAAGACCACCGAGCAGTCCGTCTGACCCCTCGCCGGCCCGCCGGGCCGACAGCCGACCCGACGAGGCCCGCCGGGCCCCGAGTTCCCCACCCCCCACGCCACCCCGCCCGCGCCGCCCCGCCACCACCCTCGGAATGGACCATGACCACCTCGCCCTTCGCCGTGCCCTGCGAACGGATCGCGATCACCGGCATCGGCTGCCGCCTGCCGGGACACGCCAACGACCACCGGACCTACTGGCGCAACCTGATCGAGGGCCGGGACTGTCTCACCGACACCCCCGCCGACCGGTACGACACCGGCACCCTGGGCAGCCGGGACCGGGCCAAGCCGGGCCGGCTGATCGGCGGCCGGGGCGGCTACATCGACGGCTTCGACACCTTCGACCCGGCCTTCTTCGGGATCAGCCCGCGCGAGGCCGAACACATGGACCCGCAGCAGCGCAAGCTCCTGGAGGTGAGCTGGGAGGCGCTGGAGGACGGCGGGCTGCGCCCCGGGGAACTGGCCGGGCGGGACGTCGGCGTCTACATGGGCGCCTTCACCCTGGACTGGAAGATCCTCCAGTTCGCCGACCTCGACTTCGCCACCATCGCCGCGCACACCGCCACCGGCACCATGATGACGATGGTGTCCAACCGGATCTCGCACTGCTTCGACTTCCGCGGCCCCAGCGTCTCGATCGACACCGCCTGCAGCTCCTCCCTGGTCGCGGTCCACCTGGCCTGCCAGAGCCTGCTCCGCGGCGAGACCGAACTCGCCCTGGCCGGCGGTGCGCTGCTGCACATGGCGCCGCAGTACACGATCGCCGAGACCAAGGGCGGCTTCCTCTCCGCCGACGGCCGCTCGCGCGCCTTCGACGCCGCCGCGGACGGCTACGTCCGGGCTGAGGGGGTCGGCGTGGTGGTGCTCAAGCGGCTCGCCGACGCGCTGCGCGACGGGGACCAGGTGCACGCGGTGATCCTCGGCACCGGCGTCAACCAGGACGGCCGCACCAACGGCATCACCGTCCCCAGCGCGGATGCCCAGGCGGCCCTGATCGAGCGGGTCTGCGCCGGGGCCGGGGTGACGCCCGGCAGCCTGCAGTACGTCGAGGCGCACGGCACCTCCACCCCGGTCGGCGACCCGATCGAGGCGGCCGCGCTCGGCCGGGTGCTGGGCATCGGCCGCCGCGCGGGGGAGCGCTGCTACGTCGGCTCGGTGAAGACCAACATCGGGCACACCGAGGCCGCCGCCGGCGTCGCCGGGCTGATCAAGACCGCGCTGGCGCTCAAGCACCGCCGCATCCCGCCGCACCTCAACCTGGAGCGGCCCAATCCGACCATCGACCTGGCCGCGCTGCCCTTCGACATCCCGACCGCTCCCGTCGACTGGCCCGACCACCGGGGCCCGGCCCGGGCCGGCGTCAACTCCTTCGGCTTCGGCGGCACCAACGCCCACGTCCTGCTGGAGGAACCGCCGCCGCCCGCGCCCCTGGCCCCCGCGCCCCGGCCAGCCGTCACGGTGCTGCCGCTGAGCACCCGGGACGCCGCCGGACTGCCCGAACTCGCGGCCGCCGTACGGCAGGAGCTGGCCGACGGCGCCTGCCCGGCCGACCTCGGCCACACCCTGGCCCACCGCCGCCAGCACCTGTCCGAGCGGCTCGCGGTGGTGCACGCCGGACCGGCCGACCTGGCCGAGGCGCTGACCGCCGCGGCACGCGGCGAGGCCCACCCGAGAGTCGTCCAGGGCCGCGCCCTGGAGCCCGGAGATCGGCGCCTGGCCTGGGTGTTCACCGGCATGGGCCCGCAGTGGTGGGGGATGGGCCGGGGTCTGTACGAGAGCGAGCCGGTCTACCGGGAGGCCGTCCGGGCGGTGGACGCCGAGATCCGCGCCCAGGCCGGCTGGTCGCTGCTGACGGAACTCGGCCGCGACGAGGCCGACTCCAGGATGGCCGGGACCTGGCTCGCCCAGCCCGCCAACTTCGCCGTCCAGCTGGGCCTTTCGGCGCTCTGGCGGAGCCACGGGGTGCGCCCCGACGCGGTGGTGGGCCACAGCACCGGCGAGGTCGCCGCCTTCCACGAGGCCGGGGTCTACGACCTGGCCGACGCCGTCCGGGTGGTGCTCGCCCGCAGCGCACTCCAGCAGCGGCTTTCCGGGACGGGCTCGATGCTCGCCGTCGGCCTGCCGGAGGCCGAGGCGGAGCGCCGGATCCGCCCCTACCGTGACCTGGTCTCGCTCGGCGCCGTCAACAGTCCCTCCGCGGTGACCCTCGCCGGGGACACCGAGGCACTGCGCGAACTGGCCGGGGAGCTGGACCGGAAGGGCGTGTTCGCCCGCTTCCTCGACGTCGAAGTCCCCTACCACAGCGTGCGGATGGACCCGATCCGGGAGGAACTGCTCGCCGCCCTGGCCGGCATCAAGCCCCAGCAGGCGAAGCTGCCGCTCTACCTGACCGCCCGCGAGGGGCTCGCCCGGGGGCCGGAGCTGGACGCCGGCTACTGGTGGGGCAACGTCCGCAACCCGGTGCGCTTCCGGGCCGCCGTCGAGCGGATGGCCGAGGACGGCCACCGGCTGTTCCTGGAGGTCGGCCCGCACCCGGTGCTCGGGCACGCGATCCGCGAGTGCGCCGAGCGGGCGCACCCGCTGCCGTCGATCCGCCGGCAGCAGGACGAACCCGAGCGCATCGCCCGTACGCTCGCCGAACTCCACACCCTGGGCTTGGAGTTGAACTGGAACGCCCTGCACCCGGCCGGGCGCCCGGTGCCGCTGCCGAGCTACCCGTGGCGGCGCGAACGCTACTGGGTCGAGCCGAAGCCGGTCGAGCAGGTCCGGCTCGGACAGCTCGACCACCCGCTGCTCGGCCGCCGCACCACCGCCGCCCAGCCCACCTGGACCACCGCGCTCGACCCCGAGCGGCTGCCCTACCTGGACGACCACCGGATCGAGGGCCGGGCGGTCTTCCCCGCCGCCGGCTACCTGGAGATGGCCGCCCAGGCCGTCCGCGCCCTGACCGGCGGCACCGAGGTGGTGCTGGCCGAGATCGAACTGCACCGGGCGCTGTTCCTCTCCGACACCGAACCCGTCCCGGTCCAGCTCGGCTTCGCCCCCGAGGACGCCCGCTTCACCATCGCCGCCACCCCGGCCGGCGCCGAACCCGTCGTGCACGCCGGCGGCCGGGTCCGCACCGGCCAGCGCCGCTCCCACGGGCCCGCCCCCGACCTGGTCGCGCTGCGCGCCCGCGGGCAGCACCTCGACGGCCCCGACTGCTACCGGCGGCTGGCCGAGCGCGGCTACGACTACGGGCCCGCCTTCCGGGCCATCGCCGAGGTATGGGCCGGGCCCGGCGAGGCGCTCGCCCGGATCCGCCCCACCGACGGACTCGGCCCCGACGCGGCCGACCACCACCTGCACCCCGTCCTGCTCGACGCCTGCTTCCAGACCCTGCTCACCACCCGGCTGCACGAGCCCGAGGACGGCGGTGTCCGGCTGCCGGTCTCCATCGCGGAGGTCCGGCTCGACGCCATCGGCGACCAGCCGCTCTGGGTGCACGCCACCGTCACCCGGGACGGCGGCGGTGAACTCCTCGGCGACCTCGCCCTGTACGCCGAGGACGGCACCCCGCTCGGCCGGATCACCGGCTTCAAGGCCGCCGACGTCACCAAGGCGGCCGGCTCGGTGGGCCTGGCCACCATCGACGGCTGGCTCACCGAACTCGGCTGGCAGGACACCCCGGCCGCGCCCGCCGAGCAGCCGATCGGCGATCTGCTGCTGTTCGCCGACTCCGGCGGCCTCGCCGAGCGGCTGGCCGCCCTGGCCGCCGAGCGCGGCGCCCGCAGCCACCTCGTCCGGCCCGGCGCCGCCTACGCGCCCGGCGCCCAGGAGAGCACCGTACGGCCCGACTCCGCGGAGGACCTCCGGCAGCTGCTCGCCGACCTGGACCCCTGCTACCGGACCGTCGTCCACCTGTGGAACCTCGACCTGCCCGCCCTGGACGCCACCGACCCCGGGCGGCTCGACCGGCTCGCCACCCTCGGCGCCTACTCGCTGATCCCCCTCGCCCGGGCGCTGCCCGCCGCCCGCCCCGACGGCCGGCTACACATCGTCACCCGGGGCACCCAGGCCGTCCTCCCGGACGAGCCGGTCGAGCCGCTCGGCGCCCCCGCCTGGGGCATCGGCCGGGTGCTCTGGCAGCAGGAACTCGTCGCCCAGCGCGGCCGGTTGATCGACCTGGACCTCGCCGCCCCGGCCGCCGACCAGGCCGAGGCACTGCTCGCGGAACTCGTCGCCCCCGAGGACGCCGAACCGGAACTCGCCCTGCGGGCCGAGCGCCGGCTCGCCAGCCGGCTGCGCCCCGCCGAGGGCCTCACCCGGCCGCTGCCGCCGGTGCTGCGCCCCGACGGCAGCTACCTCGTCACCGGAGCCTTCGGCGCGCTCGGCCGGCTGCTCTGCCGCACCCTGGTGCGCCGCGGCGCCCGGCGCCTCGTCCTGGTCGGCCGCACCGCCCTGCCGCCGCGAACCGCATGGCACACCGTCGATCCGGCGAGCCCGGCCGGCGAACGGATCGCCTTCCTGCGCGAACTGGAGGAACTCGGCGCCGAACCGCTGCTCGCCGCCGTCGACGTCACCGACCGGAGCGCCCTGGCCGACTGGCTCGCCGACCACAGGCAGCGCCGGCTGCCGCGGATCCGCGGCGTGTTCCACCTCGCCGGACAGGTCAGGGACACCCTGCTGGCGCAGATGGACCGCCCCGCCTTCGACGCAGGGTACGCCCCCAAGGTCACCGGCGCCCACCTGCTGCACCGGCTGCTGGCCGACGAACCACTCGACCACTTCGTGCTGTTCGCCTCCGTCGCCTCGCTGCTCACCACCGCCGGGCAGACCAACTACGCGGCCGGCAACGCCTTCCTGGACGCCCTCGCCCACCACCGCCGGGCCGCCGGCCTGCCCGCACTCAGCCTGGACTGGGGCCCCTGGGCCACCGGCATGATCGAGGAACTCGGCCTGGTCGCCCACTACCGCGACGCCCGCGGCATGAGCTCGCTGCCGCCGGAGGCCGGCACCGCCGTGCTGGAACGTGTCCTCGGGCAGGACCGCGCCCAACTGCTGGTCGCCACCGTGGTCGACTGGCCGACCTTCCTCGCCTGGTACCCGACCCCGCCGCCGCTGGTCGCCGAGCTGGCCGCGAACGCCGCCGAGCAGGCCCCGGCGGAGAGCGGCGGCTTCCTGGACGGCTACCGCGCCGCCGACCCGCAGACCCGCCGAGCGCTGGTCACCGAACGGTTCACGGCGGCCGCCGCCGCCGTGCTGCGCACCGGCACCGAGCGGATCACCCCCGACACCCGGCTCGGCGCCCACGGCCTGGACTCGCTGCTCGCGATGGAGCTGCGCGCCCGGGTGCACGGCGAACTCGGCGTCGCACTGCCGGTGGTGGCACTGCTCAGCAACGGCAGCGTCGCCGACCTGGTCGAGCTGCTCACCGAGGGCCTGGCCGAGCGGCTCGCCGCCGAGGGCGGCCCGGAGCGGGCCGACGTCGAGCTGCACACCGACGCCTCGCGCTACCCGCTCACCCACAACCAGCAGGCGCTGTGGTTCCTGCGCCAGCTGCACCCGGACGGCTTCGCCTACAACATCGGCGGCGCCGTCGAGGTGCGCGCCGAACTCGACCCGGAGCTGGTGTTCGCCGCCTTCGCCTTCCTGGTTGCCCGGCACCCCGGCCTGCGCGCCGCCTTCACCGCCGAGGAGGGCCGCCCCGTCCAGCGGATCCGCAGCGAAGTCGTCGCCGACACCGGGCTGTTCGACGTCGAGGGCCGCCCCTGGGAGGAGATCCACGAGCTGATCGTCCGCGAGTACCGGCGGCCGTACGACCTCGCCGAGGACCCGCTGGTGCGGCTGCGGCTGTTCCGGCGCGGACCGGACCGCTGGGTGCTGATGAAGGCCGTCCACCACATCGTCTCGGACGCGATCTCCACCTTCACCTTCATCGAGGAGCTGTTCGAGGTCTACCAGGCGCTGCGCCTCGGCCGCACCCCCGAACTGCCCCCGGTGGCGGCCCGCTACCTGGACTTCCTCAACCACCAGAACCGCTTCCTGGCCGGGCCGCAGGCGCAGCGGATGCTCGACTACTGGCGTGGCCACCTGCCCGCCGTGATGCCCGTCCTCGCCCTGCCCACCGACAAGCCGCGCCCGGCGGTGCAGACCCACAACGGGGCCTCCGAGTTCTTCCAGCTGGACGGCGAACTGACAGCTCGCGTCCACGAGTTGGCGCGCGCGCACGGCGCCACCCCGTTCATGGTGCTGCTCAGCGCCTACTACCTGCTGCTGCACCGCTGGTCCGGGCAGCCGGACATCGTGGTCGGCAGCCCCGTCACCGGCCGCACCCAGGAGGAGTTCGGCTCCGTCTACGGCTACTTCGTCAACCCGCTGCCGCTGCACGTCAGCCTGGCCGGCGAGCCGACGGTGACCGAGCTGATCGCCCGGGTCCGGGAGAGCGTGCTCGGCGGGCTGGACAACCAGGAGTACCCGTTCCCACTGCTGGTCGAGCAGTTGGGCCTGCAGCACGACCCGAGCCGCTCCGCGGTGTTCCAGGCGATGTTCATCCTGCTCACCCACAAGGTCGCCGTGGAGCGCTTCGGGTACCACCTGGAGTACATCGAACTCCCCGAGGAGGAGGGGCAGTTCGACCTCACCCTGTCCGCCTACGAGGACCGCGCGGACGGTTGCTACCACTGCGTCCTCAAGTACAACTCCGACCTCTTCGAGCCCGGCACCGTCCGGCGCCTGGCCGCGCACTACCGCAACCTGCTGGACGCCATGACCCGGGCCGCCGAGGGCGAACCGGTCGGCCGGCTGCCGATCCTGGACCAGGCCGAACGGCGTCGCATCCTCGACGAGTTCAGCGGCGCCGGGCGGCGGATCGACCACGACGTGCCGCTGCCCGAGCTGATCGCCAAGGCCGCCGCCGAGCACCCGGAGGCCGTCGCGGTGGTCGCCCCCGGCCGGGACGCCGTCCGGCGGCTGAGCTACGGCGAGCTGGACCGCGCGTCCCAGCGGGCCGCTGCCCGGTTGCGCGGACTCGGCGTCGGCGAGGGCTCGGTGGTCGCGGTCTGCCTGGACAAGTCACCCGAGCTGATCACCACCCTGCTGGCGGTCTGGCGGGCCGGCGCCGCCTACCTGCCGCTCGACCCCGGCCACCCGGCCGACCGGCTGGCGTACCAGGTGGCCGACGCCGGGGCGGCCCTGGTCGTGGTGGACGAACGCCGTCCCCTCCCGGCCGAACTGCCCGCCCCGCTGGTCACCCTGGCCGAGCTGGACGGCCCCGCCGGCGGCGCCGGGCCGCTGCCCCCGGCCGACCCGGACCGGCCCGCGTACGTGATCCACACCTCGGGCTCCACCGGGCGCCCCAAGGCCGTCCGGGTCGACCACCGCAACCTGGCGGCCGCGACGGCCGGCTGGCGCGCCGAGTACCGGCTGGACACCGAGGCCCGGGTGCACCTCCAAATGGCCGGCAGCGCCTTCGACGTGTTCTCCGGCGACCTCGCCCGGGCGCTCGGCACCGGCGGCACCCTCGTCCTGGTCGACCGCGAACTGCTGTTCGAAACCGCCCGGTTGTACCGGGTGATGCGGGAAGAGGCCGTGGACTGCGGCGAGTTCGTGCCCGCCGTGGCCCGCGCCCTGCTGGCCCACTGCGAACGCTCCGGGCAGCGGCTGGACTTCCTGCGGCTACTGGTGGTCGGCTCCGACTCCTGGAAGGCCGCCGAGCACCGCCGACTGCGCGCCCTGTGCGGCCCGGGGACCAGGCTGGTCAACTCCTACGGCCTGACCGAGGCCACCGTGGACAGCAGCTACTACGAGGGCGGCGCCGAAGAGTTGGACCCCGGCCGGATGGTCCCGATCGGGCGCCCCTTCCCGAACAGCGAGCTGTACGTCCTGGACCGCTACGGCGAGCCCGTCCCGGTCGGGGTGCCCGGCGAACTGTGGATCGGCGGCGCGGGCGTCGCGGCCGGCTACCCCAACGACCCGGAACAGACCGAACGGCGCTTCCGGGAGCTCGACCTGGACGGCACCCCCCGGCGGTTCTACCGCACCGGCGACCTCGGCCACTGGGACACCGCCGGCACCGCGCACCTGCTCGGCCGGATCGACAACCAGGTCAAGGTGCGCGGCCACCGGATCGAACCCGGCGAGATCGAGACCCACCTGACCGCCCGGCCCGAACTCGCCGAAGCCTGCGTGACCGTCCGTCAGGACGCCTCGGGTGAGTCGGTGCTGGCCGCCTACCTGGTGCCCGCCGAGGGCGCCCGGCTGGACCGCCGCGAACTGCGTCGCCACCTCGCCGAACACCTGCCCACCGTGATGATCCCCTCCTACCTCACCGAACTGCCCGCCCTGCCGCTCACCCCGAACGGCAAGGTCGACCTCGCCGCCCTGCCCGAGCCCGAGGCCGACACCGGCGGCGCCCGGCACGAACCGCCGGTGACCCTCTACGAGACGCGGGTCGCCGAACACTGGCAGAAGCTGCTCGGCGTGGCCGAAGTCGGCCTCCAGCACGACTTCTTCGAGCTCGGCGGCAGCTCCATCCGGCTGATCGAGCTGATCCACCACCTGCAGACCGAGTTCAACATCAGCATCCCGGTCGGCCTGCTGTTCAAGGTCACCACCCTGCACGGGATGGCCCGCACCGTCGAGCAGATCATCACCGGCGAGGTGGCCGGCGGGCAGCCCCACCTGTGGTTCAACGCCGAGGCGCCGCAGGCCCGTACGGTGTTCTGCTTCCCGCCGGCCGGTGGGCACGGCCTGGTCTACCGCCAGCTCGCCGCCCACCTGCCCGGGCACCGGATCGCCGCCTTCAACTACCTGACCGGCGACGATAAGACCGCCCGCTACGCCGACCTGGTCGAGGCGCTGCACCCGGACGGGCCGTACCTGCTGCTCGGCTACTTGCTCGGCGGCAACCTCGCCTTCGAGGTGGCCAAGGAGCTGGAACGGCGAGGCCGCACCGTCGACGCGCTGCTGCTGGTGGACGCCTACCGGGTCCTGGACGCCTTCGACCTGGGCGCCGAGCACGTGGCCGTCTTCGAACGCGAACTCCGGGAGCACCTGCACCGCCACACCGGCTCCACGATCGTCGCCCAGGAGACGCTCCAACAGGCCCGGGACTACCTTGAGTTCTCCAGTCGCACGCCCAACTCCGGTACCGTCCGGGCCCGGTTGGACGTGGTCTGCGAGCGCGAGCGGCTCGGCCTCCACGCGGCCGGCGAACCGGGCTCCTGGCACGGCGCCTCCACCACCGGCACCGCCGTGCACCCCGGCCACGGCAGCCACGCCGAGATGCTGGACGGCGACTTCGCCGCCCGCAACGCCGAACTGGCCGCCGGGCTGCTGGCCGCCGACCTTCGGGCGGCCGACCTCCGGGTGGGAGGCTGCGCCGATGGCCGCGGCTGACCGCGGGCCGGACTGGTCCGCCCGGGAGCGGGCCACCGCCGGCCCGCCCCGGGTGATCGTGATCGGGGCCGGCCTGGCCGGCCTCGCCACCGGCTGCTACGCCCAGATGAGCGGGCTGGAGACCCGGATCTTCGAGAAGCACGTGCTGCCCGGCGGCTGCTGCACCGCGTGGTCCCGGCAGGGCTACCTGTTCGACTACTGCATCGACTGGCTGATCGGCACCGCCGAGGGCACCGGCGCCCACCAGGTCTGGCGCGAACTCGGTGCCCTGGACGGCAAGTCGGTGACCCATTTCGACACCTTCAACCGGGTCGTCGACGAACACGGCCGGGCCGTCACCTTCCACACCGACCCGGACCGGCTGGAGGCCCACCTACTGGCCCTCGCCCCCGGCGACGCCGCGCCGATCCGGGCCTTCTGCCGGGACCTCCGCCGCTTCGCCGCGATCGACCTGCCCTGGGACCTCACTCCGCCGCCGCTGCGGACCGCCGCCGAACGGCTGCGCACCCTGCGCGGCCTGCTGCCCGCCTTCCGGCTGTTCTGGCGCACCGCGACCACCCCGATGAGCGGCTTCGCCGAGCGCTTCCAGGACCCCCTGCTGCGCCGGGCCTTCCCCACGATGTTCCTCCAGGAGCCGGCCGGCTTCCCGCTGCTGCCCTACCTGTACACCCTGGCCGCCGCCCACACCGGCAACGCGGGCTTCCCGCAGGGCGGTTCGCTCGGGCTGGCCCGCTCGGTGGAGGAGCGCTACACCTCGCTCGGCGGGATGATCGGCTACCGCTGCCGGGTGGACCGGATCCTGGTCGAGGACGGGCGTGCCGTCGGCGTCGAACTGCGCGACGGAACACGGCACTTCGCCGACCACGTGGTGGCCGCCTGCGACGGCCCGACGGTGCTCGACCGGCTGCTGCGCGGCCGCTACTCCAGCCCCGCCACCGACCGGCTGTACGGCGAACTGCTGGACAAGCCCGGCAACCTCTACCCGGCGGTGGTCTCCGCCTTCGTCGGCGTGGACGGCCCGCTGCCGGCCGGCGAACCGCACAGCACCACCTACCTGCTGACGCCCGAGGACGCCGCCCGGCTGCCCGGCTCGCTCCAGCAGAGCCTGGTGGTTCAGCTGCGGTCGAACTACTCGGACGGCTTCGCGCCACCCGGCAAGTCGGTGCTGCACTGTACCTACTTCAGCGACTACCGCTCCTGGAAGGAGCTGCGGATCCGCGACCGCAGGGCCTACCGGGCGCGCAAGCAGCAAGTCGCCGGATTCGTCCGGGAGTTCCTGGAGCGTACCCACCCCGGGCTCGGCGCCAGGATCGAACTGGTCGACATCGCCTCGCCGGTGACCACCGAGCGGTTCACCGGCAACACCTACGGCAGCATCCTCGCCTGGCAGGCGTTCTCCGAGGCCGAGGACGCCGCCAACCGGCTGGTCAACCGGGACCGGATGCGGCTGCCCGGCCTCAACGGCTTCTCGATGGCCGGTCAGTGGGCCTCGCTGGGCGGCCTGATCCGGGCCGCCACCAGCGGACGGTACGCCGCCCAGTACCTCTGCCGGGAACTCGGCCGGCCGTTCCGGGCCTGGCCCAGCGACAACCGGGAGCCCTGGCACCCGGGCAAGTGGGGCCCGCTGCCGCAACTCGACGCGGCCACCATGGGAGTACCCGAATGAGTCCCAGGCAGTCCATGATCATCATCGGCGGCGGCCTCGGCGGCCTGTCCACCGGCTGCTACGCGCAGATGAACGGCTACCGCACCCGCGTCCTGGAGATGCACGAGCTGCCCGGCGGCTGCTGCACCGCCTGGGACCGCGGCGAGTTCACCTTCGACTGCTGCATCAGCTGGCTGCTGGGCAGCGGTCCCGGCAACGAGATGCACCGGATCTGGCTGGAGCTCGGCGCGCTGCAGGGCAAGCGGATGCGCAACTTCGACGTCTTCAACGTGGTGCGCACCCGGGACGGCCGGGCAGTCCACTTCTACTCCGACCCGGACCGGCTGGAGGCCCACCTGCTGGACCTCGCCCCCGAGGACGCCCGGCAGATCCGGCAGTTCTGCGCCGGACTGCGCACGTTCCGCCTAGCGCTGGCCCGCTATCCGTTCCTCAAGCCGGTCGGCCTGATGGGCCGGTGGGAGCGCTGGCGGATGCTCGCCTCCTTCCTGCCGTACTTCAACGTGATCCGGCGCTCGATCTCGGTGCTGATGAGCGACTACTCGGCCCGCTTCCGCAGCCCGCTGCTGCGCGAGGCGTTCAACTTCGTGCTGTACGAGAAGCACCCCAACTTCCCGGTGCTGCCGACGTACTTCCAACTCGCCTCGCACGCCGGGCAGTCCGCCGGAGTACCGGAGGGCGGCTCGCTCGGGCTGGCCCGCTCGATCGAGCAGCGCTACCGGCGGCTCGGCGGCGAGATCGACTACAACACCAAGGTGACCGAGATCCTGGTCGAGCGGGACACCGCCGTCGGGGTGCGGCTGAGCGACGGGCGCGAGCTGCGCGCGGACATCGTGGTGGCCGCCTGCGACGGCCGCACCACGATGCTGGACCTGCTCAAGGGCCGCTACCTGACCGACACCTACCGTCGGCTCTACACCCGGACACTGACCGAGCCGGGCATGGTCTTCCCCGGCTACCTGACCGTCTTCCTCGGCCTGCGCACGCCCTTCCCGGCCGGCGACCCGTGCACCACCTACCTGCTGGAGGACGAGTTCGCGGCGCGGCTCACCGGCATCCGGCACCCCAGCATCAACATCCAGTTCCGCAGCCGGCACTACCCCGAGCTGTCGCCCGCCGGGACCACCGTCGTCTACGCCAGCTACTTCTGCGACATCGCCCCCTGGCGGGCGCTGAGCACCGGCCCCGAGCAGGCGCCCCGGCTGCGGCGCGGCGAGGAACTGCACACCCTGCCGGTCGGCCGGGGCAGGGAGTACCAGCGGGAGAAGCGCCGGGTCCGCGACGCCGTCATCGAGTTCCTGGACGGCCACCACCCCGGGCTGCGGGACGCGGTGGCCGTCAAGGACGTCTCCACCCCGCTCACCCAGGTCCGCTACACCGGCAACTACGACGGCACGGTGCTCGGTTGGCAGCCCTTCGTGGAGAGCGGGGAGACCCTGGAGGAGGAGATCAGGCGCAACGGCCCGGGGCTGCCGGGCCTGGCCAACTTCTACCTCTCCGGAGTCTGGGCGACCACTGGCGGCCTGATCCGCGCGGCCGCCGCCGGCCGCCACGTCGTGCAGTTCATCTGCCGCGACGACGCCCGGCCGTTCACCGCCGAGGTGGACGACCACGCGCCGCCGCCCACCCTGATCACCGACCCGGTCGGGCCCGACGACCGGCAGTTTGGAGTCACGTCTTGAGCCAGCCCCTGCCGACTGCCGAGAAGGTGCGGATCGAGAAGTGGGTCGTCCGCGCGCACGTCGACGGCGTACCGGACGTGCACCGGATGTACCAGAAGGTCGTGGAGGAGGTGGACGTCCGGCTCGCCGACGACGAGATGCTGCTGCGCACCCGGTGGGTGTCGGTGGACCCGTACCTCCAGGGCATCGCGCTGGACACCCCGGTCGGCGACCACATGGGCGCCGACTCGATCATGGAGGTGGTGCGGGCCGGGCCGGCCGCACGGTTCGCGGTCGGCGACCTGGTCCAGGGCTTCGGCGGCTGGCGCAGCCATGTGATCGGCAACGGCGCACCCGCACCCTGGCAGACCGGCACCTTCCCGATGGTCTTCCCGGCCTACCGCCGGCTGGACCGCGCGGACTACGACGAGCAGCTGCCGATCACCACCGCGCTCGGCGTGCTGGGCGGGCCCGGGATGACGGCCTGGGGCACGGTGGAGAAGTTCCTGGACGTGCGGCCCGGGCTGACGGTGCTGGTCAGCGGGGCCAGCGGCGCCGTCGGCTCGGTGGTCGGCCAGCTCTGCCGGCACCGGGGCGCCCGGGTGATCGGCACCACGGCGACGCCGGCGAAGGCCGAGCGGCTGCGTGAGCTGGGCTTCGACGCGGTGCTGGAGTACCGGGACGGCGACGACCCGGAGCGGCTGGCGAAGGAGCTGGCCGGGCTCGCCCCGGACGGCGTCGACCGCTACTTCGACAGCCTGGGCGGGGCGCTCACCGACGCGGTCTTCGGGATGCTCGCGGTGGACAGCCGGGTGGCGGTCTGCTGGCAGTGGGGCAGCCAGGTCGGCGGCGAGTGGACGGGGCCGCGGCTGCTACCGATGATCATGTTCCCGCGCACCGTGGTCCGCGGGATCTTCTCGCTGGAGTGGTTCACCGAGGAGAACTGGGCCGCGCTGCGGCGGGACCTCGGGGCGCTGGTCCGAAGCGGGGACCTGAGGTACCAGCAGACCGTCCACCAGGGCTTCGACAGCATCCCGGCGGCCTACCGCAGCCTCTACGTCGACCGTTCGGCGAACCGGGGGAAGGTGCTGGTCGAGCTGTGAACGGGGGTTGCGGACAGAGCTGCGGACGGGGCTCCGACGAGCCGTGAACGGCGGTGCGGCCTGACGGTGCTTCGCTGTAGTGGTTGACTAGTGTTCTAGTGGAGCATAACAATTCACGGGTACTCAGCATCCGCAGGGATCGAGGAGATGCCCCGTGATCGAATTCCACGTGGACCGGAGCGACAGCGTCCCGGCCTACGCGCAGCTCGTCCGCCAGGTGCGGGAGGCGCTCAGGCTGGGCGTGCTCAAGTCCGGCGACCGCCTCCCCGCCGTCCGGGACGTCGTCGTCTCGTGCACGGTCAACGCCAACACCGTGCTCAAGGCCTACAAGGAACTGGAGCACGCCGGCCTGGTCGAGGCCCGGCAGGGCTCCGGCACCTTCGTCACCGGCTCGCTCGGCGCCGTCGAACCGCACGACATGGCGCGGCTGCGCACCGGGCTGGCCCGCTGGGTCGGCGAGGCCCGGCGGGCCGGGCTGGAGGACGAGGACGTCAAGGCCCTGGTCACCGCGGTGCTCTCGGAGGAGCGGGCCGCCGCCGAGCGCGGCGAGTGGCACGGAGCGCGGGCGTGATCACCACCGAGCCCGGGCTCGAGGTGAGCGGGCTGACCAAGACCTACCGCGGTGCCACCGCCCTCGACGACTGCACTTTCACCCTCCCGGCGGGCGGGGTGATCGCCCTGGTCGGCGCGAACGGCGCCGGCAAGTCGACCCTGATGGGGATCGTCGGCGGGATGGTGCGGCCCACCGCCGGGGAGTACCGGGTGGGCGGCCGGGTCGTGCTGCTCGCCCAGGACAAGCCGCTCTACCGCAGCTTCAGCGTCGCCGACATGCTGAACTTCGGCCGCCACACCAATCTGGTCTGGGACCAGCGGCGCTCGCTCGCCTGGCTGGAGCGGTTCGACATCCCGCTCGACCGGCGCTGTGACAAACTCTCCGGCGGACAGCAGGCCCAGGTCGCGCTCGCCGTCGCGCTCGGCGCCTGCCCCTCTCTGCTCCTGCTGGACGAGCCGCTGGCCAACCTGGACCCGGTCGCCCGCAAGGCCGTCACCGGCGAACTGCTCGGCGAGGTCGCCGAGACCGGGATGACGGTGCTGCTCTCCACCCACGTGGTCGCCGAACTCGCCGGCGTGGGCGACCACCTGCTGCTGCTCTCGCACGGCCGCGACATCCTCAACGGCGACACCGACGACCTGCTCGGCCAGCACCTGCGGCTGACCGGCCCGCGCTCCGACCGCCCGCCGGTCGAGGGGGAGGTCGTCCACGAGACCCACACCGCCAGACAGTCCACCTTCACGGTGCGCACCCTGCTCGGCGCGGCCACCCCGCTGGACGCCCCCGGCTGGACGGCCCACCCCGTCACCCTGGAGGACATCGTGCTCGCGTACCTCAAGACCTCGCTCGGGGGGACCGGACTGTGAGTACGACCATCACCCCGGCGCCGGCCGCCGACACCAGGCCCGCCCCGGCCCCGCGCGGACACCTGTGGCGCGGCCTGCTCTGGCTCACCTGGCGCCAGCACCGGGCGGCGCTGATCTCCTTCGCCGCGCTCGCCGTCGTGCTGCTGGGCTGGATGGCCGTCAACGCGGCCGAACTGCGGAGCGCGATCGACCTGTGCCACGGGCCGGGTTGCGCCAAGGCCGTCGCGGACGACCGGACCGCCCGGATCAAGGACGCCGTCGACATCGCCGGCTACCAGCTCAACCTGGTGGTCTTCCTGCCGGCCATGATCGGGACCTTCCTCGGGGTGCCGCTGCTGGCCAAGGAGTACGAGCAGCGCACCTTGCTGCTCGCCTGGTCCCAGGACATCAGCCCGCAGCGCTGGCTGCTCGGCAAGCTCGCCGTGCTCGGCACCTTCGTTGCGGCGCTGTCCGCGGGGCTCGCCGTCGAGTGCCTGCACGTCGCCCAGCTCGTCCACCTCGGCGACCGGCGCAGCCTGTTCGAGGGGACGCTCTTCCAAGCCGGCGGCTGGATGCCGCTCACCCTCGGCCTGGCCTGGGGGATGTTCGGGGTCGCGGCGGGTGCGGCGCTGCGCCGGCTGCTGCCCGCCTTCGCGGTGGTGCTCGGCGTCTTCGGCCTGCGCACCTGGGTGCTGGAGCAGGTGCGGCCGCACCTGTTCAGCCCGCTCACCCGGGTGCTTCCGCTCGGGCCGGACCGTTCCGCCGGCGCCGATCCGCTGGCGCCGGTGCCCGACGAACTCCTGCTGGACGGCGGCAAGTCGCCCTTCGTGGACGCGGCCGGGCACGCCCACGCCTACCACGACGTGATGGCCCAGTACTGCGGCAGCATCCCGGACGGGCGCGGCGACGCCTTCTTCTCCTGCCTCAAGCAGCAAGGGCTGGTCGGCATCCAGCAGAGCTACCAGCCGGCCGGTCGGCTGGGGACCTTCCACCTGATCGAGAACGGGCTGAACCTCACGGTGTTCGCGGTCTCGCTGGCCCTCGCCTGGTGGCTGGTGCGACGGGGGCGGACGACGGTGTAGAGGCGGGGCGTGGAGGGGCCCCTCGGCCTGGCGGGGCCGAGGGGCCGGTCTTGGGCGGGCGGTGGTCAGCCCAGGGTGAACCAGGTGCTGCGGGACTTCTTCCACTCCGGGTGGGTGAGGTCCTTGGCGTCCGTGCCGTCGGCGTACAGGTCGGCGGAGCCGTTGTCGGTGATCAGTTGGGCGCGGGCACCGGGGGCGTTCAGGTCCGGGACGTCCGGGACGGCCTCCCAGGCGCCGGCGTCGCTGGTCGGCAGGTCGATCAGCTTGACCGGCTGGGAGCCCGGCCGGCCGTCCCAGCGGTAGAGCGCGTACGGCTCGGAGTTGTCCTCGGCCGCCCAGGAGCCTGCCACGATCAGGTACTGGCCGAGCGCGTTGCGGCGCAGGTCGCGGACGGACAGGCCGCCGAGGTCCAGCTCGATCGGCTCGCCGATGGTCGCGTGCGCGGCCGAACCGTCGAACAGCGAAGGGAAGTTGGTGACCGGCACCAGCAGCGCCCGGCCGCCGGTGACCGCCGGGGTGAGCGGGGCGCGGAAGCCGATGTACGCGGTGCTGCCGCTGCCCGGGGCGAACTCCAGGCCCTCGACGTTGAATCCGTCGATCTGCTTGGGTGCCTGGCCCTCGGCGGATCCCGCCGCGAAGCCGTAGCGGTCGCCGTGCGCGGTGTCCCAGGCGATCAGGTCATCGCGCAGGCCGTGGTACGAACCGGCGAGTGACAGCTGGGTGTTGGCGCCGGAGCCGGTGACCTTGGTGGTGAACAGCGTGTGCCGGTCCGGCTTGACCTTGCCGTCCTTGTTGTTGCCGAGCGAGCCCGTCCAGTAGATCGTGTCGCCGACCCGGGCGGCGGCCTCGATGTCGATCTCCTTGGCGACGCCGAGCGCAGAGCTGAAGTCCCAGGTCCGCACCGGGGCACCGGAGTTGTTGCGGTCGTAGAGCCGCAGGGTGTTGGACTCGTCGTCGCCGACCAGGATGAAGCCGCCGCCCGCGTCCACGGCGGCCGAGGCGTCGCTGGAGCCGGTCAGGTAGCGGGTCGCGGCGGAGTCCCGGACGGCGGCCGAGACGGCGTAGTGCAGCGTCCGGGTGGCGGTCTTGCCGCCCAGGCCGGTCACCTTGACGGTCAGGTCGGTGTAGCCGACGCCCTGGGCGGCGACCGCCAGGGTGCGGGTGCCGCCGCTGCCGGTCACCGTCACGTCGCCGGCCCGGGCCACGCTGCCGCGGGTGCTGGCCGAGGCGGCGACCGTCAACGCCGACGCGGCGGCGCCGCTCTGGGCGACCGTCACGCTCACCGTGGGATCGCCGGTGGCGCCGACCGCGCCGGACAGGTAGCCGGCTGAGAAGGTGATGGTCGGGGTGCCGTACGAGGCCGCCGCGGACGGCACCGCGGGGAGCGCGAGCACGGGCACCGCCGCGACGGCGACGGCCAGCGGCAACAGCCGACGGGAGGACAGGATCACGGTGACAGCCCTTCGACGCTGGGGAGTTGGGGCGGAGCAAGCCTGCTGTGCATGGGCGAACGCCGACCCTACGTCAGCGAACCGTACGACGAACAGCAGGCTTCCGGTACCGGTCGTGCACTTCTGTTGCGGGTTGCGGGTTGCGGGTTGCGGGTTGCGGGTTGCGGGTTGGGGGCTCCGGTTCCGGGATTCGGTGCGCGGCTCGGTCGGGTGCTTCGGTCAGGCGGCGATCCCGGCCGCGCGCAGGCGGCGCTCCACCTCCTCCCAGGCCGGGGGGGCCGGGGCGGTCCGGTGGGTGCCCATGCCCTTGTCCTTGAAGCCGCTGGAGGTGGAGACGCAGACCACCGGGCCGTCGTCCGGGGCCTGCGCGCCGAGGCTGCGAAGTCCGGCCAGTCCGGCCGCCGCGGACAGTTCGGCCCACAGTCCGGCGCGGGCCATCTCGCGCTGGGCGTCCGCGAGTTGGCCGTCGTCCAGGGTGAGCGCCGCACCGCCGCTCTCGCGCACCGCCAGCACGCCCCGGTAGCCGCTGACCGGGGAGGCGATCGAGTAGGCCGCGCTCGGGCCGACCGCCACGTGTGCGGCCGGGAGTCCCTCGGCGAGCGCCCGGTGCAGCGGGCCGGAGGCCGCCGACTCGCAGGCGTGGATCCGCGGAACCCGGTCGGCGAGGCCCAGCCGACGCAGCTCGACGAAGCCCTTCCACACCCCGAAGAGCAGTTCGCCGTACCCGGTGGGGACGAACACCGCGCTCGGCACGCCGACGTCCTGGAAGATCTCGTACGCGACGGTCTTGTAGCCCTCGGGGCCGTAGGCGTGGCCCGTGTGGGTGGGCGTCAGGTTGCTGACCGGATGCAGGCCGAGCCGCTCGACGACCTGGCGCAGCAGCGGCCAGCGGGCCTCCCACGGGACGGGCAGCACCACGGCGCCGTAGGCGTTGAGGAAGGCGTCCACGGCGGGCGGGGTGTCCGGGCCGGTGAACACCACGCAGGGCAGCCCGGCGCGGGCGGCGTAGGCGGCCGCCGAGGCGCCGTGGTTGCCCGAGGAGGCGACCGCGATGCCGGGCGCGCCGGCGCCGACGGCGGCGCTGGTGGTGCAGCGGTTCAGCCGGTCCTTGTGGCTCCAGGTCGGGTTGCGGGACTCGTCCTTGACGTACACGCCCGGTTCGAGCTCGACCAGCGGGGTGGCGCCCTCGCCGAGCCCGGGGGCGAGCAGCGGGGGCAGCAGCGGCGCCCAGCGCTCCAGGCCGCCGCGGGTCCGCACCGGGGCGAACAGGGCAGCCGGGTCGACCTTGTCGTAGGCGTAGTCGACCTCGACCGGGTAGGAGACGTCCGCCGTGCCGGTGTTCGGACAGCCCGAGGTCAGCGGCGGGTGGAGGGGGTAGTCGAGGGTGGGGTCGCCGAGCGAGCGCTGGCCGGTTGCGAGGGAGTCGTCTGTTGCCATGTAAGTAGCCTAGGGCTGTTTCAGGTGCTACCGGACGAGTTTTTGAATCTTGACCGGTTGGGCACACTAGCGGGGGTGTCCGAGGACGGACAACGGAACGGAAGCCGGGGAGCGGGATGGACAGCGGGATTCGGGCGATGGTCGACGCGGTCGACGAGGCGCGGCGGCAGCTGCGGGAGAACGCCCTGCCGAAGGCGAAGGACAGCGGGCGGGACAAGGTCCCGGCGGCGGAGGCGGCTGTGATGCTCGGGGCGCTCGCCGATCTGGTGGAGGTCGCGGGCGAGCTGGCGGCGGCCCTCTCCGAGCGGATGGCCACGGCGCAGAGCCCCAAGGCCTACCACCTGGCGGGCGTGCGGCTCAGGGACGAGGCCGACCACCTGCGGGAGGCCGAGCGGGAGGTCGTCAAGCGGGTCGGCAGGGCGTGAGGTCGTCGAGCGGGTCGGCTGGGCGTGAGGTCGTCGAGCGGGTCGGCTGGGCGTGAGGTCGTCGAGCGGGTCGGCTGGGCGTGAGGTCGTCGAGCGGGTCGGCTGGGCGTGCCGCGGCCGCCGGTGCCCCGGGTGGGGCGCCGGCGGCCGTTCCGTCGGTCAGGGCCGGTGGTTGGAGAACTGCACCACCTGCTGGTACGTCGGGCGGTTCTGCCAGGTGGTCTTGTCGTCCGTCACCCCGCCCAGCGGGCGCTGGATGATGGTGTCGGCGCACCACTGGTCGCCCGCCGAGCAGTCCGTGTCACCCGGGTAGACCTGGGCGGACGACTGGGCAGCGGCCTGGGTGAGGGTGGTCAGCAGGACGTTGCGGCAGGCGGTGAGGTCGCCCCCGCCGCAGAACGGACGGGCCAGCGGCCCGGCCACCGGGTCGCCGAGGACGGCCCGCAGGTCCTTGTCCAGATAGCTCCACCAGCCGTACTGGAAGGCCGAACCCTTGTGCGGAATCGACTCGTTGGCGCTGACCGGGCCACCGGCCGTCGCCCCGGTCTGGCCGCCGGAGGGCGACTCGTTGATCTGCAGTGCGCCGGTCAGTGCGCCGAACAACTGGTCACCGAGACCCGGCCGCATCACGCCGTCGGCGACCAGCGGCCACCAGGCGTCCATCACCCGGATCGCGGCCGCGTCCGCGTAGGCGTGGCTGCCCGGTGAGGTCTCCTTGCGCTGGGCGCCGTCCGCGAGCCAGGCCTCCAGCTGCTGCAGGGCGGTGGCGGCGGCCGGGTCGGTGACCGGCGCGCTGCGCAGCACCCGGATCAGGTCGGGCAGCACGTCCTCGGCCCGGAGGTCGGCCAGGGCGGCGCCCTCCATCGCCTGGGTGAGGGTGACCCGGCTCGCCTTGCCGCCGTTCCGCAGCAGGGACTTGACCCGGTCGTCCAGCAGGTTGGCGCGGTGCACCGAGCCGTTGCCGAAGCCGGCCGCGGTGAAGCCGTCCGCCTGCTTGTTGTTCCAGGAGACGTAGTAGTCCTGGTCGACGGAGTGCGGGTGCTCGGCCGGCGGGGTGTACCGGGCGGTGTTCGTCGCCGGGTCGAAGTCCGCCCACTCGTAGGCCTGTTGGGCGAGCACCGGGAGCCCGGCGTCCACTCCGGGGGCGCGGACCGGGTTGCTGCCGGAGTTGTAGTACGCGATGTCGCGGGAGTCGGCGTAGAACCAGTTGAAGGTGTAGTTGATGTCCTGCGCCGCCTGCTGGAAGCTCTGGGCGTCGTGCACCGCGCCCGGGTCGTTCAACTCCTGGAAGCCGATGATGGAATCAGCCTCGTGCCGGTAGGTGGAACGCAGCGAGGTGAAGGCGACGGGCGCGCCGCCGACGGTGCCGCGGGCCGTCACCAGTCCGTAGTTCGAGCGGTAGGCCACCAGGGTGTACGAGCCGGCCGGGGTGGAGTCGGCGGTGGTCGGGTTCCACGCGTCCTTGCGCTCCAGCCGGTCGAAGGGCAGGCACTGCCCGTGCCAGAGATAGGAGTTGGCGGCAGCGGTGACCTGCGAGCCGTCGGTGGTGCAGAGCGGGACGGCGTAGGTGTCGGTGATGTCCTGCCCGGCGGAGGTGGCGCTCCAGGCGTAGTCCTGGCCGCGGCCGAGCTGCACGTAGAAGCTGAGGCCCGCGAAGGCCGCGCCGCGGGCGCTGATCCCGGGGCCCTGGATCTCCTCCAGCATCAGCAACTGCGGCGCGAAGTAACCGGTTTGCGGGCCGAAAACGGCGACCGGGTGGCCGTCGTCGGTGTGCGCGCCGGAGACCAGCAGGGCGTTGGACATGCCGTGCTTGGCGGTGAGCAGATTGCCGGGCAGGACGCCGTTCGCCTTCGTGGCCGCGGTGTTCGCCGATCCGGTGGCGTCGTAGATCATCCGTTCGGGCACCACCGAGCCCGGGTCGGGCAGCGCCTGGCCCTGCGGGGCGTCGGGCACGGTCGCGTACGGGAAGCTCTGCCCGTCGTGCAGGGTCTTGACCGCCTCCGGGTCGTCGGCCTCCCGCAGCGACTTCCACACCGCGTCCCCGGCGTCCTTGCCGTACCGGGCCTCGGCGGCCTCCTTGACCTGTGCGGAGGCCAGTTCGCCGCCCCCGCCGGAGCCGAACAGCGCGCCGACCACCGAGGCCAGGGCGACCAGGTCGGTCAGCTTGAACGGCTCGATCGAACCGGCGTTGGTGATCGGGTCGATGTGCCCGGTGAGGTCGTACTCGCCGGGGAAGGTCCGGCCGTTGTACGCCTGGGTGACGTACTGGTTGATGCCGTCCAGGTAGGCGTTGGCGTCCGCCAGCGCCTGGGTGGCCCGGCCGCCGCGGGCCGCCAGCGCGTCGATCTGCTGCTGCAACTCGGCCTCGGTGTACGGAGCGGCCTGCCAGAAGCTCTGCTCCAGCTGCCGGTTGGCGGCCGCGCCGCCCGCGAAGCCGGACAGCTGGCCCCGGCCGACGTGCCGGAACAGGTCCATCACCCACAGCCGGTCCTGCGCGGCGGCGTAGCCCGCGCCGAACTCGGTGCCGTACCGGGTGGTGCCGGTGATGTGCGGCACGCCGGTGGCCTTGTCGCGCACGATCGTCACGTCCGGGCGCGGGGTCGCGGTGCTGGCCACCTGGTCGGCCGGCACGCCGAACGACGCGTCGTTGAAGAAGCTGCGCAACCCGGCCTCGGTCAGCCCCGGATAGCCGGAGGCGAGGCCGGAGTACGGGCCCAACTGGTCGTCGGTGTGGGCGGGGCGGCTGCCGAACATCCGGTTGAGCAGGATCTCGGCGAGCGTCGCATTGCCGTTCTCACCGGGCGGCAGGATGTCGGTGCACCGGCCGCCGCAGTAGTCCGGCGCGGCGGTGGGGGTCGCGGTCGCGGTCGTGGGGGCGGTGAGGGCGGCGGTCACGAACAGGGCCGACGCGAGAGCGACGGCGGCGAACCGGAGGGGGCGGGGGTGGGGGCGTGGGGGTCTGCGCAAGGCGAGCTCCTCCGTCGAAGCCACGGGGAGTCGACGGTAGGGGTGCTACTGGACGGTTGGCTAGTGGCGTGCATGCCATTTCGCTTCCGGTGCCCAGGAGTTGGGCTTGATCGTGGGGCGGGGCGGTGGGTCGGGCCCGGTCGGGCGGATGGGGGCGGCTCTGACTGTCGGTGGGGTCGGCTAGGGTCGCCCGGGTCGATGGAGATCGTCCGCCGTGAGGTGCGGGGCAGGAGGCAGTGGCGTGGCTGGGGCAGGTACGGGGGACAGGCTGGTTCGGGAGTTGTCGGCTGCCGGGGAGTCGTGCTGGGAGCGGGCGTACCTGGACCTGGGGGCTGCGGGGGAGGAGCCGCTGCGGTCGGTCGAGGGGTTCCAGCTGCTGGGGGAGGCGCGCTACGAGGCCTGGGAGGGGCCGGTGGCGGTGCTGCTGGACGGTGGGAGCGGGGAGGTGTTCCTGGGGCGGCCGGGTGATGACGGGGTGCTGCAGCGGGACTTGCTGGCCAGCAGTCCGGCGTGCCTGGTCGCGCTGGCGCGGGTGATGGAGGCGCTCGGCGGGGGGCGGGAGTACGGTCCGGCGGCCGTCGCCGAGGTCGAGCGGGTCGGGCGGGAGCGGCTGCGTGCGGCGGATCCGGAGTTGTACCGGCGGACGGGCGGGCGGCCGGCGCACTGGGAGACGGCGCTGACGATCCGTGCCCTCGCCCGGGGTGCCCGGGCCGGCGGTGCGGAGGGGCTGGCGTACGTGGTCACGCCGGAGCTGGTAGAGGACCTCGCGACGCTGGAGGGCGGCGGGGGTGACGTCCGCCGGTTCGCGGAGGCCGAACTGCCGGCGGGCGTCAGCCACGGCCCGAGTCGCCGTCTGCTGACCGAGATCGGTCTGCCGCTCTCCGGTGAGTGCCTGCTCTCCGTCGAGGCCGAGGGGCCGCTGCGCACCCTGGCGGAGCACTCTCCGCAGAACTTCGACCCCGAGAACGAGGAGGAGTTGTCGATCCGCGCGTACCAGGGCGGGTTCCTGGTCGTCGGCGAGTGGATGTACGACCTCGACGTCGTGCTCGACGGTGCCACCGGCCGGGTCGAACTCCCGGACTTCTGGGACGACGGTGATCCGGCCGCGTACCTGCACCGCGACCTGTCCGCGCTGCTGTACACGCTCTGGACGTTCCACCGGCTGCGGGTTGCGCGGGAGGCGGCGTACCGGCTGCGGCGGGAGGCTCCGTGGTCGGTCTTCGACCCGTGTGAACTCTTCGACGGCGCGGCCGAGGCGGCGATGCGGGCCCTCGACGCGGAGGCGTTCGCGAGCGAGAAGCACTTCTGGCCGATGCGGATCGACGACGGGCACATGGGCAGTCTGCTGGAGTAGGGGGTCGGCCGGTGGATCGGCGAGTGGTCGAGGTGGTGTGGCGGTGGAAGGAGCTGCCGCTGCTGGCCGGGATCACGGTGGCGGCGGTGGGCGGGGTGGCCGCGCTGCTGGTGTGGGCGGAGGTGCTGCTCGGGGGGAGCGCGCTGCTGGCAGTGGCGGGGTGGGTGGTGCTGTCGTTCCTCGCCGTGTTCGGCAACGGGGTGCTGCTGGTCGCGGCGGCCGGTGCCCTGCGGGGCGGCCGGTGGGGGTCCGGTCCGGATTCGGTCAGGCGGCCGGGCGGGCGCGGGCGTTGGCCGGATGGGCGCCGGTCGGTGCGGTGCAGGTGATCGGGGCGTTCTTGCTGGTCGGCCTGCCGTGGTCGCTGAGGAGCCACCTGGTGGTGCCGGGGGTAGTGCTGGACGGGGCGGGGGTGCGCGAGGCGATGCGAAGTTCGCGGGAGGTGTACCGGCGGGACCGCGGGGAGTTCATGCGGGGGTCGACCTGGTCGGCGCTGCCGTTCATGGTGGCGTTCCTGCCCTCCGTGGCGGTGTTCGTGGAGGGGCTGACAGCGGCCGACCGGGGGTTCGGGGTGGTGCTGATGGCCGGGGCGGTGCTGTGCCTGTGGGCGGGTGTGACGGTGACGGTGAGCCTGTTCGGGGTGGCGCGGGCGCGGCTGCACCTGGCTCACCAGGGGGCGGCGGCGTACGTCCCGGCGGGGGGATAGCGCGCGGGCCGGCAGCCGTGGGGGCGGCTGCCGGCCCGGGGCCGTGCCCGGCTCGGTCGGGCAGATGCGGGGGCGGGTGGGGCTGTCAGGGCTTGAGGACTTCGGGTTACCGTCCGGAGCGGCTGCGGGTCGACGGCGCCGTGATGCGGACCCGGGTGGTGGCGGGGGCCTTCTCGATGTCTTCCAGCTGGGCCAGGATGGTGGCGCGCAGCTCGTTGTCGTCCTCGAAGTGGTGGTCGTTGAAGAGGGTGTAGCCCGTCCACATCAGGTTGGCGCAGACCCGGGCCGGCACCCGGCCGGTCTGGGCGCCCATGCCGACCAGGGCCACCGAGCGGATGCTGCCCGGGGCCAGCCGGTTCTGCCGGTGGACGGCCTGGAAGGCGGCTGCGCAGGCCAGGGCGACGTTGAGGGTCTCGCTCACGTTCTGCGAGGAGCTCTGCATCGTGGGCGCGGAGATGAGGAACCTGGGGGTGACGGCGCCGGAGGGCACGCAGACCGCGCTGCCCACCGGCAGGCTGCCCGCGTGGTGGTCGCGTATCGCGCGCTGCACCTTCAGCTGGATGCCCGCGCCCAGGTGGCGCTTGATCGCGGCGTCCGTCCCGCCGTCCATCCGGCCCCTGGAGTTGGTCGGGCTGACCCAGGCGTCGACCTGCTCGGTGAGGATCGAGCCGTGCCGGATCTCGATCTCGGGGGTGTCGGCGAAGGCGGCCCGCCACGACTCGACCACCGTCGCGTTGAGGTCCGTCAGCACCACCCGGAGCGGGGACTGCGCGCGGTCCGTCGTCATGCTGCAACTCCTGTCGTACGGCAAGGCCCGGGAGAGGGGCCCCGGGGGTCTCTCGTTGTCGGTTCCGACGCTAGTGGGTGCCACTGACAGTCCGTCGCCCGCTCAGCGGGCGGGCCGGAGTGTCAGTCCGGGCTGTTAGGAAGGTGTCGTCCGCCGAAGAACTGACGGACCGTCATCCAATGCCCTTGACCAGCCGGAGTACCACCATGAGCGCTGCCGACACCTCCGCCACCACCCAGCCCGACCCGAACGACCCGCTGGCCCTCGCCGAGCTCTTCCAGGGCGGCGGCGAGCCGTGGCTGCCGGTGCTGAAGCCCGTCATCGAGGCGCAGTCCGGCGCGGCCTCGTTCATCGGCCCGGGGCGCGGCCCGGACGTCGTGCCGGTCCGCGAGCTGACCTTCCAGGCGCTCAAGCCGCACGCCCCGCACAAGTGGAAGGTGGTGGTCTTCGGCCAGAACCCGTACCCGCGGCCGGAGAGCGCCACCGGCATCGCGATGTTCGACAACGCCTTCCACGACTGGAAGGACAGCCAGTTCGGCCGGGTGATCAGCATCCGCTGCATCATCAAGGCCGCGGCGATGTGGAAGTACGGCATCCCCAAGAAGACGCCGATCGCGGACATACGGGCGCTGCTGAAGAAGGAGGAGACGGTCCAGCCGCCGGAGTGGTTCCAGGCGATGCTGACCCAGGGCGTGCTGCTGCTGAACGCGGCGCTCACCGCCAGCGCCGACGGCGCGATGGGCCCGGACCAGCACACCGGGTTCTGGCGGCCGGTGGCCGAGCGGATCGTGGAGGAGATCCTGCGGGCCAAGCAGCAGGCGGGGGAGGAGGACCGCGGCGTCGTCTTCGCCTGGTGGGGTGCGCACGCGCGCAGCCTGAAGAGCGTGGTGCAGCGGCTGGAGAAGAAGTACCCGGAGGTCGAGGTCCGGCACATCGACCACGCCAACCCGGCGGCCCAGGGCGACATCTTCTGCGACAACGAGCACTTCGCCACGGTGAACGCCGCCCTGGCCTCGCTCGGTGCGGACGAGGTGGACTGGCTGCCCAGCAAGGGATGGAACGCGGGTGCGGCGGCGGGTGCGGGCGCGGACGGCGGCGTCGCCGAGCGGATGGGCGCGTTCATCGCCTCCACGATGGAGCTGCACCAGCTGTACCTGGACCGCCTGGCCGGCGTGAAGGACGAGGGCCTCGAACTCCCGGCGATCAGCGGGGTGTTCGACACGCCGATGATGGACTTCCGGGATGCCGTGGCGCCGGTGGCCGAGCTGCTGCGCGGCCTGGACCGGCACATCGCCGTGTCGCACGACTTCGGCAGGCGGCGGGCGGGCGAGGGCGCGGCGGCGGGGCTGTCCGCGGACGCGGTCGCCGCGCTGTACCTCTACACCTGCGAGTCCGCGTTCTACCGGGAGATCAACGCGGTGCTGCGCTCGCCGGACCGCGGCCGGCTGGTGCCGTACCTGCCCTACCTACGGCTGCTGTTCGCGGCGGTGTCGCAGCTGCCGGTGCGGACGGAGCCGCTCTGGCGCGGGGTCTCGCTGGACCTGCGCAAGCAGTACCCGCTGGGGCGGACGGTGACGTGGTGGGGCGTGTCCTCCTGCACCTCCGAGCTGGGGGTTGCGCAGGCCTTCCTCGGCAGCCGGGGCAAGCGGACGCTGTTCGAGGTGCGGCCGCTGCGCGCGACCGGGATCCAGCGGTTCTCGGCGTTCACGGGCGAGGAGGAGTACATCCTGCTGCCGGGCACCCAGTTGGAGGTCACGGACGTCCAGGCCCGGCGCGGCGGGCTGTGCACCGTGACGCTGACCGAGATCGCGGAGGGGCCGCTGGTGTCCTGAACCCCGTGCTGACCGGATGACGTCGGAAGCCCAGGGCCTCGGCGGGTCGCGATGGGCCTCGGCGGGTCTCGACGGGCCTCGGCGGGTCTCGGCGGATTGGCCGATGCGAGTTCCCCGTGGGTTTCGCCGCGGGTTTCCCTCCCGGGGTGGCGAGTTGGAGAAATCGGAGCGCTTTCGGGTGGGGGCGCCGTAGAGTGGGACGGTCGATGATCGTCAACTATTGAGCGTGCTCACTCAGCTGAGGTACAGTCATCAGCGGTTGATCGGCACACCATTCATCATCCTCGATGGCAGAACCGACCAGGCGGCACAACCGGCCTCCGCAGAGCGGCGATCCAGAGCGGATCGAATGGGTTCTGGCAGCTATTCCAGAAAGGCCGCTTCGGAGACCATGGACTTTCCGGACGACCTCGGGCCAATAGCCGGACTTCCGGGATGGCGCCCGTGAACGGCCAGATACCTCCCGACAAATGGTTCGTTTCCCGAGAATTGCGTCCGGAGGCGCCGGTCAGGCTCGTCTGCTTCCCCTATGCGGGCGGCGCCACGGCCGTCTACACCCGCTGGCCGGCCGCGCTCGGCCCCGGCGTCGAGGTCGCCGCGCTGGCCCTGCCCGGCCGGGAGCGCAGGCTCGGTGAGCCGGCGGCCGTCGAGGTGGAGCGGATCGGGGAAGCCGTCGCCGCGACCGCCGACCGGCCGTACGCGCTGTTCGGGCACTCGATGGGCGCCCTGCTGGCGTTCGAGGTGGTCCGCTGGCTGCGCCGGGCCGGGGCCCGACTGCCCGTCCACCTCTTCGTGTCGGGCTGCCCCCGGCCCGACCACCAGCGCGGCGAGGACATCTTCGACGGCCTGTCCGCCCTGCCCGACGGCGAGATGCTGACACGGCTGGTCCGGGGCGGCGGCCTGCCCGCCTTCGTCCTGGACGAGCCGGAGCTGTTGGAGCTCGTCCTGCCCGTCTGCCGGGCGGACTTCGGCTGGCTGGACGCCTACGACTGCGGCGACGAACCGCCGGTGCCGGTGCCGATCACCGCCTTCGTCGGCACCGAGGACGCCTCGGCCCGCCCCGAGGACACGGCCGGCTGGGCCGTGCACACCACCGGGCCGTTCACCCAGCACGCCGTGCCGGGCGGCCATTTCTTCCTCGACGACAACCTGGACGCCATCAGCCGGGCGATCCGCGCCGGGCTCGGGAGCCCCGAAGCGTGACGCCGGGCGCCCCTGCCGGGGCCTGCGCGAGGAGGCCCGGCCGGAACCCGCGGGGTGGGCCATGGCCAGGGGTCCAGGGACGGGCGGCGGTTCGGAACGACGAGTCAGGAACGGTGATGGGGGACGGAACCACCGGGCGGTGCACCCTCCGCCACCCCGCGCGGCCTGCGCGAGGACTACTGAGGAGCACGTCATGACGGTGACCGGTCGGATCGAGGGCGTACCGAGCGAGGTGTGGCGCCAGGAGGTGCTGGCGCCGCAGTTCGCCTGCGAGGCCGAACACCTGCTGCGGCACTACGTGCAGATCGAGCGGGCGCTGCTGCTGGAGTACCGGCGGATGGGACTGGTCGACGGGGCCGGCCCCGTCCCGCCGTTCGCCGCCGAGTCAGGCCGACCGATGGCGGTGCTCAGGGCAGCACGCTGCCGCGACTCCTGATCACTCCATGACAGTAGGGGCTGCCCACCGGCTGTGCATGCAAAAGAATGAACTGACGAACAATTCCGATGAGTTGGTGTTGTTCCGGCGAGGAGATCACGACCACCCTTGACGGCGGATCGACACGCTGAATAGCATCCGAAGAGTTCGAGGTGGGGGCATGACCGCACCCAAGTCGGTGACTCGGCACATGAGTTCGTCACTGGCTATCCGAACTGCATTCACTTCTGCCTCTCCAAGGGCCTCGGCGCGCCGGTCGGTTCGATGGCGGCCGGCAGCGCGGAGTTCGTCGAGAAGGTCCGCCGGCTGCGCAAGATGCTCGGCGGCGGGATGTGCCAGTCCGGTCTGCTGGCCGCTGCCACCCTGGTCGCCCTGGGCGCCCGGGGGCGGCTGGCCGAAGACCACGCCAACGCCCGGCGGCTGGCCGAGGGGCTGGCCGCGCTCCCCGGCGTGCGGCTGGACGTCGACACCGTCGCGACCAACATCGTCATCTTCGAGGTCATCGACGAGCGCTTCACCTGGCGCACCTTCCTGGACTCGCTGGCCCGCCACGGCGTGGCCGCCGCCGAGTTCGGCCACGGCCGGATCCGCCTGGTGGTCCACCACAGGGTGAGCGCCGAGGACGTGACGGCCGCCGTCGCGATCGTGGCCCGGGTGCGAGGACGGCCCCGCGCCCGCCTGATCCGCCTGCGGTCGGCCTCCCGACCGGCCTCCCCGGCAACCGCACCGGCAACCGTGCCAGGGCGCGAACGACCCTTCCGCGCTCCGGGCCTGACGTTCACGAATCGGTGTCGGCGGGTAGTCGGATGGGTGCCGAGAGTAGCCGAGTGGGGGGTGATGCAGGGAGCGACGATGCCGGAACACGAGGAGAGCGGCGCGCGGGCCGGGACCGAAGGCCCGGAGGGTCGACGGGTGCCGCCCCAGGGAAGACCGGGCGCGGCCGATCCGGCCCCCGCTTCCCCCGGGGCGGGCGGCGCGGTCCGCTGGCCCGAGCAGATGCTGCCGCTGCTGCGCACCCCCACCACCGCCCACCCGCCGGCCGGTCACGGCGAGGCGGACGACGGCGGCGCCGACGGGCCGGCTCCCGGCGAGGTGGCCGTCGTGCTCGGCCTGGCGCTGCTGGTGGGCGAGTTGATGCTGGCCTGCGGAGAGGCCGCCGAGGACGTCGAGGCGGCGATGCTCGCCGTGGCGCGGACCTACCGGGCCCGCGCCTGCGAGCCCCAGGTGACCTTCACCCGGGTGGCGATCTCCTACCAGCCCGGCCACGGCGAGCCGCCGGTGACGGCCGAGCGCTTCGTGCGCCGCCCCGCCGGGGACTACGCGGGCCTCGCGGCGCTGTTCCGGCTGGTCACCGAGATCACGGCGGGCGGGGTCGCCGTCGAGGACGCCCACCGTCGGCTGCGGGCCGTGCGCCGGCACTGCCGCCACTACCCGGCCTGGGTGCTGGTGCTCTCCTCCGGCCTGCTGGCCGGCGCCGCCACCCTGCTGGTCGGCAGCCGGGCCGACGCCCGGGCCTGGCTGGTGTTCGTGAGTGCCGTGGTCACCACGATGGCGGGTGCCCTGCTGGCCGCCCTGGTCGAGCGGCACGACCTGCCGGAGTTCTACCGGATCGCCGCGGCCGCGACCCCGGCCGCGGTGGTCGGCATGCTGATGTCCTTCAACCAACTGCACCTGCGCGGCTCGGTGGTGATCACCGGAGGGCTGTACGCGCTGCTGCCCGGCTGGCCCATGGTGGCGGCCGTGCAGGACGGCCTCGCGGGCTTCTACCTCACCGCTGCGGCCAGGCTGCTGGAGGTGCTCTACCTGCTGGCGGGCGTGGTCGTCGGGGTGATGACCGTGCTCTACATCGGGGTCAACAACGGCGCCGACCTGGCCGCCCAGAGCGGCCCGGCGGCGCCCGCCAACCCGCCGCTGCAGCTGGCGGCGGCGGTCCTGCTGGCGCTGGCCTTCGCGGTGCTGCTCAACACCGAGCCGGCTACCCTGCCGGCCGTCCTGGTCAACAGCGCGGCGGGCTGGACGACGTACTCGGTGCTGGCCGGCGCCGGCGCGGAGCCGATCATGGCCACCGGCCTCGCCGCGGTGCTGGTGGGCCTGTCCGGCCAGTTGATGGCCCGGTACCGGGGCAGTTCGGTGCTGCCGTTCGTCACCGCCGCCCTGGGGGCGCTGCTGCCCGGGTCGGTGCTGTACTTCGGCCTGCTCGCCTTCGTCCGCGGCGAGCCCGAGGCCGGGCTCAGCGGCCTGGGGCACGCCACGGCCACCGCGATGGCCCTCGCCATCGGTGTCAACCTCGGGCGGGAGGCGGCCCGGCTGTTCCTCCCGGTGCGGGGGCCGGCCCCGACCGTCCGCCGCCGGGGCCGGCACCGGCGCTGACGGGTGCTCTCGGTCGGGCCGGCGGCCAAGGGCGGGCATGAACGGGCGGGACGGGGTTAGACGAACGGGGCAACCACCCCGACCGGAAGGATCCGCCGTGGCCGACCTCTCCCGCCTGCCCGAAGCACCCGAGCGCCGCTGGCGCCCCGCGCCGACGGCGGCCTGCCGCGGCGCCGACCACGGGTCGCTGTTCCTCCCCGCCGCCGAGCACGGCGCCGCCGCGACGGCGCGGGAGGAGGCGGCGAAGGCCCTCTGTGCGGGCTGCGAGGCGCGGGTGGACTGCCGTCGGCACGCGCTCGCGGTGCGGGAGCCGTACGGCGTCCGGGGCGGTCTGACGGCGGCGGAGCGCCGCGCCCTGTTCACCGGCGACCCCGGCGCCCCGGCTCCCCGCCTCTGAGGACGGAGGGTCGGTCGGGGTTTGCCGGGCCCGGACAGCGGTAGACGCGGTTCATGGGCACGGCGGAGGACGTGACGGCTCCGCCACCCGGGCCGGCTCCGCGCCGAGCGCGCCGCGGTCGGCCTCCTCGGCCACCGTCCCCATCAACCTAGGGAGACACCGTGATCATCCTGGGCGTCATCCTGCTCATCGTCGGCTTCGTCATCGGGTTCCCGATCCTGTGGACCATCGGGATCATCCTGGTCGCCATCGGCCTCGTCCTGTGGGTCGCCGGCACCGTCGGGCACGCTGTCGGCGGACGGCGTCACTACTACTGACCGGCAGCCGCCCGCACTCGGGTCGGGCCGGCCAGGAGGATCCTCCTGGCCGGCCCGCGCCGGTCGCGCCGGACTGCCGTCAGGGCGCCACCGCGTCCGCTCCGGGCGGCTCCGGCTCGTCGTCGTGGGTCTCGGCCCGGCGCCGGACGTCCGCCGGGGTGGGGGCGGTGATCGAGCGCTCCTCGGCGGACCGCTCCCGGTCCCCGACCGGCCCCTCCGCCTTCTCCCGGACGTCGGCCGGGGTGGGCGATGTGATCGAACGTTCCTCGGCGGACCGCTCCTGCACCGGTTCGTCCGGCTGGGTCCCGTGGTGGTCACGCGTGGTCATGGTTCGCTCCCCTTCCGAGGCGGCTGCGGATGGACGACCAAGCGGGTGCCCGGAAAGTCCGGTGCCGAATCAGCCGGAACGGGCCGACGGCCGGGGTGCCCGGCCGCCCTGGCGCCTCGGCTCAGCGGCGGGAGGACCTCGGCTCAGCAGTGGGAGGACCTCGGCTCAGCAGTGGGAGGACCTCAGCTCAGCAGTGGGAGGAAGAGGGTGTCCACGATCTCCTCCAGGACGGCGTCGGGCACCGGAGCGTAGGTGGCGAGGATCTCGTGGCGCAGCAGGTCGAAGGGGAGGGACTTGAGGCGGGCGGTGAGGCGCTCCGGGTCGACCTCGCCGCGGGCGGCGGCGCGGGCGTAGAGGGTGTCGAGGGCTTCCGCGCGGCCGGTGACAAGGGGGTCACGCAGCTCGCCGGGGGCGGTGCCGGTCTGCTGGTGGTGGTCGGCGAGGTGCAGGTTCATCACGGTGATGAACTGCGCCCGGGTGGAGTTGATCTCCCGCATCAGGGTGAGCACGTCCCCGCGCAGGCTGCCGGTGTCGGGGGTGTCGAGGCGGGCCCGGCGGAGGGCGTGGACGAGGGCGGCGCGGACCAGTTCGTCGCGGTTGGACCAGCGGCGGTAGAGGACGGGCGGGCTGGTGCCGGCGCGTTTGACGACGGCGTCCACGGTGAACCGGGTGTAGCCGTGTTCGGCGAGTTCCTCCCAGGCCGCGTCGAGGAGTGCCTTCTCCAGTGCCGCCCCGCGGCGCCGCTCGGTCATCTGGGGACCTCCCGTTAGAAAGAGTTGTCTTTCTTATCCTAGCGCCCTACTGTGACCGCCATAAGAAAGACGTCTCTATCTAAAGGTCATTGCCCATGAGTACCTCCCAGCGGACCGGCCCAGCACCCGAGGCCCCCTCCGCCCCAGCCCGGCTGGACCCCGCCGTCTGGCGGCTGGCCGTCACCCTGGTCGTCGGCGCCCTCGCCGTCGTCTTCGACACCACGATCGTCAGCGTCGCGCTCGACGACCTGGCCACCCGGCTGGACGCCCCACTGGCCACCGTCCAGTGGGTGGGCACCGGCTTCCTGCTGGCGGTCTTCGTCGCCATTCCGATCGCCGGCTGGGCGCAGGCCCGGTTCGGCGGCCGGCGGCTGTGGCTGGCGGGCCTGGCCGGGTTCCTGCTCGGCTCGGTGCTCAGCGGACTGGCCTGGGACGCCACCAGCCTGATCGTCTTCCGGGTCCTCCAGGGCCTGGCCGGCGGCATCCTGATGCCGCTGCTGGTCACCCTGCTGATGCAGGCCGCCGGGGGGCGGGCGATCGGCAAGGTGATGGCGATCGTCACCGTGCCCACCGCGCTCGGCCCGATCCTCGGGCCGGTCCTCGGCGGTGCCATCCTCCACCTGGCCGACTGGCGCTGGCTGTTCCTGGTCAACATCCCGTTCTGCCTGGGCGGCCTCTGGCTCGCCGGGCGCAACCTGCCCGAGGACCGGCCCGCGCCCGGTGGGCCCCGCACCCCGCTGGACGCCGTCGGACTGCTGCTGCTCCCCCCGGGCTGCGCCCTGCTCATCTACGGCCTCTCCCGGATCGACGGCCGCACCGGCTTCGGCGGCGCCGGGGTGCTCGCCCCGGCGCTCGGCGGGCTCGCCCTGCTGGCCGGCTTCACCGTCCGGGCGCTGAGCCGCCGGGAGGGCGCCCTGATCGACGTCCGGCTGTTCCGGCACCGCGCGGTGGCCTCCTCGGCCACCCTGCTGTTCCTGGGCGGCGTCGCCCTCTACGGGCCGATGATGCTGCTGCCGCTGTACTTCCAGCTGGTGCGCGGGGCGGACGCGCTCGGCGCCGGGCTGCTGCTCGTCCCGCAGGGCGTCGGGGCGCTGTTCGCCCGTGGGCTGGCGGGCCGGTACACCGACCGGATCGGGCCGCGCTGGGTCGCGCTCGCGGCCTTCGCGCTGGTCGCCGCGTCCACCGTGCCGTTCGCCTTCGTCACTGCCGACACCGGTGCGGTGCCGCTGCTGGCGGCGCTGTTCGTGCGCGGGCTCGCGCTGGGCGCGGCCATGGTCGCGCCGGCCGGCGCGGCCTACGTCGGGCTGGAGCGGGCGCAGATCCCGGACGCCAGCATCATCACCCGGGTCGCCCAGCAGATCGGCGGCTCGGTGGGCATCGCGGTACTCGCCGTCCTCCTCCAGCACGGCACCGGCGGCGCCCGCACCCCGGCCGCTCTGACGGCGGGCTTCGACCAGGCCTTCGGGTGGTCGGTGGCGCTCACCGCCGTCGCCGTCCCGTTCTGCCTGCTGCTGCCCGGCCGCCCGTCGGCCGCCAGGTGACGGTGCCCCGTGCCTGCGCCCGGCGACGGCGCCCGGACACGCGGGGGCCCCGCGTCCTCCCGGGGGATCCACCGGGAGGACGCGGGGCGGCGGCGCTCAGTGCTCGTGAAGGGCCCACTTGCTGCCGTCGACCCGGGCCGTGCCGGGCAGGGCGATGAGTTCGGGCTTGAACAGCGGGGGCGCGCCCATCGCGGGCTCCCAGGTCGCCAGCGACTCGTCCTGGGGGACTTCGATCCGCCGGTCCGCGGCGAGGTCGGTGACCACCTTGAGGAGCAGCCGCACCCCGAGCGGCGCCAGGTGGTCGCGCCACAGGCTCTGGGCGGTGGAGCCCGGCGGGACGAACAGGTGCTGCTGCGCGGCGATCGGGCCGGCGTCGGTGCGTTCGGTGAGGTGGTACACGCTGCCGCCGGTCACCTTGTCGCCGTCGCGCACCGTCCACCGGATGGCGTCCCGGCCGCGGTGCAGCGGCAGCAGGCTGGGGTGGTAGCCGATGGTGGCGACGGCGGCCCGGGCGCGGGTCTCCCGGCCGAGGAAGGCGTGGGAGTGCGCGGCGAGGATGATGTCCACCCCGTCGGGCACGTGCCGGGCGCGCAGTTCGGCCGAGTCGGTCCAGGGGATGTCCCGGGGGTACGCCCAGGAGCGCAGCCGGTCCCAGCACATCGCGTTGGCCTCGTCGGACTGCCCCTTGCGGAGCCGGGGGGCGGCCGCGCCGACGATCTTGTGTCCGCTGTCCAGCAGGGCTTCCGCGACCTGCACCGCGAACGCCCCTTGTCCCGATAGGTAGATGTTCATCCGTACTCCTGCGCTGGCTGGTCGGGTCTCGGTCGGTGTCAGGTCGTCACCCGGCTCCTTCCAGTCCGGCGCGGTCGGGCTCGAACCGCACCGGCATGGTGGAGAACCCGGTCAGGAAGTTGGAGCGGATCCGCCGGGCCGGTTCGGTCTGTTCGAAGCCGGTGGTGAAGTCCCGCAGGGCGGTGAGCAGTTCGGCGATCTCCACCTTGGCCAGGTAGGAGCCGACGCAGAAGTGCGGGCCGTAGCCGAAGGCCAGGTGCTTGTTGGGGGTGCGGCCGAGGTCGAACTCCCCGGGCCGGGCGAAGACCCGCTCGTCGCGGTTGCCGGAGGCGTGCCAGAGCGTGACGATCTCGCCCGGCCGCAGCCGTACGCCGTGCAGTTCGGTCTCCCGGCGGACGCTGCGCCCGAAGTGCATGGTGGGCGAGGCCCAGCGCAGCACCTCGTCCACGGCGGTCTCCACCGCGACCTCGCGCCGCTTGAGCCGCTGCCACTGCTCGGGGCGGGCGGCGAGGGTGCGGACGCAGTCGATCATCGTGAGCCGGCTTGTCTCGTCGCCGCCGATGATCAGGCTGTAGCAGTTGAGCACCACGTCCTCGTCGGTCAGCGGTACGCCGTCGACGGAGCTGGCGATCAGCATGCTGATGACGTCCTCGCCGGGGGCCTCGCGGCGCTCCTCGACGAGGTCCATGAAGTACATCAGGATCTCGTTGCGGGCCATCTCGGAGTCGACCTCGTCGATGGACTCGTGGTCCGCGGAGAGCGCCGCCTTGGTGAGGCCGAGCAGGTAGTCCTGGTCCTGTTCGGGGACGCCGAGCAGGTTGGAGATGGTGGTCATCGGGATCCGGGCGGCGATCCGTTCGGCGAAGTCGCAGCCGCCGGACTCCACGGCCTCGCGGATCCACCGCCGGGTGTTGGCCCGGACGGTCTTCGCGACCTCGTCCAACACCCTCGGGGAGAGCACCCGTTGGAGGATCTTGCGGAGTTCGTGGTGGCGGTGGCCGTCGGTGACGGCGAGCATCCGGCCGGCCCCGGCGTCGCCGCCCTCCAGCAGGGTGACCAGTACGTTTCCGCGCTCGGAGGTGAAGTTCGTGTCGTCCCGGTAGGTGGCCATGATGTCCTCGTGCCGGGTGAGCACCCAGAAGCCGCGGCGGCCGTCCACCGGGGGGTTCCAGTGCAGCGGCGCGGTGTCCCGCAGGGTGCGCCAGAAGGCGTCGAGGTCATGGCCGGCGAAGGTGGCCGGCTCGGCCAGGTCCACGGCGGCCGGTGTCGGTGCGTTCATGGTCACCAGTCCGTGCGCCAGAACCGGCGCGGCCGGAACGGGTAGGTGGGCAGCGGCACCCGGTGGCTGGTCTCGCCGCGGTGCAGGGCGGCGAAGTCCACCTGCTGGCCGGTCACCCAGGCGCCGGCCAGGTCGGTCAGCGCCCGGGCGTCCCGGCCGGCCGGCACCAGCCCCTGGTCGGTGCGGGTGAAGGAGCCTGGGTCGACGGGCGTGGCGGTGGCGGTGGTGGCGGCCGGGCCGCCCGCCTCCTCGGACAGCGCGGCGATCAGCTCGGCGCGGCTGCGGACCACGGCCGCCCAGCGCCGGGGCATCACCTTGCGGCCGAGGTTGAGGCTGTAGCAGACGTCGTCCAGCCGCAGGCCGGGGTCGGCCTCCAGGCGCTCGCGGAGCCGGGCGCGCTGACGGGCCAGCGCCTCGTCGTCCAGCGCGGACAGGGTGGCCAGCCGGGGCCGGCCCGCCTCCTCGGGGGCCCGCCCGGCGGGGGCGGGCGGCTCCTCCAGCAGCAGGTGGGCGTTGTAGCCGCCGCCGCCGATCGAGGTGATGCCCGCGCGGCGGATGCCGGACTCCGGCTCCCAGTCCGCGCCTTCGAGCTGCGGCACGAAGGGGGTGCCGGGGAGGTCGAGGTCGGGGTTGACCTCGGTGAGGTTGATCGTCGCCGGGAGCTGCTTGTGGTACAGCGCCAGCGCCGCCTTGATCGCCCCGAAGCCGCCGGAGACCACGCCGCCGTGGCCCACGTTGCCCTTGACGCCGCCGATCGAGGTGGTGGCGGTCTGCTTGCCGAAGGCCATGGTCGCGGCGTGCACCTCCAGTTCGTCGGTCACCGGCAGGCCCAGGCCGTTGGCCTCGTACATGCCCACCGTGTCGGGGGTGACCCCGCCGACCTCCATGGCGGCGGCGATGCAGGCGCTCAGCCGCTCGGGCTGCGCCAGGCCGTAGGCCATCGCGCTGACGCCGTTGTTGTTGACGGCCGAGCCCTTGACCACGGCGTAGATGTGGTCGCGGTCGGCGACGGCGTGGCTGAGCGGCTTCAGCAGCACGGTGACGACGCCGCTGGACAGCGCGGTGCCGGTGCCGTTGGCGTCGAACGGGCGGCAGTGGCCGTCCTTCGACAGGATCCGGTTCTCCTCCCACAGGTGGCCGCGCGGGTGCGGCAGGCGCACCATCGCACCACCGGCGATGGCCAGGTCGGTCTGGCCGAGCAGCAGCGACTGGCAGGCCAGGTGCACCGAGTAGTGGAAGCCCGCGCAGACCGCGGCCACCGTGACGGCCTCGCCGGTGAGCCCCATGTAGTACAGGGCGTTGGAGGTCATGGTGTCCGGGGACCACGCCAGGCTGGCCTCGATCGCCTCGGGGCCGACCGACACCCGGTCCGGCGGGGAGCCGTAGAGCGCGGCGGTCTGCGGATTGTTGGCGCCGTACATGCCGATCTCGGCCTGGAGGCGGTCCGGGTCGTAGCCGCCGTCCTCCAGCGACTCCCAGGCGCTCTCCAGGAAAAGCCGGTTCTCCGGGGTCATCGCGGCGGCCATCCGGTCGCTGATGCCGAACACCGAGGGGTCGAACTTGTCGTAGGTGTCCAGCACGCCGCAGGCCCGGACGTAGAACGGGCTGTGGATCAGGGTCTCGTCGACGTGGATGTCGTCCTTGGCCAGGAAGCTGACGGACTCCCGGCCGTGGACGAGGTTGTCCCAGAACTGCTCCTTGGTACGGGCGCCGGGGGCCCGCAGCGACATGCCGATGACGGCCACGTCGCCCGGGTCGTAGTCCTGTTCGGGGCGGTCGGTCATGAGGGGCTCCTGCCTCGTTCTTCGTCGGGGGTGGGGGCGGCTCAGCGGTCGTCGGCGGAGCGGCCGCGCAGCGCGGCGCGGCGGGCGCCGGCGCGCCGGCGGGCGGACTGGACCACCTCGGGGGTGGCGCCGCTGTCGTCGTCGAGCCACCGGGCCAGCGAGGCGATGTCGCGGAAGCTGAAGAGGTCGGGCACCCGGATCCGCCGGTCGAAGCGCCGGGTCATCAGCCGGGCCAGCCGGATCAGCAGCAGCGAGTCGCCGCCGAGGTCGTAGAAGGCGGACTGGACGTCGATGCCGGCCGGATCGAGGTCGAGCAGCTGGCCCCAGATCTCGGCGAGCGCGATCTCGGTCGGCGTGCTCGGGGCGCTCAGCGGCCCGCCGGTGTCGGCGGCCGGCGGCTCGGGGAGCGCGTTGCGGTCGAGCTTGCCGCCCGGGCCGAGCGGCAGGGCGGGCAGGACCACCAGGGTCGCGGGGACCATGTAGTCGGGCAGTTCGACGGCGAGCCGGGCGGTGACGGCGCTCTGCAGGGCGGCGTCCAGCCGGGGGCCCTCGGGCGCGGGGCCGTCGCCGGCCGGCACCAGGTAGCCGACCAGCCGGTTGCCCCGGACGACGGCGGCGGCCTCCCGGACCTCGGGGCAGCCGGTCAGCCGGGCCTCGACCTCCTCCAGCTCGATCCGGTAGCCGCGCAGCTTGACCTGGTGGTCGGTGCGGCCGTGGAAGCGCAGTTCGCCGTCGTCGGTGAACTCGACCAGGTCGCCGGTGCGGTACAGCCGCTCGCCGGGCGTGAACGGGTCCGGGACGAAGCGCTCGGCGGTGGTGCGCGGCCGGTTGACGTAGCCGTGGGCCAGGCCGGCGCCGCCGAGGTACAGCTCGCCGGGCGTGCCGGCCGGGAGCGGCCGCAGCTGCTCGTCCAGCACGTGCAGCCGGGCGCCCTCGGTGGGCGGGCCGAGTGTCGGCTCCTCGGTGGAGTCCTCGGGGACGGGCCCGAAGGAGCAGAACACGGTGCCCTCGGTGGGGCCGTAGGCGTTGAACACCCGGGTGGCGCCGGTCTCCCGGTAGGTGCGGTCGACCAGCTTGCGGCGCAGCGCCTCGCCGCCGAAGACCACCGAGCGGAGCCCGGGCGGCAGGGCCCCGGCGTCGAGCAGGCCGTTCATCACCGAGGGGACGACGTTGAGGTGGGTGATCCGGTCGGCGTACCGGCTCTCCGGCAGGTGTACGGCGCTCTCCACCAGCACCACGGCGCCGCCCCGGCAGAGCGCGTTGAAGATCTCCATCACCGACATGTCGAAGCAGACCGAGCTGGCCGCCGCGACCCCGCTCAGGTCGCAGCCCTCCAGGACGCGGTCCATCGCGGCGAGCATCGCCACGGCGCCGCCGTGCCGCACCGCCACGCCCTTGGGGCGGCCGGTGGAGCCCGAGGTGTAGATGACGTACGCGGTGTCCTCGGGCACGACCGGAACGGGCTTCGCGCCGGGTTCGACGGTCCCGCCGCTCCCGCCGCCGTCGAGTACCAGGACGGTCGGGCCGGGCGGGCAACTGGCCCGGGAGGCGGGCGTGGTGAGCAGCAGCCGGGTGCCGCTGTCCTGGACCATGAAGGTCAGCCGGTCGGCGGGGTAGTTCGGGTCCAGCGGCAGGTAGCAGGAGCCGCTGCGCAGGGCGGCCAGGATGCCGACCAGCAGGTCCGGGGTGCGCTCGACGCAGATGCCGACCGGGATGCCCGGACCGGCACCGGCGGCGGTCAGCCGTTCGGCCAACTCCCTTGAGCGCTGGTCGAGTTCGCCGTAACTGAGGATGCCGGTCTCGGCGTACACGGCGGTCGCGTCGGGGTTCTTGGCGGCCAGTTCGACGAAGGCGGAGTGCAGGGTGTCGGTCACCGGTCGCTCTCCTCGGGCAGGCCGGCCGGCGCGACGGCGCCCAGGGCCAGGTCGGGTCGGGTGATCGAGTCGAAGAGCACGCTGCGGTACAGCGCGAGCAGTGCGGTCACGGTCTGCCTTTCCAGGTAGCTCGGTTTGAACTGGACGTGGCCGGCCACCTCGCCGTCGATGTCGGCCATCGAGATCTCCAGGTCGAACTTGGCGAGGTGCCGGCGCACCTGGAGCGGTTCGAGGGGCAGCGGGCCGTCCGGGGTGAGGGTCTCGCCGACGCCGTGGAAGAGCTTGACGGAGCGGGGGAAGGCGTCCGAGGACAGCCAGTTCACCACCACGTCGAACCACGGGGAGCGGCCCTCGGCCCGCGGCGGCTTCAGCTGGGAGGCCAGCAGGTCCAGGGGGTAGTTCATGTGCTCCAGCAGGCCGAGCGAGAAGGCGTGGACCTCGCGCAGCAGCTCGCGGAAGCTGCGGTCGGCGGCCGGGTTGGCCCGGACCAGCACGGTGTTGAGGTAGTAGCCGATCGCCGACTCCCAGCCGGGTTCGGAGCGCTGGGCGATCGCGGTGGCCAGGACGGCGTCCTCGGTGCCGACCGCGCGGTTGAGGGTGGCGAAGAACCCGGCCAGGACGACGGTGCTGATCGACACGCCCTCGCGCACCGCGAACTCCCGCAGCAGGCGGGTCTCCTCGGCGCTCCAGCGGAACGCGAGGTCGCGGCCCTCGTAGGTGACGCCCGGCGGCCGCTCCTTGGCGGACAGGTCGAGGTGGGCGGGCGGGTCGGCCAGCTTCTCCGACCACCAGTCCAGCGCCGCTTCGGCGGCCGGCCCGGCCAGCCATTGCCGCTCCCAGGCGACGAACTCGGTGTAGGGGGCGGCGGGCGCTTCGGCGGCCGGGTCGGCGCCCTGGTAGTACTCCTGGAGTTCGCGGATCATCACATCGGCCGAGGCCGCGTCCGAGGCGATGTGGTGGACCAGCACCAGCAGGTAGTGGTCGGCCGGCCCGCGGTTCAGCAGGACGACCCGCACCAGCGGCCCGTTGTCCAGGTCCATCGGCCGGTGCCCGTGCCGGGCCAGCTCCTCGCGGGCCTGCTCGTCGTCCAGCCCGGAGCCGTCCACCACCAGGTACTCGTACACCGGCTCGTCCAGCACGACCTGGTACGGCCGGCCGCCGGCCTCCACGAACAGGGTGCGCAGCGCCGGGTGGCGGGTCAGCACGGCCCGGACGGCGCGCTCCAGGGCCTGGTCGTCGACGGCCGTGCGGATCCGGGCGGTGACCATGAAGTTGTAGGGCACGGCGTCCGGCGAGACCATCTGCATGAACCACAGCGAGGCCTGGCCGTGCGAGGCCGGTGCCAGCTCCAGGCCGATGCCGTCGGCGCGCAGCTGCTCCAGGGCGGGGGAGTCGTCGGCTTCCAGCAGGCCGCGGGCGTCCAGTTCGTCGAGCAGTTCCTCGGCGTCCAGCTCGGACAGCTCGGCGAGGAAGGCGTGGTCCGGTTCGGCCCGCGGCGGGGGAGCGGGAGTGGCGGCCGGGGCCGGGGCCGGGGCGGGCGCTCCGGCGGTGAGCTCGACGAAGTGGCCGACCACCTCGGAGATCGACCGGCCGTCCAGGAACACCACCGGCGACACCCGGTGCCCGAACAGCGACTGCATCCGGTTGACCAACCGGATCCCCAGCATCGAGTCGAGGCCGAAGTCCCGCAGGCAGGCCTCGGTGTCGAAGCCGCTCACCGGCACGCCCAGGGCGTCGGCGAGTTCGGCGAGGACGATCTCGGCCACCGGCCGGCTCGCCTCCCGTTCGACCGGCCGGGCCTCGGGCGCCACCGTCGCCACCGTCGTCGTCGCGGCGGCCGGCTCGGCGGCCGGGGCCGGCGCCCGCGGCGCCGTCGGCTCGGTGTCGATCCAGTGGCGCTCCTTCTGCCATTGCACCAGCGGGGTCTCCACCAGCTCGACGTCGTCGCCGAACAGCGGGTCGAAGGTCAGCGGCAGGCCCCGGACGTACAGCGAGGCGGCGGCGCCCAGCAGGCAGCGCAGGTCGCTCTCCTCGCGCCGCAGCGAGTTCACGGCGTGCACCCGGGCGCCCCGGGTCAGGGCGATCTCCTCCACCGCGCCGCGCAGCGTCTCGTGCGGGCCGATCTCGATGAAGGTGTCGACACCCCGGTCCACCAGCGCTCCGACGGTCTCGGCGAACCGGACCTGGTTGCGCAGGTTGTGCACCCAGTACTCCACGTCGGTGGCCGGGTTGACGGTGTCGGCCAGCGCCGTGGAGTGGAAGTCGATGACCGGCGGCAGCGCGGT
This sequence comes from Kitasatospora sp. NPDC036934, assembly GCF_055608425.1. Classification (NCBI taxonomy): domain Bacteria; kingdom Bacillati; phylum Actinomycetota; class Actinomycetes; order Kitasatosporales; family Streptomycetaceae; genus Kitasatospora; species Kitasatospora sp. NPDC036934. Next base: position 288,787 of record NZ_JBVJQR010000006.1, on the reverse strand, counting down.
GATGCCCTCGATGCCCTCCCGCAGCGGCGGGAGCAGCGGGTCCATCCCGGGGCTGTGCACCGGGCGCTCCACCCGGATCCGGCGGACCGAGACGCCGTCCCGCTCCAGCTCGGCCGCCAGGGCGTCGACGGCCTCCGGCGAGCCCGAGACGGCCGCGCTGGTGGGGCTGTTGACCACGGCGACGGCCGCGTGCGCGGCGTACCGGGCGAGCCGGGGCAGCAGCTCCGCCTCCGGCAGGTCGACCGAGATCATCGCGCCCGCGGCGGCCTTGCGTTCGAGCAGGTGCGAGCGGGTGACCACGACGCGGGCGGCGTCCTCCAGCGACAGCGCGCCGGCCACGCAGGCGGCCGCGACCTCGCCCAGGCTGTGCCCGACCACGGCGGTCGGCTCGATGCCCAGGTCGAGCCAGACCTGCGCCAGCGAGACCTGGAGGGCGAACAGCACCGGCTGCTGGAAGTCCATCTCCTCGTACCGGGCCTCCTCGGCCGGCGCGGCCAGCTGCTCCAGCACCGAGCAGCCGCCGGCCGCGCGCACGGCGGCGTCGCAGTCCCGCATCCGGCTCCGGAACCCGGCGTGGGAGCGCAGCAGTTCGCGGCCCATGCCGACCCACTGGGTGCCGCCGCCGGAGAACACCAGCGCCACCCGGCGGTCGGCGTTGCCGGAGACGCTGCCGGTGACCACGTCGGGGTGCGGGCGGCCGGCCGCGACCCGGGCCAGGCCGTCCAGGACGTCCTGCCGGTTGCGGGCGAACAGTGCGACCCGGTGGCCGTGGTGGGTGCGCCGGGCGGCCAGGGTGTAGGCGAGGTCGGAGACCCGCAGGCCCGGGTCGCGCTCCACGTGGTTGGACAGCTCGCGGCAGGTGTCGGCCAGCGCGTCGGCCGTACGGGCGGTGACCGGCACCAGGTGCAACTGCTCGTCGGGGGCGCGGTCGCCGGGGATCGGCGGGGTGTGCCGGCCCCGGTCGCCGGCCAGGAACGGGTGGGCGGGGACGGACAGTCCGGCGGTGTACAGGGCGCCGAGCGAGCCGAGCAGGGTCGCGGCCTCGTCGGCGCCGCGGCGCATGGAGGGCAGGGTGGTCGCGGGGAGGATCTCCGAGACCGACTTGAGCAGCAGCGGGTGCGGGCTGAGCTCGACCACCGCGTCCACGTCGTGGTCGCGCAGCCCGGTCAGGGCGTCGACCACCCGGATCTCCCGGCGCAGGTTGTCCGCCCAGTAGTCCGGGCCGAGTTCGGCGCCGTCGACGGCCTCGCCGGTGACGGTGGAGATCATCGGGATGCGGGCTGTCCGGGGCCGGATGCCGTCGAGTTCGGCCCTCAGCGGGGCCAGGACGTGGTCGACCAGCGGGGAGTGCGGGGCGTGGCCCATCCGCACCCGGTGGTTGGTGACGCCCAGGTCGGTCAGCCGCCGGACCAGGCCGTCGATCTCCGGCGGGGTGCCGGTGACCAGGGTGGAGCGCAGCCCGTTGCGGCCGGACAGTGTGAGCCCGCCGGTCAGGTACGGCTCGACCTCCTCGGCGGCGGTCATCACCACGATGCCCTCGCCCCGCCCGACCGCCAACTGCTGGAGCAGCCGGCCGTGGTGGGCGGCCAGCCGGGAGGCGTCCGCGAAGTCCAGCGCCCCGGCGACGTGGGCGGCGGCGAACTCGCCGACGCTCTGCCCGACCACGACGTCCGGCTCCACCCCCAGCGCGCGCCAGGCCTCGGCCAGCGCGACCTGGAGCGAGAACAGCAGTGGCTGGAAGACGTCCATGTCGTCCAGCCGGCCGTCGGGCGACAGCAGCTGGTCGACCAGCGAGAAGCCCAGCAGCTCCCGCATCCGCCGGTCGGAGCGCATCATCGAGCGGCGGAACACCGGGAGCCCGGCCAGCAGTTGGCGGCCCATGCCGACCCACTGCGAGCCGTTGCCGGAGAACAGGAACGCCACCCGCGGCCGGCGCCCGACGGCCTCCCCGACGCTCAGCCCGTCGGCCTTCGCGCCGCTGCCGAAGGCGTCCAGCTGGGAGCGGAGTTCGGCCAGGTCGTGGGCGGCTGCCGCGAGCCGGAACCGGCCCTCGCCGGGGGTGCGGCGGCAGAGCGCGCGCAGGTCGGTGGCGTCGCGCAGCGCGTGGGCCCGTTCGGCCAGCTGCTCCGGGGAGTCGGCGGCCAGCAGCAGCAGGGAGCTCTCCGGGCGCGGCAGTTCCTCCACGGCGACGTGGCAGATCGCGCCGCCGAAGCCGAAGGAGCTGACGCCGCCCCGGCGGGCGTCCGAGCGCCGCGGCCAGGGCGTCAGTTGGTCCTGGACGGTCAGGTTGTACTCGTCGAACATGATCTGCGGGTTGGGCGCGCTGAAGTGCAGGCTCGGCGGCAGCACGCCGTTGCGCATCGACATCGCCAGCTTGACCAGCCCGACGATGCCGGCCGCCGCCTCCAGGTGCCCGACGTTGGACTTGACCGAGCCGAGCCGCAGCGGTTCGGTGCGGTCGCCGCCGAGGACGGCGCCGATGGCGTTGGCCTCGATCGGGTCGCCGAGCGGCGTCGCGGAGCCGTGGCACTCGATGTAGTCCACCAGGTGCGGGGCGATGCCGGCCCGCCGGTACGCGGTGCGCAGCATCTTCTCCTGCGCCAGCGGGTTGGGCGCCGTCATGCCGTTGCTCAGGCCGTCGTTGTTGGAGGAGCTGCCCTTGATCAGGCAGTACACCGGCAGGTCGCGTTCGAGGGCGAGGCTCAGCGGGGCGAGCACCACCACCCCGGCGCCCTCGCCCCGGACGTAGCCGTTCGCGCGGGCGTCGAAGGACTTGCAGCGGCCGTCCGGGGCGAGCGCGCCCATCGCGTCCATGGCGGTGTAGTAGTCGGAGACGAAGCTCAGGTTCACCCCGCCGGCCAGCACGAGGTCGCTCTCGCCGAGCTGGATGGACTGGCAGCCCACGTGCACCGAGACCAGCGAGCCGGCGCAGGCCGCGTCGATGGCCATGCTGGGGCCCTGGAGACCGAGGACGTAGGAGACCCGGTTGGCGATGATGCCGTCGTGCATGCCGGTCGCGGTGTGCGGGGTGATCTGGGCGTCCGGGCCGCGGTAGTGTGCCAGCGCCGCGTAGTCGCCCCAGCAGGAGGCCATGAACACGCCGGTGTCGCTGCCGAGCAGGGTGTGGGGGGCGATGCCCGCGTCCTCCAGGGCCTCCCAGCACAGTTCCAGGACCAGCCGCTGCTGCGGGTCCATCTGGACGGCCTCGCGGGGCGAGATGCCGAAGAACAGCGGGTCGAAGCGGTCGATGCCGTCGATGAACCCGCCCCAGCGCACCGCGTCGTTCATCAGCTCGCGGCGGGCGGCGGGCACCGGGCCGACCGCGTCGCCGCCCTCGACCAGCAGCCGCCAGAACGCGGACGGGTCCGGTCCGCCGGGGAACCGGCAGCCGATGCCCACGATCGCCACCGGCTCCTGGGCGGGCCGGCGGCGCTCGTCGCCGGCGGCGGCTTCGGCCGCGCGCGGGCCCGCGACCAGGGCGCGGGCCAGCTCGTCCACGGTCGGGTACTGCCAGAGCCAGGTGGCGGGCACCTGCCGGCCGAGGAACTCGGACAGTGCGGCGGCCAGGGCCACCGACCGGCCGGAGTCCAGTCCGTAGCGGTGCAGCGGCGCCCGGCGGTCCAGGGCGGTCGGGGCCACGGCCAGCAGCTCGGCGGCGCGGGATAGCAGGAAGTCCGTGACGGCGGACAGGTCTCGCGCGGCGCGTTGTTCGGGCATGGCGACTCCCTCGGCGGGCCGGTTGGAATGGGCGGTCAGGGGTGGGTGCGCGTGGTCAATGGCCGTTGTGGCGTTCAGGATCGAATGAGAGCGCGGGCGGGCCGGGGGCGGCTGGGGCGCGGGAATCCGTGGCGCTGGTCGCTTCATCCGCCGTGGAACCGGGCGGGAACGCATGGTCGCTGAGGTGAGGGCAACGAGTATGCGGATTAAATGGGGCCGGATTGCCTGATGCTTACCTGATCTGCACACATCAGAGTGCCACCCTGTGAATGGTGAGACAAGCGCACTTTGAGGGCCAGCTGAGGCAGTGGCGGATTCTGACCTCGAACGTGTCTGAATCATTCTCTTTGGGCGCGAAAAATGCGCAGATTCCTTCGGAATCTTTCGGATCACCCGGCCAAACCAGGCATCCGCGGCCAAGCCGGGCCACCCTCCCACTCGGCCCGAGCCGCCGCGCCCGGCCGCCCGCCGGCGTCGGCCGCCCAGGTCAGCGGCACCCCCGGGGCTCGGGCGGGCGGCGGCGGGCGGGTCGCGGAGGATAACGGCTGGCAGGTTCACGCGCACCGTAGCGAACCAGCCGCCCACGACCTGTCATCCGGAGCCAGCCGTCAGTCGGATGTCAGCCATCCGTCAGCGGACGGTCGGCCGGCGGCTGACCCTCCGCGCCCCAACGGAGGTGGAACGAGTGGCAGTTCGGGCCCGGGCGGGGTGGACAGCAGTTGAGTGACCACTGCAATCTGATCAGCATGGCAGTTGAGAATATTGAGACGGCGTCAGCCCGGCCCGGCCGATCCTTAGCCGAACGCCCCCCGTACCACCCGGAGTCCACCCCCCGCGATGCCCGTACCGGTCAGCACGGTCAGCACGGCCGACACGGAGAGGGCGGAGCGGCATGACCGACACCGCGGTCGCGCCGCTGCGCCGACCAGGACTCGCCCTCGGAGTGCTCGCCGGCGCACTCGCCCTGGACGTGAGCGGCCTCGGGGTGCTCAACGCCGCCCTGCCCTCCGTCGGAGAGCGCTTCCAACTGCACGACAGCACCCTCCAGTGGGTGATGACCGCCTACGCCGTCACCTTCGCCGGCTTCCTGCTGGTCGGCGGCCGACTCGCCGACGTGCTCGGCCGGCGGCGGGTGTTCGAGGTCGGCATCGCCCTGTTCACCGCCTCCGCACTGATCGGGGCGGTCGCACCGAACATCGGGGTGCTGCTGGGCGCCCGTGCCGTCCAGGGCATCGGCGCCGCCCTCTCGGGGCCCGCCGCGCTGGCCCTGCTCACCGAGACCTTCCCGGCCGGCCCGGCCCGCAACCGGGCCCTCGGCGTGTACGCGGCGGTCGGCGCCGCCAGCTTCAGCGGGGGCGTGCTGCTGGGCGGTGTGCTGACCCAGTTCCTCGGGTGGCGCTCGGTGCTGGGGTTCTCGGTGCTGCTCGGGGTCGCGGTGCTCGCCGTGACCCGGATCGGACTGCCCGACGGCACCGGCCACAGCGGCCGGCTCGACCTGCCCGGCGCGGTGTCCGGCACCCTCGGCCTCACCCTGCTCGTGGTCGGCGTCAGCACCGACGGCGCCACCGCCTGGGCGGTGCTCGGCGCCGCGGTGCTCTGCCTGGTGCTGTTCGTGGTGTGGGAGAGCCGCACCGCCGACCCGGTGCTGCCGCTCGGCCTCTTCCGGCTCGCCTCGGTGCGCTCCGCCAGTCTGGCGGCCTTCCTCCAGTACATGGGCTCGGTCGGACTGCTGTTCTTCGCGCCGCTGTACCTCCAGGGCATGCTGCACTACTCGCCCTCGGAGTCCGGCCTGGCGCTGGTCCCGATGTCCGCCGCCGTCTTCCTCACCGCCAACTTCGCCACCGGCCGCCTGCTGGCCCGTTACACCCCGCGCACGCTGATGGCCGTCGGCCTGGTGCTGATCGGCGTCGGCGCCGGACTCTGGCTCACCACCCCGCACGAGGGCAACTACCTCCTGCACGTGATGCCCGGCCTGGTGATCAGCGGCATCGGCCAGGGCCTCAACTTCCCGTCGATGACCTCGGCCGGCCTCACCGGCGTCCCAGCCGAACAGCACGCCGTCGCCGGCGCGGTGAACGTCGTCACCCAGCAGATCGGCGCCGGCGTCGGTACGGCGGTGATGGTCCTGGTCGCCGCGACCAGCACCGACCAGCTCACCGGCTACCACCTCGCCTACGCCACCGCCGCCGGCGCCTGCGTCCTCGGCGCCGTCGTCATCGCCACCCGCCGCCAGGCCTGAACCCTCGCCGGGCCTGATCCGTGCCCGGGGAGCCCCGTCGGGCTCCCCGGGAGGCGGTTCCCTTCCGGATCTTCGACGGGTAAGAAGGAGTCCGACCGCGGTCCGCTCCCACGACCCGAAAGGCGCGCCCGATGACGTCCCTGCTGCTGTCCCGCCGTGACCTCGACTTCCTGCTGTACGAGTGGCTGGACGTGGCCGCCCTCACCGGGCGGCAGCGGTACGCCGAGCACTCCCGGGAGACCTTCGACGCCGCGCTGGAGCTGAGCGAGCAGGTCGCCACCCGGCACTTCGCGCCGCACAACCGGAGGAACGACGCGGAGGAGCCGCGGTTCGACGGGGAGCGGGTGCACCTCATCCCGGAGGTGAAGGAGGCGCTGACGGTCTTCGCCGGCACCGGGCTGCTGGGCAGCGCGATGGACCACGAGGTGGGCGGCGCCCAACTCCCCTCCGTCGTCGCCAACGCCTGCTTCGCCTGGTTCCAGGCCGCGAACCCGGCGACGTCCGGATACCCGTTCCTCACCGCGGGCAATGCCAATCTGCTGCTGGCGCACGGCAGTCGGGACCAGATCGACACCTATGTGCGGCCGATGCTGGAGGGCCGGTTCTTCGGCACCATGTGCCTGTCCGAGCCGCAGGCCGGCTCCTCGCTGGCCGACCTGCGCACCCGGGCCGAGCCGCGGCCCGACGGCACCTACCGGCTGTTCGGCAACAAGATGTGGATCTCCGGCGGCGACCACGAGCTGTCCGAGAACATCGTCCACCTGGTGCTGGCCAGGATCCCCGGCGGGCCGCCCGGGGTGAAGGGGCTGTCGCTGTTCATCGTGCCCAAGGTGCTGGTCGGCGCGGACGGTACGCCCGGGGAGCGCAATGACGTGGTGCTGGCCGGGCTCAACCACAAGATGGGCTTCCGGGGGACGACCAACACCCTGCTCAACTTCGGTGAGGGCGTGTACCGGCCGGGCGGTGAGCCGGGCGCCGTCGGGCACCTCGTCGGCGAACCGCACCACGGGCTGGCGCAGATGTTCCACATGATGAACGAGGCCCGGATCGGCGTCGGGCTGGGCGCCGCCGCCCTCGGCTACACCGGCTACCTGCACGCCCTGGAGTACGCCCGCAGCCGCCCCCAGGGCCGTCCGGTCGGCGCCAAGGACCCGGCCGCACCGCAGGTGCCGATCATCGCCCACGCCGACGTTCGCCGGATGCTGCTGGCCCAGAAGTGCTACGCCGAGGGAGCGTTGGCGCTGGTGCTGTACGCCGGCCGGCTGCTGGACGAGGAGCGCACCGGCGCGACGCCGGAGGACCGGGCCCGGGCCAAGCTGCTGCTGGACGTCCTCACGCCGGTGGTCAAGAGCTGGCCCTCCCAGTGGTGCCTGGAGGCCAACAGCCTCGCCATCCAGGTGCACGGCGGCTACGGCTACACCCGCGAGTACGCCGTGGAGCAGTTCTACCGGGACAACCGGCTCAACCCGATCCACGAGGGCACCCACGGCATCCACGGGCTGGACCTGCTCGGCCGCAAGGTGGTGATGGACGGCGGGGCGGGGCTGCGCCTGCTGGCCGGGACGGTCGGGGCGACGGTCGCCAGGGCCGAGGCCCTCGGCGGGGAGGCCGGTGAGTACGCGGCGCGGCTGGACGCGGCCGTCCGGCGCGTCGTCGAGGTCACCGAACGGCTCTGGGCGACGGGCGACCCGGAGACCGCCCTGGCCAATGCCACCGTCTACCTGGAGGCGGTCGGCCACACCGTGGTCGCCTGGCTGTGGTTGGAGCAGCTGCTCGCCGCCGAGGGCGGCAGCGGCCCCTTCTACGAGGGCAAGAGACACGCCTGCCGGTTCTTCTTCCGCCATGAACTGCCCAGGACGCACGCGCAGTTCCGGCTCCTGGAGAGCCTGGACCGCACCGCCGTGGAGATCCCCGACGACGCGTTCTGAGCCGTCCGCCGTCCTCAGGGTCGCAGCGCGGCGTACGTCGACGTGGTGAGGTACGCCGTGGTGAGGGCGGCGGCCTCCCGGAGGGCTTCGGCCCAGGGCGCCGGTGCGAGCCGGGCGGCGAGCAGGCAGGCGAACAGGATGTCGCCGGCGCCGACGGTGAGCGGCTGCCCGTTGATGGTGGGGGCGGGCTGGTGGAGCAGGTCGCCGCCGTCCCCGGGGACGAGCACGGAGCCCTGGGCGCCCAGGGTGACGAGAGCATGGCCGTCGGCGGTGACGAGCTTGCGGGCGGCGGCGATCGCCCCGTGCTCGGCCAGCCCGGGCAGGCCGGACGGCTCGGGGAGTCCGGGCAGCTCGGTGCCGGCCCAGAGCGAGAGCTCGCGGGCGTTGAGCGAGACGAAGGCGGCCTGTTCGCCCTCGGGGACCAGCTTGTGGACCTCGGTCGGGTCGGCGGAGAGCAGCCAGAACGGGACGCCGCGCTCGCGGGCGGCGGCGGCCAGCCAGGCCAGGGTGGCGGGGTGGCCGTCGGTGCCGGACACGATGACCGACGCCTGGTCGAACAACTCGGGCCGGGAGCCGAGCAGTTCGGGGGTGAGCAGGTCGAGCGCCTCTTGCCCGACGAAGTGCTTGTCGACGACCGAGCCGTCCACCAGCTGGGCCTCGAAGAGCGGCAGTGGGGTCGGGACGGGCAGGGCGATCCGGTCGACACCGTGGGCGGCGAGGTGCGCGGCCACGGCGGGGGCGAGGTCGCCGGTGTAGTCGGCGGTGAGGAACAGCGGGTCGCTGCCGCGGGCGGCCATCGCGCAGGCGACGTTGTGGATGACGCCGCCCCAGCGCAGGGCCGCGGGCGGCAGGGCGCGGCCGACCGGCCCCTCGTGGAGGTAGTCGAGGGTGACGGTGCCTATCAGCAGGGGGCGCTTGGTGGTCATCGGCGGTCCAGTAGTTCGGCGAGGTGGAGGCTCTCGCGGTGGGCGAGCTGGTCGAGCTGGGTGCGGCAGGAGAAGCCGTCGGCGAGCAGGTCGGTGTCCGCTCCGGCGGCGCGTACGGCGGGCAGTAGCGAGGTTTCGGCGACCTGCACGCTGGTCTCGTAGTGGCCCCGTTCGGCGCCGAAGTTCCCGGCCAGCCCGCAACAGCCGTCCACCGCCCGGACGGTGGCGCCGGCCCGGGTGAGCAGCTCGCGGTCGGCGGCCCAGCCGAGGACGGCGCGGTGGTGGCAGTGCGGCTGGGCGAGGACCTGGGTGCCGGTGAGCGGCGGGGGCGTCCATCCGGGAGTGTCGGTGAGCAGTTCGGCCAGGGTGCGGGTGGCCCGGGCGACGGCGGTCACGGCCGGGGTGGCGCCCAGGAGTTCGGCGGCGTCGCCGCGGAAGACGGCGGTGCAGGACGGCTCCAGCCCGACGACCGGGACGCCGGCCTCGGCGTGCGGGGCGAGGGCGGCGACGCTGCGGCCGAGGGTGCGGCGGGCGAGGTCCAGCTGTCCGGTGCTGATGGTGGTGAGGCCGCAGCAGAGCTGCCGCTCCGGGATCCGCACCCGGTAGCCGGCCCCTTCGAGGACCCGTACGGCCGCCTGGCCGACCTGCGGGGCGAAGTGGTTGGTGAAGGTGTCGACCCAGAGCAGCACCGGCTCGCCGCTGCCGGCCGGCCGGGGGCGGGCGGCGAACCACTGGCGGAAGGTCCGGGGGGCGAAGCGCGGGAGGCCCCGGCGCGGGTCCACCCCGGCGGCCCGCCGGCCCAGCCGGCCGAGCGGCCCGGCCAGGGCGCGGTTGGTGAGCCCCGGGGCGAGGGCGGCGAGCCGGGCCCAGTACGGGAGCAGGCCGAGCGAGTAGTGGGAGGCGGGGCGCAGCCGGCCCCGGTAGCGCTGGTGGAGGTACTCGGCCTTGTAGGCGGCCATGTCGACGCCGCTGGGGCAGTCGGAGGAGCAGCCCTTGCAGGCCAGGCAGAGGTCCAGGGCCTCGGCGAGTTCGGGGGCCTGCCAGCCCTGCACCAGGGTGCCGTTGACCATCTCCTGGAGCACCCGGGCGCGGCCCCGGGTGGAGTCCTTCTCGTCCCGGGTGGCCAGGTAGCTGGGGCACATCACGGAGTCCGGGGCGGGGCTGGGGGCGCGGCACTTGCCGACGCCGGTGCAGCGGTGGACGGCCCGGGTGAAGTCGCCGCCGTCGCGGTGGTGGGCGAGGGCGAGGCCGGTGCGCAGCGGGGCGGCGGCGGGGATCCGCAGGTCGGCGTCGAGTGGGGCCGGGTGCACCAGGATGCCGGGGTTGAGCAGGCCGTCGGGGTCGAAGACGGTCTTGACCGCGCCGAAGGCCTCCAGCGCGGCGGGGGAGTACATGTGTGGGAGGAGTTCGCCGCGGGCGCGGCCGTCGCCGTGCTCGCCGGACATCGAACCGCCGTGCCGGCCGACCAGTTGCGCGGCCTGCTCCAGGAAGGAGCGGAACACGGCCGGGCCGCCCGGCCGTTCGAGCGGGAAGTCGAGCCGGACGTGGACGCAGCCGTCGCCGAAGTGCCCGTACGGGATGCCGGTGAGGCCGTGCTCGGTCAGCAGTGCCTCGAACTCCCGGAGGTAGGCGCCGAGTCGGTCGGGCGGGACGGCGGCGTCCTCCCAGCCGGGGTGGGCGCGGCCGGTGCGGGCGACCAGGCCGGCGCCGTCCTCGCGGATCCGCCAGAGCGCCGCGGCCTCCGCCGGGTCGGTGATCAGCCGGGAGTCCAGGGCCCTGGCGGCGGCGATCACCCGGGCCGCGCCGGCCCGGGCCTCGGCCGCCGTGTCGCCGGGCACCTCGACCAGCAACCAGCCGCCGCCGCGCGGCAGTCGGGGCAGGGCGGCGGCGCCGCGCAGTCCGCGGACGATGTCGACGATGCGCCGGTCCAGGCCCTCGACGGCGACCGGTGCGCAGGGCAGCAACCGGGGGACGTCGTCGGCGGCGTCCGCCATGTCGGGGTAGCCCAGCACCGCCAGCGCGGTGGCGGCCGGGACGGCGGTGAGCCGTACCCGGGCCCCGAGCAGGACGCCGAGGGTGCCCTCGGAGCCGGTGAGGGCGGCCGGGAGGTCGAAACCCCTTTCCGGCAGCAGGTGTTCGAGGGAGTAGCCGGACACCTGCCGCCCGAACCGGCCGAGTTCGGTGCGGATGACGGCCAGCCGCTCCCGCACCACGCCGGAGAGCGCGGTGAGGGTCGGCGAGCCGGCCGGGTCCGCGCCCTTGCGGGCGGTGAGGCGTTCGCCGGTGCCGGTGACCACGTCCAGTTCGGCCACGTTGTCGGCGGTGCGCCCGTAGCCGAGCGCGCGGGAGCCGCAGGCGTTGTTGCCGATCATCCCGCCGATGGTGCAGCGGCTGTGGGTGGACGGGTCGGGGCCGAAGCGCAGCCCGTGGGCGGCGGCGGCCCGTTGCAGGTCGTCCAGGACGACTCCCGGGTCCACCACCGCCGTTCGGGTCTCCGGGTCGATCGAGTGCACCCGGTTCAGGTGGCGGGAGAAGTCCAGGACGACGCCGGGGCCGACCGCGTTCCCGGCGATCGACGTGCCGGCGCCCCGGGCCGTCAGCGGAACACCGAGCGAGCGGCAGACCTCCAGCGCCGCCATCACCTCCCCGGCGTCGCGCGGGAACGCGACGGCGGCCGGGACGATCCGGTAGAGCGAGGCGTCACTGGAGTACTCCGCCCTGCGCCGGGTGGAGCCGTCGGCCCCGACCCCGGCGCGGCGGAGCGCGGCGGTCACCTCGCCCGGCTCGATCACGTCCCCAACCCCCATGTTCTACAGCTTAGTTGTTCGAAGCCCCGACCAGCCCGACCCGTTCCAGCAACTGCGGTACGGGCAGCGCGGCGTGGAACTCCTCGACGGCCGCGGTGAGCCGCTGCTCGGGCTTCGGGGTGTCCGGGCGCCCGCCGAGCCACAGCGCGGTGAGCGCCTGGTAGACCTCGGCGGTGGCGGTCACCAGCCGGGCGCTCAGCCGCTCGGGACGCGGCCACTGGGAGCGCGGCGTGCCGTTGCGCACGGCCGCCTGGACCTGGTCGCGCAGTCCGGGGTGGAGCAGCCGCAGCAGCTCCTTGCAGACCGGGGTCCCGTGGAAGTAGAAGCGGTTCTCGTCCGGGGTGCCGACGTGGTCGATCAGCAGCGGACGGCGGTGCTCGTCGAAGCCGTACTCGGCCTTGCCGTCCGCGAGCCGCAGTCCGACCGCGTCCGCGTGGGTGGTCAGCACCCCGGCGACGGTGCGGGTCAGCTCGGCGATCCCGGCCAGGTCGCCGGGGGTGACCCGGCCGACCAGGGCCGCCTCCTCGGCGGTGACGAAGCGGTCGGTCTCCTCGAACTTGGTGGTGAACTCCACCATCGGGGCGGCCAGCCAGGGTGCGCCGTCGGCGCCGTACGGGGGCACCAGGGCCCGGTCCAGGGTGCCGGCGGCGGTGCGGCGGTGCACGGACGACTCGCGCGGCAGCGCGTTGCGGTAGACCACCTGGAGCGGGATCATCCCGGCCGGGCCGGTGGCGGCGTTGCGGCCCGCGAGGTCGATGTCCAGGAGCCGGATGCGCAGCGAGCGCTCGTCGACCTGCTCCACGAAGTGGGTCGCGATGCCGGCCGCCTCCAGCAGCCCGAAGGAATGCACGGCCATGGTGGCGGAGGCGATGCCCTTGCCGGGGATCTCGTCCGGCATCACGCCGAAGTCGTACACCGAGTAGCGGTCGGTGAAGGTGAGGATGCCGTCACCGGGGCGGCCGTCGGCCGGCGGGCGGAGGATTTCCAAGTCCTTGGTGGACCAGCGCTTCACAGGGACTCCAACAGATAGGGGCGGGCTCAGGCGGAGGCCGCGGACAGCGCGGCGCGGCCGCCGAGGGCGACGGAGAACTGGTCGGTGACCTGGGCCAGGGCGTCGGCGGTCGGCTCGGCGACCGCCACCGTGCCGTCCTCCCGCACGGTGATCTCGCGGTCGAGGGTGAACCAGCCGGGGGTGACCTGCGCGGGGCCCATCGAGGTGAGAACCGGGCGCAGCGCGTAGTCGATCGCCAGGACGTGCGCGGTGCTGCCGCCGGTGGCCAGCGGCAGCACCACCTTCCCGGCGAGGGCGTACTGCGGCAGCAGGTCGAGCAGGGACTTCAGCAGACCGGAGTAGGCGGCCTTGTAGACGGGCGTGCCGACCACGATCCCGTCGGCCGACTCGACGAGTCCGGCCACCGCCGCGATGGCGGGGTGCCGGGGGTCGGCGCCGAGCAGCGCCTCGGCCGGCAGTGACCGGACCTCCAGCGGTGTCACCCGGTGGCCGTGGGCGGTGAGACGGGTGCCGAGGTGGCGCAGCAGGGCGGTGGTGCGGGACGTCGCGGACGGACTTCCCGAGATGGACAGCACGTGGGCCATGGCAGATCCTCCTCCGAGTGGCGTGGCGGCGAAGTGACTGGGCGGGTCGGGCGGGTCGGACGGGCCGGGCTCAGGAGACCAGGCCGCGCCAGTCGGTGCCCTCCGGGACGACCATGTTGGCGGAGGTCGCCTTGCCGTAGTCGGCGTCGGCCCCGAGTCCGGGCGGGGTCCCGCCGTTGGCGTGGGTGTCGAGGGCGTCCAGCATGTAGCGGCGGGCGCGGACGATGCCGCGGTCGCTCTTGCCCGGGTTCTCGATGGTCCGGTCGACGATCGGGCCCATGCTCTCCTGCACGGCGACGTCCTGGAGCACCAGGCCGCGGATGCCGGAGAAGCTGCGGCCGTCGGCCATCGCGGCGCGGTCCTGGCCCCAGAGGTTCTCGCGGGTGTAGCCCTCGCGGATGTTGTCGGGGTTCAGCCGGTCGAGGTCGAGGCCGAACTGCTCGGCGAAGTACGTCGGGTCGACGGGCTTGTCGTCGTTCCACCAGAGGTACCACATGATGGTCTGGTGGTCGTTGACGGGCACCCAGGCGTGCCAGAGCCGGTCACCGGTGGGCAGTTCGGGCACCACGGTGTACCAGGGCATGGCGAACGGCTTGATCCGCACCAGTGAGTCACCGGAGGACAGCGAGCGGATCGCGGCGTAGCGCAGCCCGTACGGCTGCTCGTCGATCTCGTCGCGCGGGGCGGTGTCGTCCAGCAGGTCGCGCAGCGGGCCGTTGCGGGCCTCGGTCTCGTGCAGCAGGGAGACGTGCGCCGAGTCGATGTCCGCCTCGACGCCCTGGAACCAGTTGCAGTCCACCAGCGCGACGGTGGCGAAGACCTGCTCGGCCGGGAGCTTGGTGAAGGGGAACGCCGGGAAGGGATTGGGCTCCCGGCCGGTGCCGCCGAGCCACACCCAGATGACGCCGCCGGCCTCCACCACCGGGTGGTGCTTGAGCGACACCCGGGAGGCGAACCGGCCGCCGTCCTCGGGCTCCGACGGGGTGTCCAGCACCTTGCCGGAGACGTCGAACTTCCAGCCGTGGTAGACGCAGCGCAGCGCGCAGTCCTCGTTCCGGGCCAGCGCCAGCGAGGCGCCGCGGTGCGGGCAGGCCTCGTCGAAGCAGCCGACCCGGCCGTCCGCGCCGCGGAACAGCACGTACTTCTCGCCGAGCAGCTCGACCGGGACGGGCGCGCCGCCAGGCTCGGCCAGCCGCTCGCTGCGCATCACCGGAAGCCAGTACTCGCGGAGCATCCGGCCCATGGGCGTGCCCGGTCCGACCCGGGTCAGGGATTCGTTGACCTTCCGCGTAGCCACTGGTGGCCTCCGTTTCGGTGGTCGCGACCTGCGATCGCGATGATCGGCTTCCACTCCTGAGACGAATCGGCGATCGCGGATGTGACACCCCAGGTGAGGAGCGGTCCGACGGAATACGGTGATTGACGGTGCGTCCGGAATCGGTCCAAGATTGCATCGCCGCGGGCCCCGCAGCCGCTTCCGGTTGCCCCGGACCGGTGCTCGGCGTGACACGCCGACGACCGGCCAGTTCCCCGAATCCAGCGACCCCCCGGACCCCGTGTTCCGCGTGCGGACCGGCGCGCCCGTGACCGTGATCGACGATCAACCGGAGGTCCCACCATGGCACTTGACCGACCCGACCGAAGCGGTGCTGTCCGGGTGTCCGCTCCGGCCCGGCTGAGCTTCACCCTGATCAGCCTCGACGGCAGCTCGCAGCGCCGCAACGGCATCGCCGCGATGGCCGTCGACCGGCCCGGCCTGACCGCCGAGGTGCGGGAGGCCGCGGACGGGATCGTCGCGGTGACCGGCACCGCCGAGGAGACGGCGCGCGAACTGACCGCCGCCGTGGAGACCCTGCGCAAGCTGTGGGACGGCCCGGCCGCCCGGGTCGACGTCCTCGAAGCGCTGCCCCAGCACAGCGGTTTCGGCTCCAAGACCAGCACGCTGCTGGCCGTCGGCCACGCCTACGGCCGGCTGTGCGGGCTGGAGCCGGACCAGCGGGACCTGGCCCGCGTCCTCGGCCGCGGCCGGACCTCGGGCGCCAGCACCGGGCTGTCCGCGTACGGCGGCTTCCTGGTCGACGGCGGCCACGTCAACCCGCCGGACTTCGCCGAGCAGCCGCAGAAGTACCTGCGGCCGAGCCGCTTCGCCCAGCAGGTGGCGCCGCCGAAGCCGGTGGTCCGGCTGGACTTCCCGGACTGGCCGATCCTGGTGCTGCTCACGCACGGCCGCCACCTGGGCGGCCAGGAGGAGCTGGACTGGTTCCACTCGGTCACGCCGATCCCGGCCGAGGAGTCCTGGCGCACCTCCCACCTGGTCTTCATGGGGCTCGCCCCGGCCGTCCTGGAGCAGGACTTCGACGCGTTCTGCGCGGCGGTCAACGAGATCACCTTCACCGGCCACTTCAAGCAGGCGCAGATCGCCTTCCAGGGCGAGGCGGTGCAGAGCGTGCTGGAGGCCGGCCGGGCGGCCCCGTCGGTGGACGCGATCGCGCTCAGCGTCACCGGCCCGGCCTGCTTCGCCTTCACCCGGCGCCCGCAGGACGCCGAGCGGTGGGCCTGGGAGCTGAAGAACCGCGGCCTGATCCGGGACTTCTGGTTCACCCGGGCCAACAACCAGGGCCTGACCACCACCGAGGTCTCCTGACCCGGAGCCACACCGCACCGGAGGCCCCGGAAGACCCGGAGCCACACCGCACCGGAAGCCCCGGAAGACGCCGTGCGGAAGACCGCGCGGACGACACCCCACCCGAAAGCAGGGCAATGAAGACCGACATCCCCGACGTCCTGGCCGCCCGCTACGCCTCGCCCCAGCTGGTCGAACTCTGGTCGGCCGAGCACAAGATCGTGCTGGAGCGCCGACTGTGGCTGGCCGTGCTGAGCGCCCAGCGCGACCTCGGCATAGCCGTCCCGGACGGCGTGGTGGCCGACTACGAGAAGGTCCTGGACCGGATCGACCACGCCTCCATCGAGGCGCGCGAGAGGGTCACCCGGCACGATGTGAAGGCCCGGATCGAGGAGTTCAACGCCCTGGCCGGGCACGAGCACATCCACAAGGGGATGACCTCCCGGGACCTCACCGAGAACGTCGAGCAGCTGCAGATCCGGGAGAGCCTGCTGCTGGTGCGCGGCCGCTGCGTCGCGCTGCTGACCAGGCTGGGGGCGCTGGCCGCCGAGCACGCCGAGCTGGTGATGGCCGGCCGCTCGCACAACGTGGCCGCCCAGGCCACCACGCTGGGCAAGCGCTTCGCGACCGTGGCGGACGAGGTGCTGGCCGGCCTGGTGCGGCTGGAGGAGCTGGTCGAGCGTTACCCGATGCGCGGCATCAAGGGCCCGATGGGGACGGCCCAGGACATGCTGGACCTGCTCGGCGGCGACACCGGGAAGCTCACCGAGCTGGAGGACCGGGTGGCCGGCCACCTCGGGTTCGCCCACCGCCTCACCAGCGTCGGGCAGGTCTACCCGCGCTCGCTCGACTACGAGGTGCTGAGCCTGCTGGTGCAGCTGGCGGCCGGCCCGTCCTCGCTGGCCAAGTCGATCCGGCTGATGGCCGGCGACGAGCTGGTGACCGAGGGCTTCGCGGAGGGCCAGGTCGGCTCCTCGGCGATGCCGCACAAGATGAACTCCCGCTCCTGCGAGCGGATCAACGGCCTGATGATCGTGCTGCGCGGGTTCGCCTCGATGGCCGCCGAGCTGTCCGGCGACCAGTGGAACGAGGGCGACGTGTCGTGCTCGGTGGTGCGCCGGGTCGCGCTGCCGGACGCCTTCTTCGCCTTCGACGGCATGCTGGAGACGCTGCTGACCGTGCTGGACGAGTTCGGCGTCTTCCCGTCGATGGTCGGCGCCGAGCTGGAGCGCTACCTGCCGTTCCTGGGCACCACCAAGATCCTGATGGCGGCGGTGCGCGCGGGCGTCGGCCGGGAGACCGCGCACGAGGTCATCAAGGAGCACGCCGTCGGCGCAGCCCTGGACATGCGCTCCGAGGGCGGTGACAACCACATGCTGGCCCGGCTCGCCGCGGACGACCGACTGCCGCTGGACCGCGCGCAGTTGGACGCCCTGCTGGCCGACCGGATCGGCTTCACCGGCGCCGCCACCGACCAGGTCGCGGCCGTGGTGGCGCGGATCGAGGAACTCGCCGCCCGCCACCCCGAGGCGTCCGGCTACCGGCCCGCCCCGCTGCTCTGACCACCCCCCGTCCCGAGCCCGCTCGACCCCTGAGGATTGGACTGCCGTGCGACAGGTTGAAACCGACTCCCTGGTGATCGGCTCCGGCGGCGCCGGACTGCTGGCGGCCTGCCGCGCCGCCGACGCCGGGCACCGGGTGCTGGTCCTCGAACGCACCCCCGCGCTGGGCGGCACCACCGCCGTGTCCGGCGGCATGATCTGGGTGCCCGACAGCTCCGTGATGCGCGAGCACGGCATGCCCGACTCCGCCGAGGACGCGCTGCGCTACCTGGAACTCGTCACCGAGGGCGAGGTCGAGCGGTGGCGGCTGGAGCAGTACGTCGAGGCGGCGCCGCAGGTGGTCGACTACCTGCACGCCGAGACGCCCGTCCGGCTGTTCCCGATCGACCGGCCCGACTACCACTCGGACTGGCCCGGCGCCCGGGACGTCGGCCGCACCCTCGACAACGTGCCGTTCCCGACCGCCGACCGCCCCGGCCTGCTGGAGCGGATCAGGAAGGGCAGCCACTTCGACGCCGTCACCTACGACGAGCGGCACCGTTGGCAGATCCCCGGCCGCTACGACCACGAGCTGGTCGCCCGCCGCAAGGCCGAGGGCGTCGTCACGGTGGGCGCCGCGCTGGTGGCCGGCCTGGTGGCGGCCTGCGACGACCGCGGGGTGGCCTTCGAGACCGGGGTGCGGGCCGCCGAACTGCTGGTCGAGGACGGCCGGGTGGTCGGCGTCCGGGCCGAGGGCGCGGACGGCCCGGTCGAGTACCGGGCACGGGCCGGTGTGGTGCTGGCCACCGGCGGCTTCGAGTGGAACGAGCGGCTCAAGCGGGCCCACCTCGGGCTGGCCGGTACGCGCCCGGTCAGCCCGCCGTGGAACCACGGCGACGGCCTGCTGATGGCGACCGTCCTCGGGGCGGCGCTCGACAGCATGTCCCAGGCCTGGTGGGTGCCCGCGGTGTCCGGCCAGGGCGAGGAGTACGACGGGGTGCCGATGTCCCGGCACCTGGTCGGCGAGCGCTGCCTGCCCGGGTCGATCCTGGTCAACCGGCACGGCCGGCGCTTCGTCAACGAGGCCGTCAACTACAACGACGTCACCAAGGCCTTCCTGGCCTTCGACCCCACCCGGCACGAGCGCCCCAACCTGCCCGCCTGGCTGGTCTTCGACGAGGCGTTCCGCCGCACCTACCCGATCGCCGGCGTGCAGCCGGGCGGCCCGGTGCCCGGCTGGTACACCAGCGCCGACACCCCCGCCGAACTCGCCCGGCTGATCGGGGTGGACGAGCAGGGCCTGACCGAGACCCTGGCCGTGTTCAACCCGGACGCCGTCCGGGGCGTCGACACCGCCTTCGGCCGCGGCGGGACCAGCCACGACCGCTACTACGGCGACCCGCTGCACGAGCCCAACCCCTGCCTGGCGCCGCTGGTGGAGCCGCCGTTCCACGCCGTCCGGGTCGAGCCGGGCATGCTCGGCACCAAGGGCGGCCTGGTCACCGACGAGCGCGGCCGGGTGCTGCGGCACGACGACACGCCCGTCCCCGGCCTGTACGCCTGCGGGAACGTCACCTCGCCGGTGATGGGCCCGGGCTATCCGGGCTCCGGCGGCACCCTCGGGCCGGCCCTGGTCGGCGGCTACCTGTGCGGGACGGCGCTCGGCAAGGAGGAGCAGCGATGACCAGGATCGTCGTCGTCGGAGCCGGATCGATCGGCAGCTGCGTCGCGCTGCGGCTGGCCGAACAGGGTGCCGAGGTCGTCCTGGTGGACGCCCGGGAGCCCGCCGAGGGGCTCTCCGCCCACGGCTTCGGCTGGGTCAACGCGGTGGACAACGGGTTCGACCCCTACTACCGGCTCTCGGCCGAGGCCCTGCGCGCCCACGAGCGGCTGGCCGCCGCCACCGGCGGCGAGCCCTGGTTCTTCCGGCGCGGCAACCTGCACTGGGCCGACGGCGCGGAGGGGGCCCGGCGGCTGGCCGGCATCGCCGACGGCTACCGGGCCAAGGGCTACCCGGTCGAGGAGCTGGACGCCGAGCGGGTCCGGCGCGAACTCCAGCCGGGCCTGGCGCTCGACGGTCTGCACGGGCCGCTGTGGTACTACCCGGACGACGCCCACGTGGTCAGCGACCGGCTGGTCTCGGCCGTCCAGGAGCGGGCCCGGAGCCTGGGCGTCCGGCTGCGGATCGGGGACGCCGTCACCGGGCTGCTCGGCACCGACCGGGTGCGCGGCGTCCGGCTGGCCTCCGGGCAGCAGATCGAGGCGGACGCCGTGGTCGGCTGCGCCGGACGCGGCACCCGGGAGCTGCTCGGCCACGCCGGCGCGGACGTGCCGCTGGTGGAGCCGGGGGACGACTCCGGGGTCACCGTGCGCGGGCTGCTGGTGCGGACCTCCCCGGTGCCCGTCCGGGTGGAGCGGGTGCTGCACGCGCCGCACCTGAGCATCCGTCCGCACAGCGGCGGGCGGCTGGTGCTGCACTGCCACGACGTGGACGAGGAACTGACCGACGAGAGCCAGGGCCCGGCCGCCGCGGAGAAGGTGCTCGGGCGCCTCGCCGAGGTGCTGCCCGGCACCGCCGGGGCGGACATCACGGTGGAGGACGCCTTCGTCGGGGTCCGCCCGATGCCGGCGGACGGCATGAGCGTGCTGGGCTGGGTGCCCGGGGCCCCTTCGCTGTACGTGGTGGTGACCCACAGCGGGCTCACCCTGGCGCCGGTGCTCGGGGAGATCGTCGCGCGGGAGGTGCTGGGCGAGCCGTCCGAACTGGCGGTGGCGTTCCGGCCCGAGCGCTTCGCAGCGGTGTGAGACGGGACGACGAGAGGAAGACGACGTGGGCACGTTGGCAGTCACGGGGGCCGGGTGTGTGGTCTCCGGTGATCTCACCGCTCCGCTGGTCGACGGCGCGGACACCGTCCTGTGCGTGGACGGCCGCATCACGGCGGTGGGCCGGGCCGCCGATCTGGCGGACGGCCTGGCCGCCGCCGACCGGGTCCTGGACGCGGCCGGCGCCACGGTGGCGCCCGGCCTGATCGACTCGCACGGGCACGTCGCCTTCGGCGACTACTCGCCCCGCCAGAAGGCCGTGGACTACCTGGAGGGGTACGTCCACGGTGGCATCACCCGGACCATCTCGGCCGGGGAGGTGCACGTCCCCGGCCGCCCGCGCGACCGGGCCGGGGTCAAGGCGCTCGCGGTCGCCGCCCGGGCCTCCTACGACAACTTCCGCCCCGGCGGGATGCGGGTGCACGCCGGCAACGTGCTGCTCGAACCCACCCTGGACGAGGCCGACTTCGCGGAGCTGGCGAGCTGTGGGGTGTGGCTGGCGAAGTTCGGTTTCGGCGCCTACGAGAAGGCCGTGGACGGCGTCGAGCAGATCCGCTGGGCGAAGGCGCACGGCCTGAAGGTGATGTGCCACGCCGGGGGCGCCAGCGCCGCCGGCTCCGCTTCGCTCGGCGCGGACGACCTGCTGGCGCTCGATCCGGACGTCTGCGGACACGCCAACGGCGGCCCCACCGCGCTGCCCGACGCCGCCGTGGACCGGCTGCTGGCCGAGAGCCGGATGGCGCTGCAGATCGTCCAGGCCGGGAACCTCCGGGCCGGCCTGCGGATCGTCCGGCGGGCCGTGGAGGAGGGTGCGCTGGAGCGGATCGTGCTGGGCTCGGACACCCCCTCGGGCTTCGGGGTGATCCCGCTGGCGGTGCTGAAGACGGTGGTGGAGCTGTCCGCGCTGGGACCGGTGGAGCCGGCCCGGGTCTGGGCGCTCGCCACCGGAAACGTCGCCGACGTCTGGGGCCTGCCCGCCGGACGGCTGCGGGCGGGTGACGAGGCGGACCTCGTGCTCCTGGACGCGCCGCGCGGCTCGGCCGCGGACACCGCCCTGGAGGCCCTGGCGATCGGCGACATGCCCGGCATCTCCGCGGTGGTGACGGCGGGCGAGGTGCGCTTCCTGGCCAGCCGCAACACCCCCCGGGCGAGCCGTCCCGCGGTGCTCACCGAGCGTCCCGCCGTGATCACCGGGTAGGGTGGGCCCGTTCGCCCCACGCGGGACGCGAACGGGTCCAACGGCCCTGCAGTGCGCGGACGATGACGTGAGATCGACGGAACGGCCGGATGAGACGGCCCGGCGGAACGGCCGGGTGGAACGGCCCGACGGAACGAGGAGTGCTGAGGATGACGAGCGGGACGCAGACCCCCGGCCTGGCCGAGCTGCTGGGCGGCTACCGGCCCCAGGGCGCGGCCGAGACGGCGGACCACGAGCGGCTGCTGGGCCTGGTCGGCAAGCCCGACGCCTGGGACCGCGCGACCCCGCTGCACTTCACGGCCTCCGCCCTGATCGTCCACCCGGAGACCAAGCGGGTGCTGCTGCGCTGGCACGTCCGCCAGCAGGCCTGGCTGCAGGTCGGCGGGCACGGCGACCCGGGCGAGACGCTCCCGCTGGAGATCGCGCTGCGGGAGGGACTGGAGGAGACCCACCTGACCGACCTGGTGCCGTGGCCGGACGCCGCCCTGGTGCACCTCACCGTGGTGCCGGTGCCGGCCTCGCCCCGCGAGCCCGCGCACGAGCACGCCGACCTGCGGTTCCTGCTGGCCACCGGCAGGCCGGAGGACGCCCGGCCGGAGAACCCGGAGTCGCCGCTGGAGTGGCTCACGGTGGCCGAGGCGCGCGAGCGGACCACCGAGGAGAACTTCCGCGAGACCCTCGACCGGGCCGGCCGGCTGCTCGACACCCTCTGACGCACTGAGGCGACTGAGCCCGCGGACCCCGGACGGGATCCGCGGGCTCAGCCGCGTGCACACCCGGTCACGCCGGGTCGAAGCCCAGCGTCCGCCCGTAGAGGTCGAGTTCGGCCTCCAGGCAGCGCACCACGGTGTCCCGGCGGCGGAACCCGTGGCGCTCCCCGGGGAACAGCAGGTAGGTGTGCGGGAGGCCGGCCCGGACCAGCCGGTCCACCAGCCGCTCCGCCTGGGCGGGCGGGCAGATGCCGTCCAGCTCGCCCTGGAACAGCACCACCGGGACGTTCAGGCCCTCGGCCAGCCGGACCGGCGAGCGCTCCTCGTACGCGGCGCGCTGCTGCGGCCACGGGCCGATCAGGGCGTCCGTGTACCGGGACTCGAAGTCATGGGTGCCGCCGGTGCGCCAGGTGACCGGGTCCAGCACCGGGAAGTAGAGGCCGGCCGCCCGGTACAGCTCCGGCTCGGCGAGCGCCGACAGGATCGCCGTCCAGCCGCCGGCGCTGGCGCCGCGGATGGCGATCCGGGCCGGGTCCGCCAGGCCCTCGGCGACCAGGGCGCGCACCGCCGTCGCGCAGTCCTGGACGTCCACCTGCCCCCAGCGGCCGCGCAGCCGCTCCCGGTAGGCCCGGCCGAAGCCGCTGGAGCCGCCGTACTGGACGTCCACCACGCCGATGCCCCGGCTGGTGAAGTAGCTGAACTCCTGGTTGCGCACCGGCTGGCTGCGGCTGTTGGGCCCGCCGTGGACGAACACCAGGTACGGCGGCAGCTCGCCGGCCGGCCCCCGGTACTCCGGGTGGTACGGCGGGTGTACGTAGGCGTGCACGGGGGAGTCCGGGCCCTGGAAGGTCCGCACCACCGGGCGGGAGGCGTACTCCTCGTGGGCCCGCAGCGGTGCCCGGACCACCTCGGCGGTGCCCCGGGCCGGGTCGACCAGCACCACGGTGCGGCGGTGCTCCGGACCGGCCACCACGGCGGCGATCCGCCGGCCGTCGGTGGCCACCGAGGACCACTCGGTGTACGGGAGGTCGAGGTCGGTCAGCCCACCGTCGGGGGCGAGCAGGCCGAGCCGGCGCCGGCCGGTGCCGTGGACGGTGGCTAGGGTGCCGTCGCGCAGCGGCAGCAGCCAGCGCAGGCCGATCCGCCACGGGGCCTCGCCGAACTCCTCCTCGGCCGGGTGGAGCGCGCGTACCGCGCCGTCCGGGTGCAGGGCCGGTCCGAGCTCGTGGACGTTCCACCAGCCCGCCGGGTCGGAGACCGCGTACAGCCGCCCCGAGCCGTCGGCCGCCCAGTCGGCCTGCACCACGGCCTCGCGGGCGCCGCCCAGCAGCCGGACCGGCTCGTCGAGCGTGCCGTCCGGGCGGATGCCGGCGGCCATCAGCTCACTGCCGTCCCAGGGCATGTTCGGGTGGTCCCAGCCCAGCCAGCAGACCCGGCCGCCGTCGGGCGAGAGCCGTGGTCCGGTCAGAAAGGCGTGCGTGGCGGCCAGTTCGCGGACGGCCTTCGGGTCCTCGGCCGCGCCGCCGTCCAGCGGCAGGGCCACCAGGTGGCGTCGGACCTCGGTGCCGGCCTCGTCCAGGACGGTCTCGCGCAGTGACCACACCTCGGAGCCGCGCACCGCGAAGTCGCAGTAGCGCAGTTGGGTGCCGTCCGGCGGTTCGGGGCTCAGCGGGACGGGCTCCCGGCCGGGGGACCACCGGTAGAGCCGCTGGTCGCCGCGGTGGCTGAAGACCACCCCGTCGTCGGCCCGGTCGGACACAGCCGTCCACGGCCGGCCGCCGTACTCGATGACGCCGCTGCGCACGTCCCAGCCGGGCGGGAGCACCTGGACGGCGGCGCCGTCCGGGCCGCGCCGCATCAGGGCGTTGCGGCCGCCGTCCTCCGGGAGCACCTCCGTCCAGCAGGGGTCGGCTCCCAGGAAGCCGACCCACTCGACGAGGACCCCGCTGCGTACCACGTCGGCGGGGGTCACAGGGGAGGGCCAGGTGCCGTACGGCGCGCTTCGGGCGCGGTCTGCCATGCGTTCTCCTCGGCAGTCATGGGGGCCGGGTCGGGAACGGGGACCGGGGGGCGGGAAGGCACGGACAGGGCCGGCGGGTGCGTGCGGGCAGGGCGGAAGTCGCTTGCGCCGCAGGCGGGTTCGGTGACGTGTAAGAGACGGACGGCCGGCGCGGGAGTCCACCCGGGGCCGCCCCGGTCGGACTGATCATCCTGCCAGAGGCGGACCGGTCCCGCCCGAGGTCCGGACAAGTTTCTACCGGAAGGAAGGATTTCGGCCAAGCGGGTGCGTGGGGCGGGCCGGACCAGGGCGGCAGGCGTCCGGCGGCCGAAACCGACGGGTGTTCCACCCGGGATCGGAGATGTCGCTAACTCGCGTGCAACAGATGGCCCTTGACGGTGGAACAGCAGGTGTCCACGGGTGCGGCCGGAGAAGTGGCCGATGATCGTCGGGGAGACGGTGCTGACCGGAAGAGACCTGTTGACATGTCTCTGAGGGCAAATCATGCTGGTGGTGAACCCGGGGGCGGCGTTGTCGACGGTGCCCGTGTTAACTGAGAATCCTGAAACCCGGTCCGGGCCGGGGCAGCGCGGCGATACCCATGCCGCCGACTCGGGATTCCCGCCCAATCCTCCGTGTGCTTCTCCGCAAACGGTCGCGTGCCACTCCGACGCGGCCCGCGAAGTCGTGCGCGGAACTTTCTGCGATCGGTTACCGTGCGGAAGCCCCCGCACATTCCGGGTAACCGAACAGGTTTGACCACCGGTCAGGCCGGAGAGGCAACCCAAGGCCTCTCGGGTCATCGTTGGATCTGCTCGGCTTTCTCATCCGGCAAGGCAAAGTGGAGGGTCCTGTGGCGAAGCGCCATGTTCTTTTCGTGAACCTGCGGAGGATTCAGCGGGAGGGGCTCGAATCCCTTCTCGCGGCCCGTCGTCTCGGATATGGTGTGGTGCTTCTCGGCCGTTCCGTCCCGGAATTCGCGAAGCCGCTCGTGGATGAATTCCGCCAGGTCGACACCTACGACCGGGAGGCCTCCCTGGCGGCCGCCCGGGAGCTCGCCAAGAGCTACGACCTGGCCGGCGTCGCCAACTTCACCGAGGTCGACGTCCAGCTGGTCTCGGCGATCGCGGCCGACCTCGGCCTGCGCGGCATGTCCGAGACCGCCGCGCTGCGGGCCCGCAACAAGTACGCGATGAAGGAGGCGCTGCGCCACCTCGGCGGCGTGCTCCCGCGCTTCGCCCGGGTCACCGGCCTGGACGAACTGCGCACCGCCCTGGACGAGGTCGGGCTGCCGGCCGTCGTCAAGCCCACCGGGGCCTCCGGCTCCAAGGGCATCTTCGAGCTGCGCGAACCGGCCGACCTCGAACCGGCCATGGCGCGGCTGGCCGGCATCGCCCGGCCGGACTTCGACCCGGTGTTCCGCCAGTTCGGCGCGGAGTTCATCGTCGAGGAGTACCTGGAGGGCGACGAGCTGAGCGTCGAGGGCTTCGTCTCGGACGGCGAGGTGCACGTCGTCACCATCACCGACAAGGTGACCAGCGTCCCCTACCACCTGGAGCTGTCGCACCAGGTCCCCAGCGCGCTGCCCGCCGACGCCTGGGCGGAGATCACCGCGACCACCAAGGACATCGTGGCCGGCCTGGGCTTCGACCACTGCGCCTTCCACCTGGAGGCCAAGTGGGGCGAGCGGGGCCTGCGGTTCATCGAGATCGCCGCCCGCCCGGCCGGTGACTACATCGGCTCGCACCTGGTGCCGCTGGCCACCGGTGTCGACTACTTCGAGAACGTCATCCGGGTCGCCACCGGGGACCCGCTGCGGCTGGAGCACGACCGGCGGATGAACGCGGGCCTGCGGTTCGTGCTCGCCGAGCGGGCCGGCCGCTTCGAGGAGGTCGGCGGCCTCCAGGGGCTCTGCGAGCAGGCGGGCTTCGACCACGTCTTCTACGAGGTCCCGGCCGGCACCGAAGTCGCCCTGCCGCCGGAGAACTTCGGCCAGCAGCGGGTCGCCGCGGTGATCGCCCGGCACGTCGACCGGGCCGGCCTGGAGGCGCTGCTGGACCGGGTGCCCGCCGAGACGGTGGCCCGGGTGACCGCGGCCGACGGCGAGTAGGCGCCGTGAC
Organism: Kitasatospora sp. NPDC036934; assembly: GCF_055608425.1. NCBI lineage: Bacteria > Bacillati > Actinomycetota > Actinomycetes > Kitasatosporales > Streptomycetaceae > Kitasatospora > Kitasatospora sp. NPDC036934. Next base: position 262,560 of record NZ_JBVJQR010000006.1, on the reverse strand, counting down.
CCCCCTGGCGCGGGGACGGCGCTCGTGAGGGCGGCGCTGGTGGGTTGCGGGCAGATGGGCCGGGCCGCCGCGTACGCGCTGGCGACCGGCCCGGACACCACCGAGCTGACGCTGGTCGACCGGGACCGCGAGCGGGCCGAGGAACTGGCCCGCTGGCTGGCCGGGTTCGGCGACCGTACGGTCCGGGTCGAGACCGACCCGGCCGACGCGCTCGCCGGGCGGGACGCCGTCGCCACGGCACTGCCGTGGGCGGCGACCCGGGCGGTGATCCGCACCGTGGTGCGCACCGACCCGAGGGTGCCGGTGGCCAGCATCACCCGGCCGCCGACCGAGGAACTCCCCGGTCTGGACGCCTGGTTCCGGGCGGCCGGCGCCACCGTGCTGCTGCCGCTCGGGCTCGAACCGGGCCTGACCGAGCTGCTCGCGGTGCACGTGGCCCAGCGCCTGGACCAGGTCGAGTCGCTGGAGATCTGCTGCGGCGGCGTGCCCGAGCAGCCCCGCGAACCGCTCGGCTACACCGCCTTCTTCGGCGGCGAGAACGACCACCACCTGCCGATCGCCCAGCGCGAGGCACTCGCCCTGAGCGGTGGCCGGCGGGTGCGGCACGCCCGGTTCTCCGGGGTCGAGACGCGGGAGGTCGACGGGGTCGGCCGACTGGAGGCCTACCACGACGGCATGGCCCCCTGGCTCGGCGAGCACCCGCTGCTGCAAGGGGCCGACTGCACCCAGAAGACCCTGCGCTGGCCCGGCTTCGCCCAGGCCGTCTCGGACCTGGCCCGGCTCGGGCTGCTGGCCGAGGAATCGGTGGACGTCGACGGCGTCGAGGTGCCGCCCAAGCGAGTGGTCGAACGGGTACTGGCCCCGCAGGTGCGCGCCCGGGCCGGCGACCGGGACCTGGTGGTCCTGGAAGTGACCGCGCACGGCAGGCTGGCCGGTGCGCCGGCCAGCCTGCGCAGCACCCTCCTGGACTCCGCGGACGAGGCAACCGGCCTCTCCGCGATGGCCCGCACCACCGGGTTCGCGCTGGCCGGGGCGACCGACCTGCTCGCCGACCGGTCGATCACCGGCCCGGGCTGGCACAAACCGCACCGCACCCTGTCCGCCGAGCAGTTCGACGGACTGATGCGGTCGCTCACCGCCCGGGGAGTGACCTGGCTGCCGGCGCACGAGATCGGCTGACCCAGCACCCTAGTGACTACGGGAGAGACAGCATGAGTGAGATGCCGGAGACTTTCGATCTGGTGGGTGTCGGCATAGGTCCCTCGAATCTGAGTCTCGCGGCACTGACGTCGGGGGAACCGGGCCTGTCGACCCTCTTCGTCGACCACAAGGAACGATTCGAGTGGCACCCCGGCCTGATGCTGCCGGGCGCCGAGATGCAGGTCCACTTCCTGAAGGACCTGGTCACTCCGGTCGACCCGACCAATCCGTTCTCCTTCCTGGCCTTCCAGGTGGACACCAAGCGGCTCTACCGGCTGCTGGTGACCGGTCGGTCCAAGGTGCCGCGCCGGGAGTTCGAGCAGTACTGCCAGTGGGCGGTGGCCGGCCTGGACAACCTGCGCTTCGGCGTGCGGGCCGAGAACGTCGAGTGGGACGGCGGCGCCTTCGTCGTCCACACCAGCGACGGCCTGCTCCAGGCCCGCAACCTGGTGGTGGGCACCGGCCTGTCGCCGCGACTGCCGCACAGCCTGCGCGGCCACGACCCGGAGAAGGTCTTCCACACCGACCAACTGCTCCGCCGGCCGCGCGATTTCGCCGGCAAGCGGGTCGCCGTGGTCGGCGGCGGGCAGAGCGGCGCCGAGGTGGTCAACTACCTGCTGGCCGGCGAGGACCGCCGCCCCGAGCAGATCCTCTGGGGCACCCGGCGGACCAACCTGCTCCCGCTGGACGACAGCCCGTTCGTCGACGAGCTCTACCTGCCGGACTACAGCCACCACTTCTACGGCCTGCCGGAGCAGGAGCGCGAGGAGATCGTCCAGCGGCTGCGCCTCACCAGCGACGGCATCTCCATCCCGCTGCTGGAGGACCTCTACCGCCGGCTCTACGACCTGGACCTCCTGGAGGGCCGCGGGCGCAGCTGCCGGATCCTGCTCGACCACACCCTGGAGGACCTGGAGGAGACCGACGACGGGCTGGTCATCGACTGGCGTCCGGCCCGCGGCGGGAAGTCGGTGCGGGAGGCGGTGGACATCGTCATCTGCGCCACCGGTTACGAGCACGCCATGCCCGACCTGCTGCTCGGCCTCAAGGACCGGCTCGCGATCAGCGACGGCCTGCCGGTGGTGGGGCCGGACTTCAGCCTCCAGTGGGACGGCCCGGCGGAGAACCGCATCTTCGTCCAGAACGCCGCGCGGCGGGAGTACGGGGTCGCGGACCCCAACCTCAGCCTGCTCGCCTGGCGCAGCGCGATGATCACCAACAGCCTGCTCGGCCGCCGGCGCTACGACACCGGATCGGTCAGTACGGCCCTGGACTGGGCCTCCGCCGGTCCGCAGGAGGCGGGCGACGCGCCCGTCGAACTCGCCCTGCACGCCGGGCACTGAGCCGCCGCCGGTCCGTACCGGCACGCACCGACAGAGCACCAACGACTCCGGGAGAGGAGCCGGGGGCGAGTCCACCCCCACCACACGATGGACATCGTGACCGTTCCACGCACCGTCAACGAGATGGGGCTGCCGGACTTCGTCCGCAGCGTCCAGCCGGCCTGGGCCCAGAACCCCGAACTCCCCGTCAACGTCCGCAGGGTGACCCTGCGGCCCGGCGAGACCACCGCCCCGCACAACCACCACGACATCGAGGTCTGGGTGATCCTCGACGGCAGCGGCGAGGTCACCGCGGACGGCGAGACCGTGCCGGTGACGGCGGGCGACGCGCTGCGCATCCCGCCGCTGGGCGTGCACACCCTGCACAACCCGGCCGAGGACCGGCCGCTGTCCTTCCTCACCTTCTGGTGGGAGGACCTGGCCGCGTTCGACGCCGAGCACGACCGGCGCGCCGCCCGCACCGCGCAGGCCGGCCGCCCCGTCCTGCTGCTGCCCTCCTTCCCGACGCCCAACGGGGAACTCCACCTGGGGCACCTGGCCGGCCCGTTCCTCAACGCCGACCTGCTGCGCCGCGGCCTGGTCGCGCGGGGCACCCCGGTCCGGCTGCTGCTGGGCACCGTCGGCCACCAGAGCCAGGTCGCGGCCGCCGCCCAGGAGCAGGGGCTGACGTTCTACCAGCTGGCCGAGCGCAACACCGACGCGATCCAGGAGGCGCTGGCCGCCGCCCGGGTCGAGTGGGACGTCTTCGTCCGGCCGTCCTCCCCGCGCTACCCCCAGGTGGCCCTGGAGGTGTTCGAGCGGCTGCGCGCCGACGGGACGGTGGTGGCCAAGACCGTCCAGGCCAACTACTGTGCCCCGTGCGGGACGTACCTGTTCGAGGCGTTCGTCGCGGGGGCCTGTCCGCACTGCGGCTCGCGGGACACCGCGGGCATCGAGTGCGAGGCCTGCGCGCTGCCGTTCGCCGACGACGAGCTGCTGGACCCGAGCTGCCGCGCCTGCGGGACGCCGGCCGAGCAGCGCGAACTCACCCGCTACTACATGCCGTTGGAGCCGCTGCGGGCCCGGCTGACCGGCTACCTGCGGTCGGTCTCGATGAGCGCCCGGCTGCGGTCCTACGTGGACCGGGTGCTGGCCGCCCCGCTGCCCGACCTGCCGGTGAGCACCGTCGCCGCGGACGGCATCCTGCTGCCCGCCGACCCGTCCGGTGCCACCGACGGCCAGCGGATGTACTCGGCCTTCGAACTGGCCGCGCGCTTCCTCACCGCGGTGGACGACCTGGCGGTCGGGCAGGGCCTGGCCGGCTGGGAGGAGTACGCCGAGGCCGAGGCGCCGCGCACGGTGCTGTTCTTCGGCTTCGACAACGCCTTCCTGCGCGCGGTGGTCTTCCCCGCCGTCCTGGGGGCCTTCACCGACAAGCTGGCGCTCGCCGACACCATGGTGTGCAACGAGTTCTACCTGCTCGACGGGCAGAAGTTCTCGACCGGGCGCAAGCACGCGATCTGGGGCCGGGACGCCTTCCGCCCGGAGACCAGCGACCAGCTGCGGCTCTACCTGGCCGCCACCAGCCCGGACATCCGGCGCCGGGACTTCGTCGTCGCGGACTACCGGGAGTTCGTCCGCACCGAGCTGCTCGGCGAGTGGGAGGGCTGGCTGGCCTCGGTCGACGCCCGGCTGCGCAAGCACTTCGACGGCGTGGCGCCGGAGGCTGGCAGCTGGAACGGCGAGGCCGAGCAGTTCTACGGCCGGATCCGCGCCTTCGCCGCCCGGCTGGCGAACGCCCTGGAGCCGGAAAGGTTCTCCGCCCGCACCGCCGCGCGCGAGCTGCGCGAGTTCGTGGCCGAGGCCCGCCGGTTCACCGAGGTCTGCGAGGACGTCCTGCTGGTGCAGCCGGTCTCGGCCACCGCGCGGACCTGCATGGCCCTGGAGCTGAGCGCCGTCCGGGCCCTGGCGGTGGCGGCCGAGCCGCTGCTGCCGGAGCTGGCCGCCCGCCTCGCGCGGCAGCTGGGGGAGAGCGCCCCGGCTGCCGGGGACGCCCCCGTGCGGTGGGTCGCGCCCGGCAGCGCCGTCGCCCTGACCGGGCCGTACTTCTCCGCGGACGCGCCGACCGGCCCCGCGCACTGACCCGGCCCCGCCGCACCTGACCCCCCGTTCCAGACCAGACCAGACCAGACCCGGCGCGCCGGTCGGCGGTCCGCCGCATCCCGCGCCGAGCGCACCCCTGCCCCGTTCCATGTCCTGCCTCTGCCCTGCCCGATTCCGAAGGCCGTCCAGGCCCGTCCCGAAGGGTTGCCCGTGAACACCGAGAAGTCCGCCGCCCTGTACGCCCGCGCCGTCGAGGTCATGCCCGGTGGCAACAGCCGCACCGCCGTCTACAGCTCGCCCTACCCCGTCTACGTCCGTTCCGGCAGCGGCGCCCGGGTCACCGACGTCGACGGTGTCGAGCGGATCGACTTCCTGAACAACAGCACCACGCTGATCCACGGCCACGCCCACCCCGAGATGGTCGAGGCCATCGCGGCGGCGGTCGGCCACGGCACCAGCTTCGGCATGCCCACCCCGGTGGAGGTCGAGTACGCCGAGGCCCTGTCGGCCCGCAACGAGACCTTCGAGCACGTCCGCTTCACCAGCTCCGGCACCGAGGCCGTGATGATGGCCGTCCAGGCCGCCCGCGCCTTCACCCAGCGCCCGAAGATCGCCAAGATCGCCGGCGCGTACCACGGCGCCTACGACGCCGTCGCGGTCAACAACGACGGCTCGGGCAACCTGATCAGCCACGCCGTCACCGGCAACCCCCAGGGCGTGGTCGGCAACACCGTGGTCATCCCGTTCAACGACCCGGAGGGCTCGCTGGAGGTGCTGCGCAAGCACGCCGACGAGCTGGCCTGCGTGCTGATCGACCCGGTGCCGTGGCGGATCGGCCTGCTGCCCGCCAGCAAGGAGTGGCTGGACGCGCTGCGCGAGTTCTGTGACGCCAGCGGCGCGGTGCTGATCTCCGACGAGGTCGGCTCCTACCGGGTCGGCTACCACGGTGCGATGCAGCTGCTCGGCGCCGAGGCCGACATCACCGTCATGGGCAAGGTCATCGCCGCCGGCATGCCGATCGGCGCGGTGGCCGGCCGCCGCCGCTTCATGAGCGTCTTCGACCCGAGCAAGGGCAAGCCGGCCCTGCCGCACTCGGGCTCGTACAACGCCAACCCGGTCAGCATGAGCTCCGGCATCGCCGCGCTGCGCCTGCTCACCCCGGACGCGCACGAGCGGATCGGCCTGCTCGGCGAGCAGGCCCGGGCCGGGATGCGCGCCGCCCTCACCGAGGCCGGCCTGGACTGGGAGGTCAACGGCCTCGGCTCGCTGTTCCGGGTGGTCGCCAACAGCGCCCCCGCCGGGTACGACAGCGCGGCCACCGCGATGAAGGCCCTGTACTGGAAGCTGCTGGAGAACGGCATCCACCTCGGTGACAGCGGCCTCGGCTGCATCTCCACCCCGATGGGCGAGGGGGAGATCGCCGAGTACTCCGCGGCGTTCGCCAAGAGCCTGGGCCAGGTCCTGGCCGAGGGCCGCTGACACGAGCCTGCGTCCGGTGCGGGGCCGCGGCCACGTCCGCGACCGCGGCCCCGCACCGGAACAGCCCTGGGAGGCAGCACCTTTGTCCCGCCCCGTCCAAGAGCGAGAACAAGCACCCGACGAGCAGCACGACGAGCGGTTCGAGAGCCAGCGCCCCCGGCTGATGGCGCTCGCCTACCGGCGGCTCGGATCCGTCGCCGAGGCCGAGGACATCGTCTCCGAGGCGTGGCTGCGCTGGTCCGCCGCGCGGAACGTGGAGAACCACGCCGCGTTCCTCGCCACCGTGGTCACCCGGCTGTGCGCCGACCACCTGAAGTCCGCGCACGCCCGGAAGGTCTCCTACGTCGGCGCCCTGGTGCCCGAGGAGGCCCTGCCGAGCAGCGGCGAACCGCACGAACTGGTCGGCGACGAGGACGCGTTGGGCGGCCGGATGACCTGGCTGCTGGAACGCCTCGGCCCGGCCGAACGCGCCGTGCTGCTGCTGCGCCGCGCCTTCGACTACAGCCACCGGGAGATCGCGGCCGCACTCGGCATCAGCGAGGCCTACAGCCGCAAGCTGTACGGCCGGGCCTGCGACCGGCTGGCCGCCGACCGCTCCCGCTTCACCCCCGCGCCCACCGAGCGCACCGAGCTGACCCGGCGGTTCCTGGCTGCCAGCCGCGGCGGCGAACTCAAGCCGCTGGAGCACCTGCTCGCCGCCGCCATGGCCGCGTGACGCGGCCCCACCACCCTTCCACCCCCTGCCTGAGGAGACCCGCCATGCGACCCACCGTGGTCCTGATCGGCTCGATGTACGCCCCCGAAGCCGAGGAGCTGCTGGAGCAGCACGCCGACGTCCGCCGGGTGGACGACCAGGACCGGCCGGCGGTCCTCGCCGCCGTCGCCGGGGCGCACGGCATCGTGGCCCGCTACCCCGCCCGGATCGACGCCGAGCTGATCGCCGCCGCCCCGAACCTGGTCGCCGTCCTCTCCAGCGGCCGCGGCGTGGACAACATCGACCTGGACGCGGCGACCGCGGCCGGCGTCGTCGTCGCCAACAACCCCGGTCTCGGCGGCAAGCCGGTCTCCGAGCACGCCCTCGGCCTGCTGCTGATGGTCACCCGCGGCCTCACCGCGATCAGCCGGGACGGCATCGAGAAGGCCTGGGACGCCCGGCTGACCGCCCACCGGGTCGAGCTGACCGGCAAGGTGCTCGGCATCGTCGGCCTGGGCAACGTCGGCGGCTGGATGGCCCGCCGCGCCCACGGCGGCTTCCTGATGCGGGTGCTCGCCTACGACCCCTACGTCTCCGCCGAGAAGATGGCCGAGGTCGGCGCCGAGAAGGTCGAGACGCTGGAGGAGCTGCTCTCCCGCGCCGACTTCGTCACCTGCCACCCGGAGCTCAACGACGAGACCGAGCAGATGTTCAACGACAAGACCTTCGCGCAGATGAAGCCCGGCGCGTACTTCATGAACACCTCTCGCGGCCGGGTCGTCGACGGCGCGGCGCTGGCCCGGGCGCTGCGCAGCGGCCACCTCGGCGGCGCGGCCCTGGACGTCTACGAGGACGAGCCGCTGGCCGCCGACAGCGAGCTGCTGGACATCGAGAACCTGGTGCTCAGCGCGCACATCGCCGACTTCACCGTGGAGACCAAGCGGGCCCTGGCCCTCTCCGCCGCCACCCAGCTGCTGAGCGCGCTGGAGGGCAAGCAGCCGCCGGCCGTCCTCAACCCGGACGTCTGGGGCCAGGCGGCCGAGCGGCGCCGCGCCCTGCTGGCCTGACCACCGTACCGACGTCGAGCTGAGGGAGTTTCGTCGTGCTGAAGGCAATCGTGGGCCTCAACTGGGGTGACGAGGGCAAGGGAAGAATGGTCGACAACCTCTCCGCCGAGGCCGACTACACGGTTCGCTACCACGGCGGCAGCAACGCCGGTCACACGATCCACACGGACCAGGGGAAGTTCAAGCTGCACAGCCTGCCCAGCAGCGTGCTGCACCCCACCGTGACCGGCGTGCTGGGCCCCGGCATGACCGTCGACGTCGAGGGCTTCCTCGGCGAGTTCGAGGCGATCCGGGACCAGGGCGTGACGGCCGACCGGCTGCTGGTCGCGGACGCCGCCTCGATCTGCTTCCCGTTCCACCGCGACCTCGACGGTGCCGAGGAGGAGCGGCTCTCGGACGGCCGGTACGGCTCCACCCGGCGCGGCATCTCCCCGGCCTACGGCGACCGGGTGATGAAGAAGACCCTGCTGGTGCGGGAGCTCTACGACCGGGAGAACCTGCCCGCCCGGCTGGCCGCCGTACTGGACTGGGCGAACGAGCGGCTGGTGCGGATCTACGGCGGAGCGCCGCTGCGCCTGGAGGAGGTCACCCGCTGGGCCCTGGAGGTCGCCGAGCGGCTGGAGCCGCACGTCGTCGACGCCACCGAGCTGCTCGGCAAGGCCCTGGACGACGGCGCCTCCGTCATCGCCGAGGGCCAGCTCGGCGCCCTGAAGGACCTGTACTACGGCATCTACCCGTACACCACCTCGTCCACCTGCCTGGCCGGCCACGCGCCGGTGGGCATCGGCGTCCCGTGGGCGCGGGTGGACCGCACCGTCGGCGTGACCAAGGCCTTCTCCTCGTGCGTCGGCGCCGGGCCGTTCGTCACCGAGTTCGACGAGGAGCGCGCCGACCGGCTGCGCCGCCAGTGGGGCGAGTACGGCTCCACCACCAACCGGCCGCGCCGGCTCGGTGCCTTCGACGCGGTGGCGACCCGCTACGGCGTGCGCGTCCAGGGCGCCGACGAGGTCGCGATCACCAACCTGGACCAGCTCAGCGGCACCGGCGAGCTGGACCTGTGCGTGGCGTACGAGCGGGACGGCCGCACGGTACGGGAGTTCAGCCCCCGGCCGGCCGAACTCGACGCCAGCACCCCGGTGTACGAGACCCTGCCCGGCTGGGACGACGACATCTCCGGCGTCCGCAGCTACGAGCAACTCCCGGCGGGTGCCCGGCAGTACGTCGAGGCGATCGAGGAACTGCTCGGGGTGCCGGTGCGCCACGTGTCGGTGGGCTCCCACCGGGACGCGCTGATCGAGATCAAGTAGCCGACCGCTCAGAATCACCCGAGACCACCCGAGACCACCCGAGACCACCCAAGACCACTCAAGGAGGATCGCTGACATGCTGGCCGTACTCGCGGTGAGCGACAAGCGGAACATCGAGCCGCTGGCCGCCGGACTGCTCCGGCTCGGCTGGAGGGTCGCGGCCACGGAGGGGACGTACCGGCTGCTGCGCGACGCGGGCCACCAGGTCGAGAACATCGCCGACCTGGCCGGCGTCCCGACCCTGCTGGGCGGCCGGGTCAAGACCCTGACCGTCTCCGTGATGGGCGGCATCCTGGCCCGGGAGACCGAGTCCGACCTGCGCGAGATGGCGGAGTACGGCATCCCCCGGATCGACCTGGTCTGCAACAACTACTACCTGCTGCCCGAGCCGCAGCCGGGCCTGGAGCCGGCCGGCTTCCGGGAGAAGGTCGACGTCGGCGGGCCCGCGATGCTGCGCGGGGCGGCGAAGAACTTCGAGCACGTCATCCCGCTCAGCGACCCGGACGACTACGACGAGGTGCTGAAGCTGCTGGAGCAGGGCGGCGGCAGCCCGTCCGCCGTCCCCGTGGAGCGCCGACTGGCGCTGGCCGGCAAGGCGTTCCGGATCAGCAGCGCGTACGACGCCTCGGTGGCGGAGCTGTTCGGGGCGAGCGGGGGCCGGTCGTGACCGGACTGGCGCTGGTCTACCAGCTGCCCGAGGAGCTGCTCGCCGGGCCCGCCGCCGGGATCGTCGCGGCGGCCGGGCGGGCCGAGGAGGCCGGGGTGCACGCCCTGCTGCTCGGCGACCGACCGGCCGCCCGGCCCGGCCGGGCCGCCCCGCCCGCCGCGGTCGTCACCGCCTCGATGCTCGCGGTGTGCACCCGGCGGATCGGCCTGGTGATGGACGCCGCGCCGGCCTACTGCGAGCCGTACAACCTGGCCCGGATGGTCGCCTCGCTGGACCACATCAGCGGCGGCCGGGCCGGCTGGCGGGTGGTGACCGGCCCCGACCCGGAGGCGGACGCCAACCACCGCCGGGACGGCGTCGACCCGGCGGACGGCCGGGAGGCCCGGACCGCGGAGTTCCCGCCGCTGCTGCGCGACCTCTGGGACACCTGGGAGGACGGCGCGTTCGTGCACGAGAAGGACACCGGGCGGTTCATCGACCCGGACCGCGTCCACGTGCTGGACCACGTGGGCCCGGTGCTGCGGGTGCGCGGGCCGCTCAACCTGGTCCGCCCGCCGCAGGGCCACCCGGTGGTGCTGGCCCCGGCCGGCGAGCCGCTGCTCGCCGCCGAGGCGGACGTGCTGGTCGCCGGGGCGCCCGACCGGGCGGCGGCCGCGGACCGGCCGCAGCTGGCCACCGTCACCCCCTTCGTCGCGGAGACGGCGCAGCGGGCCCGCGAACTGCACGCGGCCGCGGGCGCCCCGCTGTCGGACGACGGGCACGCGGTGCTGGTCGGCGACCCGGCGCAGGTGGCCGGGCAACTCGCCGCCTGGGCCGACGGCACGCCGCTGGACGGCTTCCTGCTGCGGCTCCCGCAGTCCGGCAGCGTGGCGGCGTTCACCGACCTGGTGCTGCCCGAACTGCGGGCCGCCGGGCGCTACTCGGGCGCGTCCGGGGCGGGCACCCTGCGCGAGCAGCTGGGGCTGGCCCGGCCCGCCAACCGGATCGTCGCCCGGCTCACCGCCGCCGGCGCGGAGAGGAGCTGACGACGTGTCCGAGCGAGAACTGCACCTCGGGCTGATGTTCTGGGCGACCGGCACCCACGCCGCCGGGTGGCGCCACCCCGACGCGGCCGCCGACGCCGCGTACGACATCGGCCTCATCCAGGAGGTCAGCCGGGAAGCCGAGCGGGCCAAGTTCGACTTCGTCTTCCTGGGCGACCGGCTGGCCAGCGACCCGGGTCTGCAGCACAGCAACCCGGCGCAGATCTCCCGGCTGGAGCCGTACAGCACAGCCATGGCGATCGCCGCCGCCACCAGCCACATCGGCGTGGTGGTCACCGCCAACCCGACCTACTCCGACCCGTACGCCATCGCCAGGCTGCTGGCCTCGCTGGACCACCTCAGCGACGGCCGCGCGGCCTGGAACCTGGTCACCGGCGCGGACCCGGCGGCGGCCCACAACTTCGGCCGGGACGCCCACTGGGACACCTCCCGGCGCTACGACTGGGCCGAGGAGACCCTCCGGGTGGTCCGCGAGCTGTGGGACTCCGCCCCGGAGCCGGACGGCACCGGGGCCCGTCGGATCGACCACCGCGGCGAGTTCTTCGCGGTGGACGGCCCGCTGGACGTCGCCCGCCCGCCGCAGGGCCACGTGGTGGTGTTCAACGCCGGCACCTCGGACCGCTCCCGCGAACTCGGCGCCCGCGACGCGGACATCGTGTTCGCCGGCCCGCAGCCGACGCTGGCCAAGCGCCGGGAGTACTACGCCGACATCAAGGCCCGGGCGGCCCGGTACGGCCGCGCCGACCACGTCGCGGTGCTGCCCGGCCTGACCCCGATCGTCGCGCCCACCACCGAGGAGGCGGTCGCCCTGCACGACCGGCTCAACGCGCTGCTGGTGCTCGACCCGGAGCAGGAGATCGGCGACATCGTGCGCGCGGGCGGCATCGGCGAGGGCCACCGGCGCAACCTCACCTCCGCCTCCGAGGTGTTCGGGGTGGACGTGCGCGGCAACGACCTGGCCGCGGCCGTCCCGGCGAGCACCCTGGCGGCGGTCTCCGAGGAGGGCGCCCGGCGGCTCGCCGAGATCACCCGGCTGACCAGGCGCACCGTCGACGGGCCGGACCGGATCACCTACGGGGACCTCGTCCACGCCACCCCCGCCCAGCTCTCGTACACCGTGGTGGGCAACCCGGAGGAGGTGGCCGACATGATCCAGGAGTGGTTCGAGGAGGGCGCCGCCGACGGTTTCAACATCTACCCGGCGTACGTCCCGGGGGCCGTCACGGCGTTCACCGAGTTGGTGGTGCCGGTGCTCCAGCGGCGCGGGCTGTTCCGCAAGGAGTACGGCGGACGCACCCTGCGCGACCACCTCGGGATGGCCGTCCCGACGCGCTGAGGCGCCAGGCCCTGTCCGGCCGACGAACGACGGTGGGCCTCCGGAATCCCGGAGGCCCACCGTCGTTCGTCGTCGCCGTGGGTCAGTGCCGGTCGGTCTCAGTGCTGGGCGGCCTCCGCGGCGGCCGGGGCCGGGGCGGCGGCCGGGGCGGTGGCGAAGCCCTTGCGGCCGAGCGCCAGGATGGTCAGGGTGACCAGGGCGCCCGCGGTGCCGCACAGCGCCGCCCAGTGCTCGTTGGTGTGCGCCAGCACGTTGCCGACGGCCGCCGAACCCAGCGAGGTGCCGGCCGCGAACAGCGTCACCAGCCAGGCGAAGGCCTCGGTGGTGGTGCCCGGCGGCGCCAACTCGCCCACCAGCACGAAGGTGACGGTCAGCATCGGGGCCAGGAACGCGCCGGTGAGCAGCATCAGCACCACCATGTAGCCCGGCGGCGGCACCAGCACCAGCAGCCCGTACCCGACCACCAGGCCGGCGGCGAACAGCACCCCGCGGTTGGCGAGCGTGCCCGGCCAGCGGCGCGAGCCGTAGACCAGCACACCGGCCAGCGAGCCGAAGGCGTTCAGGGCGAGCAGCGAGGGCGCGCCACCGGGCACGTCCCAGCGCTCCGCGTACGAGACCACCAGCACGTTCAGGGTGCCGATCGCGAAGCCCACCCCGGTCAGCGCGCTGAGCAGGGTGACCAGCCGGCCGCTGCGCAGCGGGCCGAGCCAGTCGGTCGAGCGCGCCTCGGCCCGCCACTCCCGGGACGGCCGGGCGCTGGCCACCACCGCGACCCCGAACAGCCCCAGCAGCGCCTGGACGTACAGCGCGGCCGTCGGCGACCAGATCGCGACGCTGCCGGTGACCACCAGGGGGCCCGCCACGAAGACGAGTTCCTGGGCGCTGGAGTCCAGCGCGTAGGCCGACTCCAGCTTCTCGGCGGGGGCGATCGCCGGCCAGAGCACCCGCAGGCAGGGCTCCAGCGGGGGCGTCATGGAGCCCGCGAGTACGGCGCCGACCAGCACGGCGGCGGGCTGGTGCGGCGCCAGCGCGATGGCGAGGAAGCCCGCCGCGGCGAGCAGCGCGGTCGGCACCAGGACGCGGGTCTGCCCCCAGCGGTCGACCAGCCGGCCCAGCAGCGGTGAGCCGACCGCCGCCGAGATGGCGTAGGAGCCGGCCGCGGCGCCGACGAAGCCGTACCCCGCCCCGGCCTCGCGCAGCGCCAGCGGGATGGTCAGCGCGGCCATCGCGGAGGGCAGCCTCCCCACCCAACTGCCCAGCAGCAGACGGGTGACGGAGGGGGACCGGAGTAAGACGAGGAAGCTCATGAGCACCACCTTAGGGGGATCTACGCGCGTGTACCCATCGATTCAGGGATTGGCCGGGACATGAAGACGGAGCACCGCCGGACGGTCCGTACGTACCCCCACCTCGATGTCCGTGACGGCGGTCGCGCGGTGGTGCGCCAGGCCCGGCGCGGCGGTGACCCAGGCGTGCCCGGTGGGGCGGTCCGCCCAGCACGCCACTCCGTCGCCGCGGGCCGTGCTGTGCCAGAAGTAGCGGTGCTGGTGTCCGGGCGGGAACAGGGCGAGCAGGGCGGGAGGGGCGTCGCGCAGGTCGACGCCGAGCAGCCGGTCGCGCTCGTCGAAGGTCAGCCAGACCTCGCCGCGGTAGCCGATCCGCACCAGCGGGCCGGTCGCCGGAGCGTCGAACACGGCCTGCAGGAAGCCCGACTTCGGGTCCCAGTCCACCCGGGGCACGGCCGCCGGGCCGGGGCCGGGCCCGCCCGCCGGGAAGCCCAGCCCGGCCTCCGTCCGGTAGTCGGCGGCCAGCCGGTGCACCAGGTCCATCCGGTCGGCGGCCAGTCGGCGGGCCGGCGCGGTCAGCAGCTCGCGCTCGGCCCGGAGCAGCGTCTCGTACAGCTCCGGCGGGGCCGGCCGGGGGCGGCCCGCGGCCGGGTCCGGGTCGTCCGGGTGCCAGGGCGGGCCCTCCCCGGTCAGCGCCCGCTGGAGCCCGGCGGCGCCCATCGCGTCGATCCGCTCGGCGTCCAGCACGGCCGCGCCGTACGGGCTTTCGGCGGGCCGGGCGCCCGGCCCGACCACCGTGAGCAGCTCCGGGTGCAGCTTTCCGGGCACCCCCGAGCGGGTCAGGAAGTCCAGGGCGGTGTCCCGGGCGTCGCCCGGGGCGTCCCGCGCACCGGGCAGCCGGAAGCGGTGGTACAGGTAGGCGGCGCAGTGGGCGGTGCCCGCGGCGAGCCCCGACTCCTCGGCGATCCGGCCCGCCAGCACGGCGGTCCGGGAGAGGTGGCCGGTGTCGTAGGGCGCGTCGAGCGCGCCCAGGTCGGCGAGGGTGTGGTCGTGCAGGCGCTCGAATATCGACGTCACGGCCTTCGGACTCCTCGGTCCGTGCTGGGTGGGCGTGGAGCGGCCTGCCCGAGCGCGGCCGGCGGGTGCTGCCGGGCGTCCGGTCGGGCGGGGCCGGTGGGAACGGATCGGTGGAGAGGCGGAACGGCCGACTTCTCTCCGGATCCGCCCGTCAGGATCGTTCGCACCGATCCACCCTGTCAAGAACGCCTACGGGTCTCCCGGCGCCCCGTCAGGTCAGCCGCCCGCGCTCCGGATCGACCCGGAACGCGGCGGCGAGGTCCGCCGCCAGCGCCGGGATCTCCGTCAGGGCGAGGCCCGAGACGGTCAGCCGCAGTCCGGGGCCCGAGCGCAGCCGGAAGGTCGCCCCCGGGGCCACCGCCCAGCCCCTCTGGAGCAGTGCCACCACGGCCGAGGTCTCGTCCCGCACCGGGATCCAGACGTTGAAGCCGCTGCGCCCCAGCGCCGGCACGCCCTCCGCGGCCAGCGCGCGGATCAGTGCGCCGCGCCGCTCGGTGTAGTGGGCGGCCACCCGGGCGCGGTCCACCGAGGCGTCCGTCAGCAGCCGGGCGGCGGCCCGCTGGAGCACGTGACTGACCCAGCCGGTGCCCAGCCGCTGGCGGCCGCGCAGCCGGTCCACGGTGTCGGCGTCGCCGGTCAGCACGGCCAACCGCATGTCGGGGCCGAGGAGTTTGGTGACCGAGCGGACCACCGTCCAGTGCCGCGTGATCGGGCGCCCGTCCGCCGCGCACACCGGGTGGTAGGGGGTGTCGGCGATGGCGTGCCCGAAGTCGTCCTCGATCAGCAGTACGTCGGGGTGGTCGGCCAGCACCGCGCGCAGCTCGGCTGCCCGGGCGGCGCCGACCGTCGCGCCGGTGGGGTTCTGGGCGCGCGAGGTGATCACCAGGGCGGCGGCGCCGGCCGCCAGCGCCTCCGCGACGTCCTGCGGGCGGGGGCCGTCGTCGTCCACCCCGACCCCGGTCATCCGCAGGCCGAGGGCCGGGAGCAGGTCGTGCAGGCTGCCCCAGCCCGGGTCCTCGACCGCGACCAGGTCGCCCGGGCGCAGCCGGGTCTGCAGCACCCGCTCGATCGCGTCCAGCGCGCCCGAGGCGACGGCGGTGGACCCGGCGGGCAGGCCGTCGGCGGTGAACTCCCGCCGGGCGATGGCCAGCAGGCCGGGGTCCATCGCCGGGCGGCCGTACAGCACCGGGTCGCGCAGCTGCTCGTCGGCCGCGAAGGCCAGGGCGTCGGCGAGCGGCGGGAGCAGCGCGGCGTTGGGGTTGCCGTCCGTCAGGTCCCGTACCCCGTCCGGCACTTCGAACTGTCGCTGGTCGCGCGGGGTGTGGGTGGGTCGGGGCAGCACCCGGGTGCCGCGTCGGCCGCCGGTCTCGATGACG
The DNA here is from genome assembly GCF_055608425.1 of Kitasatospora sp. NPDC036934. NCBI lineage: Bacteria > Bacillati > Actinomycetota > Actinomycetes > Kitasatosporales > Streptomycetaceae > Kitasatospora > Kitasatospora sp. NPDC036934. Next base: position 246,603 of record NZ_JBVJQR010000006.1, on the reverse strand, counting down.
CCGCGGTCGCGCAGCAGCCGGTAGGCCGCCGCGGCGGTGTTGGGGTTCACGCCCAACTCGGTGGCGAGTCGGCGGAGCGGGGGCAGGGGGCTGCCCGGGGCGAGGCGTCCGGCGGCGACCGCCTGCTCGACGTCGGCGGCGATCTCGGTGGCTCGACGCCCGCGAATCCGGTGCTGCTCTGGCATGATGACCATTCTGCACGACTGCTTCCGGACCCGTTCGGAGTCCGCCCGGTCGGCTCACGTCCGAACCGCGGGACCGGCTCCCCGGCGCAGTCCCCGGCACGGTCCCGGGGCGGTCTCCGGAGCGGTCGTCGGCACAAGTCATCGGTACGTACTTCGAGGTGGATCAGTGATGCTCAAGGGCCAGACGCTCGTCTTCGACGCCGACGACACGCTGTGGGAGAACAACGTTCTCTTCGAGCGCGTCATCGACGGCTTTCTGAACTGGGCCTCCGCGCCCGAGGATCGCACCCGTACCAGGGCGTTGCTGGACGAGATCGAGGCGAAGAACGCCGTCACCCTCGGGTACGGCGCGGAGATGTTCCGGCAGAGCCTGCGGGACTGCCTGGAGTCCCTCAACGGGCGAATCCCGACGGACGCCGAGAACGACCGGGTGGAGGAACTCCTCACCCCTCTGACCAATCGCCGGGTCGAGCTGATCGAGGGCGTCGCGGAAACCCTCCTCACCCTCTCCGGGGAGCACGAACTCCTGCTGCTCACCAAGGGGAACCTGGAGGAGCAGCAGCGGAAGGTGGACGCCTCCCGGATCGCCCACCACTTCCGCAGCATCCACATCGTGCCCGAGAAGAACGTGGACACGTACCGGCAGCTCACCGCCGATCTGGGCCTGGAGGCCGGGCGCACCTGGATGATCGGGAACTCGCCGAAGTCCGACATCCTGCCCGCGCTCCGGGCCGGTCTGAAGGCCGTCTACATTCCGCACGAGCACACCTGGGTGCTGGAACACGACGAGTTCCGGCCCGAGGAGGCGACGCTCGTGCTGCGCACCTTCGCGGAGTTGCTGGAACACTTCTGAGCCAAGCCCCCCCGATCATGACATGGCCTCCTCTAAACCTACCGGAGGCCCTTTCTTTCCGGTCACACCCGTGCCAGACTTGCCGCACCGCTGATCATTTAAGTCCTAGGCACCGTTGTGTGCCCGACCTCCTGAGAGTGACCTGTGGCCTCCTTAGACGCGGTTTCCGTGACTTCCCGCACTCCGGACATCCAGGGGCGGAGTAAGAAACTCTGGCATGTCGACGAGGGCCTCTGCCTGATCGAGATGATTCCCTCGCTCCGGAGTTTCACCTTCGATCGCGACGAACTCATCGACGGAACAGCTGAGTTGCGTCTCGACTTCTTCGAATTCGTTTCGGCGCGGCTCGCCGAACGCGGTGTCCACACCGTCTTCCGCGAGCGGGTGGGGCCGACCAGTTACCTCGCCGACTACCGGCCGGCCCCGCCGTTCGAGGTCATCGTCAAGAACCGGGCGACCGGTTCGACCATCCGCAAGTACCCCGGCCTCTTCGAGGAGGGGCAGGTCCTGGACCACCCGGTCGTCAAGTTCGACTACCGGACCGACCCGGAGGACCAGCCGATCGGCGAGGACTACCTCCGGCTGCTCGGCGTCGACGTGGAACACCACCGACAGCTCGCGCTCGACTGCAACGCGGCCCTGCGCGACCTGCTCGCGCCGCTCGACCTCTGGGACTTCTGCCTCGTCATCGCGTCCGACGACGAGCACGGACTGGTCGTCAACTCCGAGATCTCGCCGGACTGCATGCGCCTCAAGACCGTCGACGGCATGCCCTACGACAAGGACATGTTCCGGCAGGGCGCCGGCCGGGAGGACATCCTCGCCCGCTGGGCCGAACTGATCAAGATGGTCTCCGGTGGGTGAGGCCTCGGGGCCGCCGGTCGCCCTGGTGACCGGCAGCAACCGGGGCACCGGACGGGCCGTCCGCAGCCGGCTGATCGCCGACGGGTACCACGTCCGCTGCCTCAACCGCACCCCCTGCGACGACCACGAGGACGCCGTCACCGTCGACTTCGCCGACCCGGCCGCCGTCGCCCTGGCCGCCGAGCGGGTGCTGGCCGACGCCCCGCGGCTGGACCTGCTGGTCGTCAACGCCGTCGCCCGCGGCTTCGGCGCCGTCGCGGACGTCACCGCGCAGGACTGGGACGAGGCCGTCGCGGTCAACCTCACCGCGCCGCTGCGGCTCGTCCAGGCCGCGCTGCCGCTGCTGCGCCGCAGCCAGGGGCACATCGTGCTGATGGGCTCGCACGCGGGCTCCCGGCCGTTCGAGGGCGGGGTCGCCTACTGCGCGACCAAGGCCGCGCTCAAGCAGGTGGCCGAGGTGCTGCTGATGGAGGAGCGCCGGCACGGGGTGCGCACCACCCTGCTCAGCCCCGGAGCGATCCGGAACTTCGACGACGACCACTCCGCGTACAAGATGAGCGTGGAGTCCGTCGCCGAAGTGGTGTCCTGGGCGGCGTCCACGCCGCGCGACACCGTCCTCGGGGAGATCGAACTCCGACCCGGCAGGCTGGACACCCCACCTGTCGTCGGGCTCGATCGCCTCCAGTACGTCTGACCGCACGTCTGAAGGTGCAAGAACTGCGACCGACAGGAGTGGAACCGTGGAACCGCATACCGGCACGGCCGGACCCTGCACGGCCGGACCCTGCACGGCCGAGCCCGAATGGGACGAGGGGCGACGGCGGTTCTCCGCCGACCTGCTGCCCGACGCGGACGGGCCGGACGCGGCCCTGATGTCCTTCCGGACGGTGGTGTGGGTCGGGTTCGGCGCGTCCGGAGCGGTCACCTCGGTCGACGTCCACGACATCCCGGCCCGGCTCTCCGACCGGATCCCCCGGGTGGAGGGCGATGACGTCCTCGGTCGCTCGGTCGTCGACACCCAGTGGCTCTGGGTGCCGTTCGGCAAGGAGCCGACGGCCCGCCGGCACGCGGGCACCGCCGAGGTGGCGGCCGTGGTGACCGGCGCGGGCCTGGCCCGGCTCACCCTGACCTTCGTCCCGGAAACCCCGGAGGGCTGACCATGGCCGACGGCTACCGCCTGCTCGCCTGCGACCTCGACGGCACCCTGCTGGACTCCGCCGGCGCGCTCCCCGGCGCGGTGTCGGACGCGCTCGACCGGGCGGTCGCGGCCGGCCTCACCGTCGCGGTGATCACCGCCCGCCCCCCGCGCGACGTGCCGGCCGCGATCCGGGCGGGCATCCCGCCCTCGGCCTACTGGGCGCACGGCAACGGGGCGTTGGTGTTCCGGCCGGGCGAACACCGGCCGAGCCGGCAGCTGGTCTTCGACCCGGCGGTGCCGCACCGGCTCGCGGCCGCCCTCGGGGAGGCGCGGCCGGACTGGGCGCTGGCCTTCGACCTGCTGGACGGGACGGTCGTCCAGCCGGGCTTCCCGGAGGAACTGGCCCGGCACTGGAACGGGGTCGAGTGGCGCGGCGGCGTGGAGTCGGCGCGGCCGGTGGTGAAGCTGCTGGCCTGCCCGTTCGCCCCGTTCGGCGTCGAACTCGTGCGTACGGTACAGGAGTTGGTGGGCATCGACGCCGAAGTCACCGCCTCCGGACCGCACTTCCTGGAGCTCGGTCCGCGCGGCACCGGCAAGCACGGGGTGCTGGCCTGGATCGCAGCCGACCTCGGCCTGGACCTCGCCCAGACCGCCGCCGTCGGCGACGGCCTGAACGACTGCGGGATGATCCGGCTCGCGGGCCTCGGCGCCGCCCCGGCCAACGCCCCCGAGGCCGTCCGGAGCGCCGCCGACCGGCTGCTGCCGAGCAACGACGAGCACGCGGTGGCCCACCTGGTGGACCAACTGCTGGGCTGAGCCGGCGGCGGGAGCGCTCAGCAGTCCGGGACGGGATCCGTCTCGCTGGAGATGTCGGTGTCCTTCACGAAGCCGAGCCGCCCGTTGTCCGCGACGGTCATCAGCCACCGGGTCGGGTGCGGGCCGCCGACCCAGGCCTGGTTGTCCTCCTTGCAGTAGAACCAGCTGGGGTCGGTGTTCAGGTAGCCGACGACGGTGTCCGGGTCCGGGTAGAGGTGGTTGTCGCCGACGGTGCCGTAGACCGCGGCGCCGGGCACGTTGTGGCAGTACCACCGGTTGCTCTCCCCGGGCCAGCAGCTGTCGGCCGCCGAGGCGGCGGGCGCGGCCACCACGCCCAGGCTCACGGCGAGGGCGGTGGCGGCAGCGGAGGCGGTGATCCGGGCGGCGCGGACGGTGCTGAACATCTCTCACTCCTGGCGTCGTGCCTGCGAGTCGGTCCGGCCGCAGGGTGCCCGGCGCCCCCGGCGTGTCACACCTGCGCCTCCGGCCTCGGCCCGAACTGGCCGGACTCCCACGGTTCGTGACCGAACTCCTTCGCTCGCCCGCGCGGACACCCGGGCGGGTGTTCACCCGTGGCGCCCCGGTGCTCCGGCTCCCGGGCCGACTGCGCGGCGGCGGCGCGTCCACCGGCTCGGCGGGCGGCCGATCGCCGTGGTCGCCCACGTGGCCAGCTCGGACTCCGCCCGGTGCCGGCCCAGGGCGCAGAAACGGCGCCGCAGGGAGCGCATTCCGGATGACATGCGCCCGCTGGAGCCCGATCGGAGCGCCCGCCGGGCCGCCCCCACGCGTCAGGCCGAGTTCCAGCTCGTCGGCGTCCGTCCGCGGCTCCGCCGGATCCTCGCTCTCCTGCGCGCCGCCAACCTCCTGCCACCCCCACCCGCCGCAGGCGGCGTCCTACCTGTCGCTCTGGCTCTCGATGCCCGCGTCGGCCACCGCGATGGCGATCCCGAGCGCCTCCGTGATGTGGGTCGCCGCCGACATCACCCGGGCCGTGCCGACGATCGGCGCGATCGCGACCAGTACGTCCTGCAGTTGACTGGCGGTCATGTGCTCGCGCAGTGCCGGTTCGAGGTGTGCGAGGTATGAGACGGCCGGTGCGTCCATGGCGGCCAGGGCCGCGATCCGGATGGGGATCAGCATGTCGGGGGCCAGGCCGCAGCGCTCGATCGAATCGGCGGTCATGGCCATGAGGGTGTCGAGAACGGGAGTTTCCGATGTGGTGGGCATGACATCTCCAGGTGTCGCTCTGCTCGATCTGGGCTTCCGCCCGGACGGGGCGTCCTTCGGCCGCCCCGTCCGACGGTAGGCAGGTGCCGGACCGCGCGCGCGGAGAGTGAGCCGCCCGAGTGGAAGGCCCTGCGACCATGGCCGGCGAGCGGCGAAGTAGCAGCCGTCTCGCGGTCGTGGCAGTTTGGTGGGAGAGGCCTCCGACCGGGTCGCACGGAAACGGGCGACATCTTTCTCCGAAGGAGCCCGAGCATGGCCGGCAACGTCAGCAGAGCACAGGCTGGTACTCAAGTCAGTCGGAAGCGGTTCGCAACGGGTTGGACGCTCTTCGCCGCCTGCATGATGATCTTCGGTGGCACGATGGCGCTCTTCGAGGGGATCGGTGCCATCGTCAACGACGAGCGCTACGTCATCACCGGCAACTACGTCTACAAGTTCGACACCACCGGATGGGGCTGGCTGCACCTCATCCTGGGCATCGTGATTCTGCTGGCGGGCTTCGCGCTCCTCGGCGGCGCGATGTGGGCACGGATACTCGGCGTGATCGCCGCAGGCCTGAACATGATCGCGAACTTCCTGTGGCTGCCCTACTACCCCTTCTGGGCCATCGTCCTGATCGCCGTCGACGTCGCCGTCATCTGGGCACTGACGGCAGGGACGCACCGGGAGGAGGTGCGAACCTAGAGCGGGGGTGACGGCAGGGCCGGACCCACCGGCCCTGCGCCGACCCGACCTGGCGCCGCGCCGGCTGCCCGGGTTCGTCGCGCGTCGCCCTCGTCCTCGACCGGTGAGTCAGCCGGCCGTTCCCGGGGGACGGGACGGGTGCCCACGATTCACCCGTAGGCCGAATCCCGGTGGTGCGTGCACGACACCTCGCTTCTCCTGTAAGCACGTGCGGTGGTCGACGGCCACCCACTCGAGGAGGAAGCGATGGCGTCGACCCCATCAGAACCCGATCCTGAAGGCCGCGAAGGCGGCGGTGGGAGCAATGGCGGTGCGGGCCGGGAGGGACCGCACGAGCAGCCCCCGGTGTCGCCGCCGGCCGGCAGCCCTGCGACACCCTCCCCGCCCGCCGGCACCGGCTCAGAAGAGACCGAGATCGCCCGGCTGCACGCCCGCATCGCCGCGCTGGAAGCAGCGCCGAAGAAGCGGGAGCACCACCGTTGGCGGACCTCCGGGGCCACGATGCTGATCGTGATCGCCTCCTTGCTGTCCTTGCTGTCCGTGGTGGCGGTGTGGACATCCGGCTTCGTCGGCAACACCGACCGCTATGTCCAGACCATGGCTCCGCTCGCCACCGAACCCGACATCCAGCAGGCCGTGACCAACCGCGTCACCCAGGTCGTCCTCGAGCAGATCGACGTCGACGCGCTGGTCAAACAGCTCTCGGACGCGGCGGCCGAACAGGGCGTGCCACCGAACGCCGCGAGTCTGATCGGCAACCTGAGCGGGCCGATCAAGAGCGGACTCACCCAGCTGGTGAGCACGGTCGTCAACAAGGTCGTCACCAGCGACCAGTTCGCCACCATCTGGGTCGATGCCAACCGGGCCGTCCACACCGCCCTCGACAAGGCCCTCACCGGCAAGGGCGGTGGCGCCGTCACTCTCGAGAACAACCAGGTCGCCATCGACATCGCGCCGATCGTCGCGAAGGTGAAGACCGAACTGGTCGACGCCGGTCTGGGCCCGGCCGCGAAGATCCCGGACGTCCACACCAACTTCGTGGTCTTCCAGTCGCAGGACGTCGGCAAGGTCAAGACGTACTTCCGGCTGCTGGAGATCATGGGCGCCTGGCTGCCGGTCGTCAGCGTGCTGATCGCCGCGGGCGGCGTCTTCCTGGCGGTCAACCGGCGCCGCGCGCTCGTCGGCGCCGCCGTCGGGGTGGCGCTGGCCATGCTGCTGCTCGGCATCGTGCTCACGGTCTTCCGCGCGATCTACCTCGACCACCTGCCGCCGGGCGCGAACCAGGCGGCCGCGGGCACGCTCTACGACACCCTCATCCGCTTCATGCGCGCCACGATCCGTGCGGTCGGCGCGGTGGCCGTGGTCACCGCCGTCGGTGCCTTCCTGATCGGCCCCTCCAAGCCCGCCGTCGCCGTCCGCACCGCCTGTCGGCGCATCATCACCTCCCTGCGCGACGCGCTGTACTCGCTCGGCATGAAGCTCGGCCCCGTCGGCCCGTTCGTGCACCGCTTCAAGCGCTGGATCGGCGTGGTGATCCTGCTCGTCGCCGCCCTGATCCTGGCGACCTGGTCCTACCCGACCTGGGCCGTGGTCCTGTGGATCACCTTCTTCGTGGCGCTGGCCTTCGCCATCCGGGAGTTCCTCGACACCGGGCCGGGCGGCGACCGGACACCACCGACGACGGCCCCGGGCGGACCGCCACCGGCCCACGCCTGACCGCGGCCGGTGTCGTCCCGGCCCGGCCGGCAACGGCCGGGCCACCAGGGCGGACGGTGTGGGGCCGGGCCCGAAGCCGAGAGCCACGAGTCGGCAGCGGAGGGAAATCGGCACCCGGTACTCCTGACGATCCGGGGACCGGTGCGCCACGTCCCGCTGGTCCCTGGACATGTCCGGCGGCAGAGCGTGCAGGTTCCTGGCCGCAGAGATCGAACGGGAGAAGGACCGTTGCCCCAGCGGCCCGGTCACGGTCCGCGAAGGCGCTGGGGCTGTCGCTGCGGCTGGGACCGGCCGTCATGGTCTCACTCGGTCCTTCCCGTACGTTACCCACCGTGATCCCGCCGAACGTGGGCTTCGGAGAGCGCCCACGCGTCCCGGGCCTCCACTCTCTCGACCAGGCGTGCGGACCGGTGGTGGAGAACCTGCTCGCGAGAGGTCGCGCTGCGCTCGCCTCGTGACCGGGCCGGGATCAGGACCGGCCGGTAGCCGGACAAGCCGTCGGAGGAGGGGCGGCAGCGGCCACGGGGAGTGGCTCTGATGAAATTCCGGGATCGCCCGTAGTGATCGTCAGGGCCGTGCCCGGAACTCCGTGCCCCGACCGGGTGGCGGTGCGGACCGTGGCCGCAGTCAACGGGCCTCGTTCCAGCCCGAGGGCCACGATAAGAGGGTGGCCACCGTAGAGGAACCCCCTGCCGACGCGCCGGAGTCCGCCCTGACCCGCTTCGTGCTGCGCGCGGCCGCGGCCGACCCCGCCCACCTGCCAGAACTGCTCGCCAACTTCGCTGTCCACCACCTAGGCCGTCGCGCCGCTGCCTCGGTCGCCCGCGCCCGTGAGCAGCACCCCGAGGCCGGTGACGCCGAGCTGCGTGCCATGGTGATCACACGGGGTCGGCGGGTCAGTCAGAGCGAGGGCGCTTTCGTGGGAGGCCCATTGATCGTGCTCGCCCCGTTCGCGTTCTGCACGGCGCTGCTGACCCAGAGCCGGATGATGCTGGAGCTGGGCGCGGTGGCCGGACGGGAGCCCACCGCCCCGGCCCGCGCGGCCGAGCTGCTGGTGATCCAGGGTGTGTACCCGGACGAGGAGCGGGCCGCCGCCGCGCTGGAGGCAGCGGCAGCGGCCCGTCCCGTCCCTCCCGGCCGCATTGCCGCGCTGTGGAGCGTGGTGAAGCGGATGGCGTACCTGCTCGGCGTGGCCACGCCCGACGAGCGGCCGGTTTCGGTGGCCGTGCATGTCCGGCGGTGGGTGCTGGTCGTGGCGGTCCTGCTCGTCGGTCTCGTCGCCCCCTTGATCTGGCTGCCCTACCTCGGCTACTCCTACCACCGCGCGACGCAGGAACTCGGTGACCGCGCCTCCGCGTACTACTCGGGAGACGGTTCCCCCGGGGCGTCCAGAAGCACCGCCGAGGTCCAGCCGGCGCTTGTGGGTGGCATCCTCAGCGTGCTGCTTTCGCTGGTGGTGCCGATCGGGGCGGTGGTGGTCCTGGTCGCCGCCGATGTCCGGCTGGCGGGCAGCCAGTATCCGGTACTCGCGATCGCGCTGATCGCGCTCTCCGCCGCGGTCTGCGGGGCGTGGTACCTGCGGCGCCGGCGCCGCCGCCGTTCGGAGACCTGGCCGACGGCTCCGTGAGGTGCCACCTGGGCAGATCACTGGCCGAGAGCAACGGCCACCACCGACAGCCCCCGGGGAACACGACCTCTGGCAGCCGGCCGACGAGAGGGCCGGCCCTGTAGTCGTCCGTCGTCCGTCGTCCGCGATTTCGCCGCTCCGCTGGTCGTCGAGGACCGTCCGGCGTGTTGTGGATGGACGGGGCGGCGCATGCGGCGGCGAGGAGAATCCGGTGGGCGGGATCGTCGGCATCGCGGCGGCTGACGGGCTGTGCGGACATCGGGGTCGTCTCCTTCCGAATGGCGGGTGCGGTCAGCCCGCCCGGTTGTCGCGTGAGGCGCGGCCGCTCCACACGGGTTCCAGCTGGGCCCAGGAGTGTTGCCACGCCCGGTCGGCTCGGCGGTCCAGGACGTCCAGACGGATGCCGAGTCCAGTGACGACGAGGACGCCGAGGACGCCGAGGAGGAACAGTCCGAGGCAGGCCGCCTTGGCGGCGATGGCGGCCGATCCGAGCGGGGACGCCACGGAACGGCCGGCGTCGTCGACCCATATGCCGATGGTCGAACCGGGGGCCGTGCCGCCCGGCACCGGGACGCTGCCCGTGGTGCGGTGCCCGGTGGGGTAGACCCAGACGGCGTCCGCCTCGTACCGCCGCCTGCCGGCGCCGGTGTCGGCCTCCCGCTGCGCCGGAGTCAGCACGACCGCCTGGACCTGGTGCAGGCGGTCGGCCGTCACCGAGGCCTGGTGCCGGACAACGGCGAAGTCGGCCGCCGCCGCGCCCGCGCCGCCGAGCACGGCAAGGCCGATGCCGAGCACGGCCAGGACCAGGGCCCGGCTGCGTGAGCGGTCGATCGTGCGACCCAACGGATTCCGGCCCTTCCCGAGAGCCTGCCGCAGGTGGTGGCGGAAGAGCGGCACCGGGCCGGCTAGCTCGGGCGCGGTGTTCATTTCCGGTGCTCCTTCGTGGACGGTCTGGCAGATGGTGGCAACCGGCACGGGCCGGTCTTCAGGGGTGGGGGACGACCGCCACCGGGGCGGTGGAGTGGTGGAGTACGGCGTGTGCGACGGGTCCGAGCAGCATGCCGATGCGGTGACGGCGCTCGCGTCGACCGATGACGACCAACTCGGCACCGGCGGAGGCGTCCAGGACGGCCTTCGCTCCGCCGCCGAGCCGGACGTCCTCGACGACGGCCACGCCCGGATGGTTCGCCAACTGACGGGTGAGGTGCTGTGACAGCAGGGCCGCCTTCGTACCCTCCTGGCCAGGGATGTCCACCGGAGGCGGCATCATGCCTCCGAAGGCCCAGGCCGGGGCCGGGTCCCAGCCGTGGACGGCGCGCAGCCCGGCGCCGCGGCGCTCCGCCTCCGCGAAGGCGAATTCGAGGACTGCTTCGTCCGGTTCACCGGAGTCGATGCCGACCACGACGGAGCCGACGGCGGCGGTGCTCGCGCGAGGGAGGGGTCCTGCCTCGCGGACGAGGACCGTCGGGACCGTCGCGCGGGCGGCGACCGCGAGGGAGACCGATCCGACGAGCAGGCCGGCGAATCCCCCGAGGCCCCGGGAGCCGAGCACCAGCATTTTTTGTCCCCGTGCTTCGGCGACCAGTCCGTCGACCGGGTCGTCGGGCCTGACGGCGGTCTCTACCGGCAGTTCCGGGTGGGCGAGGCGGAGTCGGTCGGCGACGCGGGCGAGGGCGTCGAGCGCGGCGGGCCTGAGGTCGCCGGGCTCGGCCCGGTCCGCGTTCTCGCCGTTCAGCCAGGGCCAGACGTGCAGGAGGCGCAGGGGCGCTCCGAGGCGCTGGGCCTCCGCTGCCGCCCACATGGCGGCGGTTTCGCTCTGCGGTGAGCCGTCGAGGCCGGCCAGGACGTGTCGCGTCGTCACGGATGCTCCTTCGGGGTCGGGTTGAGGGCCGGGCCGGACCGTGGCCCGGCGAGCACCAATCTCCCGCGGGGCCTCGCGGGACCCCAGGGCCGGACGGAACCCGCCGGTGGGCCGGTGGTCCCGAGGGGGCGGATCCGGCAATGCGTCGCGCGCCATGCGCCGGTGGGCGGTCCGGTGCAGTCGGGACCATCGGACAGGGAAGACAGGGACCGCCGGTGCGGGAAGCGGGACCGTTGGCCCATGGGGCCGGCCGCTCGCGGATTCGAGGATCTTCTCAGCGGGCCACGGCGGAGACCGGGCCCGTCAGCGCGGTCAAGCAACTGGCAAAGGAGCCCTTGATGTCCGTACACGACAGCGGAAGACCACCGGTGAGCACGTCGGGGGACGGCCCACAAGGGCGTAATACCTCCTTCGGGCTGCCCGCGGCGACGGCGCTGGTGGTGGGCAGCATCATCGGTACCGGCGTGTTCGCGCTGCCGTCGGCGCTCGCGCCGTACGGGCCGATCGCGCTGGTGGCGTTCGTGCTGGTGACCGTCGGGGCGCTGGCGCTGGCGGTGACCTTCGGGCGGCTGTCGGAGCGAGTGCCCGGCAGTGGCGGGCCGTACGTCTACGCCCGGGAGGCGTTCGGCGAGTTCGCCGGGTTCCTGACCGCCTGGTCGTACTGGATCACGGCCTGGGCCGGGAACGCGGCCATCGTGGTGGCCTGGGTCGGCTACGTCGAGGTGTTCGTCAACAAGGGCCACCACACCGGGGCTTCGGTCGCGATAGCCCTGGTGGGCCTGTGGCTGCCGGCGATCGTGAACCTGGCCGGTGTGCGCAGCATCGGGGCGTTCCAGGTGGTCACCACGGTGCTGAAGTTCCTGCCGCTGGCGTTCATGGCCACGGCCGGCCTGTTGTTCGTGAAGTCCGGCAACTTCGGGGCCTTCAACGCCAGTGGCGGTTCGGCGCTGGGTGCCGTGTCGGCGGCCGGGGCGATCGCGCTGTTCAGCTACATCGGCCTGGAGACCGCCTCGGTGGCGGCCGGGCGGGTGCGGGAACCGAAGCGCAACGTGCCCCGGGCGACCGTCTACGGCACCCTGGCCTGCGCGGCGATCTACCTGCTCGGCACCCTGGCCGTCTTCGGCACTGTCCCGCACGGCCAACTCGGCTCCTCCACTGCGCCGTTCACGGACGCGATGAACAACATCGCGGGCGGCGCCTGGGCCGGGAACCTGGTCGCCGTCGCGGCGATCATCTCCGGGCTCGGGGCACTGAACGGCTGGACCATGATCTGCGCGGAGATGCCGATGGCCGCCGCACGCGACGGGCTGTTCCCGTCCGCGTTCGCCGGCACCCGGGGCCGTGGTGAGGTGCCGGCCTTCGGCATCGTCTCGGCGACGGTCCTCGCGTCGGTGCTCACCGTGATCAGCTACACGCGGTTCACGCAGGTGTTCACCGAGATCGTGCTGCTGAGCGTGCTCACCGCTGTCATCCCGTATCTGGTCTCGGCCGCCGCGCAGCTGTACTGGCTGGTGCTGCACGGTCGGGAGGAGGTGGATCGGCGCCGCTTTGCGCGGGACGTCACCGTCACCGCCCTGGCGCTGGCGTTCTCCTACTGGTCGATCCAGGGCAGCGGCTACCAGACCGTCTACTACGGCCTGTTCACGGTCCTGCTCGGCATCCCGGTCTACATCTGGCTGAAGCGACCGCACGCCCGGCCCGCGGCGGGAGCCCTCACCGGCACCGCCGCCCCGACCACCGCCACCGAGCCGGCCCACCACGACGAGCCGCCGTTGAAGGCGGCCCGTACCGCACGGCCCGTCGGCCTGCCGACCGTTCTCCGGCGCGCACTGACCGCGCGCCACCTGCACTGAACTCCGAGGAGCACCAACAATGTCCACCCTGCGTGTCGATTCCGAAGCGGGCCGCCTGCGTCAGGTGATCCTGCACCGTCCGGGCCTGGAGCTGTCCCGGCTGACCCCGCGCAACGTCGACGACCTGCTGTTCGACGACATCCTGTGGGCCAAGCGCGCCCGCGAGGAGCACGACGCCTTCGCCCAGGTGCTGCGCGACCACGGCGTTCGCGTGCACCACTACGCCGACCTGCTCGCCGAGACCCTCGACCTGCCGCCGGCCCGGTCCTGGCTGCTGGGGCAGGTGGTCACCCCGGCCAATGTCGGCCCTGCCCTGGTCGAGCCGGTGCGCGAGCTGTGCGAGGAACTCGACGGCCGAACGCTGGCCGAGTACTTGATCGGTGGTGTCCTCAAGGACGACCTGCCGCTGCGCAAGCCGCACAGCCTGGTGTGGAACACCGTCGGCGAGCAGGACTTCGCCCTTCCGCCGCTGCCCAACCACCTCTTCCCGCGCGACAACTCCTGTTGGATCGGCGCTCGGTACAGCCTCAATCCGATGGCGAAGCCGGCCCGGCGGCGGGAGACCCTGCACACCGCCGCGATCTACCGCTTCCACCCGCTGTTCGCCGAGACCGCGCCCCCGCTGCTTGACGGCACCACCACCGCGCCGGGGCTCAGCATCGAGGGCGGAGACGTCCACGTGATCGCCCCGGGCGTCGTCATGGTCGGAATGGGCGAGCGCACCACCGCCGCGGCCGTCGAAACCCTCGCCCGACAACTGTTCCTCACCAACACCGCGCACCGGCTGATCGCCGTGCAACTGCCGCAGAGCCGGGCGTTCATGCACCTGGACACCGTCATGACGATGATCGACCGGGACACCTTCACGCTCTACCCGGGCCTGGACCGCGAGTTGCGCTCCTGGACCCTCACCCCCGCCCCCGAACGCCCGGCCGGCTTCGACGTGCGGACCGACACCGACCTCGCCGCCTCGCTCGCCGAGGCCCTCGACCTGGACAAGATCCGCTTCCTGTCCGCCGACCAGGACGCCCGCGCCGCCGAACGCGAACAGTGGGACGACGGCAGCAACTTCCTCGCCCTCGCCCCCGGCGTCGTCGTCGGCTACGAGCGCAACACCACCACCAACACCCACCTGCGCAAGCGGGGCGTCGAGATCGTCACCATCGCGGGCTCCGAACTCGGCCGCGGCCGTGGCGGCCCGCGCTGCATGAGCTGCCCGATCCAGCGCGACCCCGCCAACTGACCCACCTCACCCGGCCAACCCGAGGAGCGAACAGCCATGACCATCGACCTGCGCGGCCGCCACTACCTGCGCGAACTCGACTTCACCGCCGCCGAGATCCACCACCTCCTCGACCTCGCCGCCGAGCTGAAGGCCGCCCGACGCGCCGGCACCGAGACGCCTCGGCTGACCGGCCGCAGGATCGCCCTGATCTTCGAGAAGAACTCCACCCGGACCCGCTGCGCCTTCGAGGTCGCCGCGGCCGACCAGGGCGCCATGACCACCTACCTGGGCCCGGACGGCTCGCACATCGGCCACAAGGAGAGCATCGCCGACACCGCCCGCGTGCTCGGCCGGATGTACGACGGCATCGAGTACCGGGGCTTCGAGCAGGACGCCGTCACCGAGCTCGCGGCCCACGCCGGTGTGCCCGTGTACAACGGCCTGACCGGCGCCTGCCACCCCACCCAGAGCCTGTGCGACGTCTTCACCATGCGCGAGCACAGCGGAAAGCCGCTGGAGGAGATCTCCTTCTGCTACCTCGGCGACGCGCGCAACAACACCGCCAACTCCCTGCTCACGATGGGGAGTCTGCTGGGCATGGACGTGCGGATCGCGGCACCGCGCGAGCTGTGGCCGGACCCGCTGCTCGTCTCCGTGTGCCGGCGGCTCGCCCAGGACAGCGGCGCTCGGGTCACTCTCACCGACGAGGTCGAGGAGGCCGTGCGCGGGGCGGACTACCTCTACACCGACGTGTGGGTGTCGATGGGCGAGGACCACGCCCAGTGGCCCGAGCGCATCGCCCGGTTGCTGCCGTACCAGGTCAACGCGAAGACGATGGCGGCGACCGGCAACCCGGACACCGCCTTCCTGCACTGCCTGCCCGCCCTGCACGACCGCCGCACCGACCTCGGCGCCGAACTCGCCGACGAGCACGGGCTCGACGGCCTCGAAGTCACCGACGAGGTCTTCGAGTCGCCGGCCTCGCTGGTCTTCGACCAGGCCGAGAACCGCATGCACACCATCAAGGCGATCCTCGTCGCCACCCTCGGGAGGAAGTGACCATGCGCATCGTCGCCGCACTCGGCGGGAACGCCCTGCTCCAGCGAGGCGAGCACCCCGACGCCGCCGTCCAGCAGCACCACGTCCACGACGCCGCCCGCTCGCTCGCCGAACTCGTCACCGCCGGGCACGAGTTGGTGATCACTCACGGCAACGGGCCACAGATCGGCCTGCTCGCCCAGGAGAGCGAGGCCGACCCGGCGCTCACCGCGCCGTACCCGCTGGACGTCCTCGGAGCCCAGACCCAGGGCATGATCGGCACCCTGCTCGCCCGCGAGCTCATGGGCCGGCTGCCGCGCCGCGCCGTCACCGCACTGGTGACCCACACCGAGGTCGACCCCCACGATCCCGCCTTCCAGCGGCCGGGCAAGTTCATCGGCGGGCAACTCACCGACCACCAGGCCAGGACGATGGAGACCGAGCGGGGCTGGACCATCGGGCGGGACGGTGAGCACCTGCGCCGGGTCGTTCCCTCACCCCGTCCCACGGCGATCGTCGAACTCCCGGCCATCCGGGCGCTCCTGGCCACGGGCTCGGTGGTGATCGCCGCCGGGGGCGGCGGTGTCCCGGTCACGCGGGACCCGGACACCGGCCTCGTCCACGGCGTCGAGGCGGTCGTCGACAAGGACCTGGCCGCGGCGCTGCTCGCCGAACAGCTCGACGCCGACGCGCTGCTGATCCTCACCGACGTCACCCACGTCTTCACCCGCTTCGGCTCCACCCGCCCCGGCCCGCTGGTCAGCGTCACACCCGACCGGCTGCGCGAACTGGACCTGCCGGAAGGGTCGATGCGGCCCAAGGCCGAGGCCGCCGCCGCCTTCGCGGAGCGGACCGGAGGTCTCGCGGCCATCGGCCCCCTCGACAACGCACTGGGCACGGTCCTCGGCACCACCGGCACCACCGTCCGCGCGCTGCCGGGCGCCGCAGGGGAGGGACCCAAGGCGTTGCCGGCGGGACCTTCGACCCTCGGCCCGGCCGGTCAGCGTGCGGCAGTCTGACAACCACCCGGAAAGGAAACCGTGATGACCCGTCTGCAGATCCGACCCGCCGCCGAGGTCCTGGTGGCGACCCGCGGTGAAGTCTCCCTGGGTGCACCCGACTACGCCAGGACCAAGCTGCTCGCGGTGCTCGAACGCCTCGACGAGCCGGTCCTCGCGGTCCGGGTGAAGCTCACCCAGGAGCCCAACCACGCCGTGGCCAAGCCGTCGACCGCCCAGGCCACGCTCGACCTCAACGGCCGGCCCGTCCGGGCCCACGTCGCCGCCGCCACCATGCAGGAAGCCGTCGACCTCCTCCAGGACCGGCTGAACGCCAGGATCGCTCGGGTCCGGACCCACCAGCGGCACCACCGCCACCACGCTGAGCCGCCCGCGGCCAGCGGGCGCGAGCACAGGCCGCAGCGCCGGGTGCTGGATGCTGAGGAGCGCCGCATCGTGCGGCACAAGAGCTACAGCCTCGCGCGCCAGACTACCTGGGCGGCGGTGTTCGAACTGGAAGCGATGGACTACGACTTCCACCTGTACACCGACGCGGCGACGGGCTGCGACAGCGTCGTCCGCCACGACGGGGCGACCGGAGCGTACCGGATCGTCTCGGCCGGAGCGGCACCCGAAGCCGAGCCGGGCATCGCGGTGAGCACCAGGGCCGTGCCCGAACTGACCGTCGCCGACGCCGTCTCGCGCCTCGACCTGAGCGGCCTGCCGTTCGTCTTCTTCACGAACGGCGAGACCGGTCGTGGCAACATCCTGTACCACCGCTACGACGGCCACTACGGCCTCATCACACCCGCGCAATAGCCAGCGCGAGCCGGGGGCCAGCCGGGACCGGTAATGCGACCGGGGGAGCGGTCGGGGCCGTCCTCCGGCCGCCCTGGAGCGGCCCTGGACATCCGCGCGCACGGCCCGCCACCGAAGCCACGGTGGCGGGCCGTGGCGTTGGGTGCTGCTCTGGACGCGAGGTTGTCCCGAATGGCCGAAGGGCGCACCCGAGACATCTCGGGTGCGCCCTTCGGCCGGTCGGCGGAGGCTGTCGCGCGCTCAGCCGAAGGCGGTCTCCAGCGCCCGGAACGCCGTCTTCGGATCGGAGAGGGCGTGGTGGACGGCCGGAATCGGCTTGTCGAGGCCGAGCAGTCGGTACACGGCGTGCATGGCGCCGCGCACCGAGTACTCGACGGTGAAGACGACGTCCTCGGGGATCTCGACGTACTGGCCGAGGAAGGCGAAGTTCCGCGCGCCGTGCGGGATCACCCGGGGCCGGTCGTGGACCGAGCGGCGGGCGAACTGGCTGGTGATGTAGGGCATCATCACCGTGGTGACGGTGGTGGTGGCGCGGACCTCGTCGGCGATGTCGTCGAAGCCGAGCTGGCCGAGGAGTTCGGTGAGGATCTCCCGTCCGGTGGACTCGGCCATCGTCGTGCCGGTGTGCTCGCCCGGGGTGTCGATGAACAGGCCGTAGCCCCAGAGGGTGAGGACGTCCTCGGGCTGCCCGTCGAAGTGCGGCGGACGGGGCACGACGATCGACATCAGCCAGGGCGAGTCCCTGAAGGTCATCAGCGCGCCGGTGCCCGGGGCGTTGCCGCTGAACTCCTCGATCCGCCTGAGCAGCGCGGGGCTTCGCATGGTCAACGTGAAGGACTCCCAGGCGGCTTCGCCGACGTTGCCGTTGAAGACCGCCGGCTGCCCGAAGTCCGGCGCCTGGCGGGAGAGGGTCTCCCACAGCGTCCAGTTGCCGTCCCGCTTGTCCCGGATCAGCTCCGGCACGGTGTCGTCGTCGCCGTAGGCAGCGTCGGCTGTCATCGAGCCGAGCGTGATGAACGCCAGGTCGAGCTCGGCGAGTTCGACGCTCTCCCGGTGGCCGTCGCGGAGCAGGTGGAGGCGCTTCGCGCGGCGGATACCGTCCTGCTCGGTGAAGTCGACGTCGGTGACGGTGACGCCGTGCTCGAAGCGCACACCGCGCTCCTGCAGCCACCGGGTGAGCGGCCGGACAATGGAGTCGTACTGGTTGAGGCGGGTGCGGCGCACGCCCGCCAGGGTGTGGATGCGCGGGAACTCCTGGAGGAAGCGCAGGAAGTAGCGCTTGAGCTCGATCGCGCTGTGCCAGTTCTGGAAGGCGAAGGTGGTGCGCCACATCGCCCAGAAGTTCGTGGCGAAGAAGTGCTCGGAGAAGAACTGGTCGATCCGGCGGTCGCCGATCACCGACTCCGGCAGGACGAGCAACCGGGCCAGCTCCAGCCGGTCCCGGGCGTCGAGACCGAGGCGCGCGGCGTCGAGGACTCGGTGGTCCCGGTCGATCAGCCGGGCCCTGGCACGGGTGGGCCAGTCCCGGTTGAACCGGACGATCTCATCCCGCACCGAGACGTTCTCGTCGTCGAGGGTCGGGATCGTCTCCAGGAGGTTCCACAGGCAGGTGTACGCCTCGTCCTCCAGCATCCGCCCGCCCCGGGTCACGTACGCCCGTTCCGGGGATCCGCGGCCGTCGAGCGAGCCGCCGGCCAGCGGGAGCTGCTCCAGGACGTGGATGTTCTCGCCGGGGAACTCGCCGTCGCGGATCAGGAAGGCCGCGGCGGCCAGAGCCGCTATGCCGCCGCCGACCAGGTAGGCCTTCGTCCCGCGCCCGCTGTCGATCATGATCTGTCCCACTCGTCCACGTGTCCGTGCGCCGTGCGGCGCGCCTGCACGGGTTGTGCAGGTGCCGTCAGCCTGTGGCAGGCGGCGCACCCGGACGCAGGGCCGGCGGTCCCCGCTTCGGGGCCGTACGTCCCGGGGCGGAGCGCGGTGCGGGGTCGTCCGGGTGAAGTCGTGGACAGCAGGGACCACCGGCCCCCGGTATCCCATGGAACGGGGCCTGTTCGGCCCTGCGCGGACCTCGGCCGAGGGGGGAAGGATGAAGGTCGGCCGACCGTCGGCGGTCGGTGAAGCCGACAGACTCCGAGGAGTGCACAGTCATGTCCGTCAACCCGAGTACGGCTCCCGGTGGACCCTCCGAGGAGGAGATCCGGGCGCTCGACGCCCACTGGCGGGCCGCCAACTACCTTGCGGTGGGGCAGATCTACCTGATGGCGAACCCGTTGCTGCGCGAGCCGCTGCGCCCGGAGCACATCAAACCCCGGTTGCTGGGGCACTGGGGCACGTCGCCCGGCCTCAACCTGGTGCACACCCACCTCAACCGGGTGATCAGCGCACGGGACCTCGACGCCGTCTGCGTCTGGGGCCCCGGGCACGGCGGGCCCGCCGTCCTCGCGAACTCCTGGCTCGACGGCAGCTACACCGACACCTATCCCGACGTCACCCGCGACGGGGCCGGCATGGCCCGGTTGTTCCGCCAGTTCTCCTTCCCCGGCGGCGTGCCCAGCCACGTCGCTCCCGAGACGCCGGGTTCGATCCATGAGGGCGGTGAGCTCGGCTACGCGCTCTCGCACGCCTACGGCGCAGCCTTCGACAATCCCGGCCTGCTGGTCGCCTGTGTGATCGGCGACGGTGAGGCCGAGACCGGCCCGTTGGCGGCCTCCTGGCACGGCAACAAGTTCCTCGACCCCGTCCACGACGGCGCGGTGCTGCCGATCCTGCACCTCAACGGCTACAAGATCGCCAATCCGACCGTGCTCGCCCGCCTGCCCGAGGCGGAGCTCGACGCCCTGCTCCGCGGCTACGGCCACCTCCCGCTGTACATCGGCGGCCACGACCCGCTGACGGTCCACCGGGCCATGGCCGAGGCCATGGACACCGCCCTCGACCGGATCGCCGCCATCCAGCACGAGGCCCGCGCCGGCGGCAGCACCCGCCGACCGCAGTGGCCGCTCATCGTGCTGCGCACGCCCAAGGGCTGGACCGGACCGGCCGAGGTGGACGGCCTGCCGGTCGAGGGCACCTGGCGCGCCCACCAGGTGCCGCTCGACCGGGTCCGCGACAACCCCGCGCACCTGCGGCAGCTGGAGGACTGGCTGCGCTCCTACCGGCCGGAGGAACTCTTCGACGAACACGGCCGTCCATCGGCGCAGGTCCTTGACCGGATCCCCGAAGGCCCCCGCCGCCTCGGCGCGAATCCGCACGCCAACGGCGGCCTGCTGCTGCGCGACCTGCCGATGCCGTCACTCGAGCGCTACGCCGTACCCGTGGACAAGCCCGGTGCGACACTGCACGAGCCGACCCGGGTCCTGGGCGACCTGCTCGCCGACCTGACGGCCGCCACCGCCGAGCGCCGGGACTTCCGCCTGGTGGGTCCGGACGAGACCGCCTCCAACCGCCTCCAGGCCGTCTACGCCGCCACCGGCAAGGCCTGGCAGGCCGACACCCTGCCCGTCGACGAACACCTCGCCCACGACGGCCGGGTGATGGAGATCCTCTCCGAACACACCTGCCAGGGCTGGCTGGAGGGCTACCTCCTGACCGGCCGACACGGCCTCTTCTCCTGCTACGAGGCCTTCGTCCACATCGTCGACTCCATGGTGAACCAGCACATCAAGTGGCTGCGCACCACCCGCGCCCTGCCCTGGCGCGCACCGATCGCCTCGCTCAACTACCTGCTCACCTCCCACGTCTGGCGCCAGGACCACAACGGCTTCTCCCACCAGGACCCCGGCTTCGTCGACCACGTCCTCAACAAGAGCCCCGAAGCCGTGCGGGTCTACTTCCCGCCGGACGCCAACACCCTGCTCGCCACCGCCGACCACGTGCTGCGCAGCCGCGACTACGTCAACGTCGTGGTCGCCGGCAAGCAGCCCTGCTTCGACTGGCTCACGCTTGACGAGGCCCGCGCCCACTGCGCCCGTGGCGCCGGGATCTGGGAATGGGCCGGCACCGAGGACGGCACCCGGGAGCCCGACGTCGTCCTGGCCTGCGCCGGTGACGTGCCCACCCAGGAGGTCCTCGCGGCTGCCGACCTGCTCCGCCGGCACCTGCCCGACCTCCACGTCCGGGTGGTGAACGTGGTCGACCTGGCCCGGCTGACGCCCGCGGAGGAACACCCGCACGGGATGCCCGACGCCGAGTTCGACGCCCTGTTCACCCGCGACCGGCCGGTGATCTTCGCCTACCACGGCTACCCGTGGCTGATCCACCGCCTCGCCTACCGCCGGGCCGTCCACCCACAGCTGCACGTGCGCGGCTACAAGGAGTCCGGCACCACCACCACGCCGTTCGACATGGTGGTCCGCAACGACCTGGACCGCTACCGCCTCGTCATGGACGTCATCGACCGCGTCCCCGGCCTGGCCGTGCGCGCCGCCACCCTGCGCCAGGAGATGGCCGACCGACGTGCCCGCCACCACGACTGGATCTGCGAGCACGGCACCGACCTGCCCGAGGTCACCGACTGGACCTGGCAGGGCTGACCGAAACCGGGGGGCCGACCGTCAGGAGAACAGCACATGGAGCTACCCGTCACCGTCGGAATCGACGGCTCCGAAACCAGCCTGACCGCCGCCGACTGGGCCGCCCGCGAGGCGCTGCTGCGCGGCTGCCCGCTGCGCGTCCTGCACGCCCTGCCCCTGATGCCCCATCTGCTCCCCAGCTGGTCGGCAGGACGGCGGCCGGACCCGGGCGCCCTGCTGCACGAGGTCCGCCACGTCCTGGCGGTGCGCTACCCGCAGCTGGAGACCCGCATCGAGGAGGTCCACGACCTCGCCACCGCGGCGCTGGTGGCCGCGGGGGAGGACGCCGAACTGCTCGTTGTCGCCGCCCGCGGTGCCGGCGGCTTCCCCGGACTGCGCATCGGGTCCACCGCCCTGCATCTGGTCGCCCGGGCCGGCTGCCCGACCGTGGTGCTGCCGGTGGACCCCCCGGGTCCGGAAGCGCGCGAGCAGGTCGTGGTCGGGCTGGATGCCCGCCGGCCCGCGGAGGCGGCCCTGGAGTTCGCCTTCGCCGCCGCACGCCGCCACGGGCTGCCGCTGCACGTCGTCCACGCCTCGGCCGCTGGGGTGCCGGACGACGAGGACGATCTCCTCGCCCGTGCCCTCGAACCGTGGCGGGCAGCCCATCCGGAGGTCGAGGTCGTCGCGGACACCGCGTGCACGGGAGCGGGCCTGGCGCTGGTGGAGGCGTCGGCCAAGGCCCGGCTGCTGGTGCTGGGCAGGCGGCCCGCAGTCCTGGTCGGCGCGCTCGGCCCGGTCGGCCACGCCGTCCTGCACCACGCGCTCTGCCCGGTCGCCATCGTCCCGGAGGCGTGAGCGGGACCTTCGGGCCACACCCGGGGGCTGCTCGGCCCCTGGGACCGGCCTGCGGCGACCGCGATCGTGGATCGCGCACCGGGGTCGCCGGCATCCGCGCCGGGACCGTCGAACGAGGGAGGGCCGTCATCATGCCGTACGCCGTAGTGGTCGGAGTCGACGGATCGGGAACGAGTACAGCCGCCGCCGAGTGGGCTGCCCAGGAGGCGCACCGCAGCGGCCGGCCGCTGCGGCTGCTCCACGCCGGGGGCGCGAGCTCGACCGCGCCCGGGGAGGCCGACCGCGGCGGCGAGCCGCTGCCGCCGTCGGTGCTCGCCACCCGGGACCACATCGCGAGCGTGCTGCCCGGGCTGGAGCTGACCTGCGAGCACATGCCCGGGAACCCGGCCTACGCGCTCGCCGCCGCCGGGGGCCGCAACGGCCTGCTGGTGCTCGGCTCGCGCGGCCTGGGAGGGTTCGCCGGGCTGCTGGTCGGCTCCGTCTCGCTGCGGGTGGCGGGCCACGCGAACTGCCCCGTCGTGCTGCTCCGCGCTGGGGCCGACGGCCAGGGCGGCGGATCGGGCGACGTGGTGGTCGGGCTGGACAGCGACCAGGCCTGCCCGGACGTCATCGCCTTCGCCTTCGAACAGGCCGCGGCACGGGGCGCGACGCTGCGCGTGCTGGAGAGCCGGAAGGTGCCCGCGGGGCCGTACTCGACCGAGGCCGTGGTGGACCAGCGGGAGATCAGGGAGGCGCTGGAAGCCGCGGAGCTGATGCGGCTCCAGGACGCCCTGGCCCCCTGGCGGGAGAAGCACCCGGAGGTCCGGGTCCAGGCCGAGCTCACCGCCTGGCCGGCCGGACGGGCGCTGGTGGAGGCCTCCCGGAGCGCCTGCCTGACGGTGGTGGGACGCCGCCGGCCCAGGCTCCACCCGGCCGCGCCCTGGCTGGGCTCCGTCGCCCACGCCGTGCTCCACCACGCGCACAGCCCGGTCGCGATCGTGCCGCACGACTGAGGCCGGCCCCGCGCACGGCCGTGGTGCGGACCGACAGCGGTCCGCACCACGGCCGTCGGCGTGTCCACGGGGGACCGCGCGGGCGCGGGCGAACGAGAGGACCTTCGGCCCGCAGGACTACCCCCAATGGCCGGGGCCCGGCCCGCATCGGCCGGGGGAGGCTGTCGGTGGACAGCCCGACCGGACATCTGCGGGCGCCAGCTTCCCCGGAAACCGAAAGGTGGTCCAGCCCATGCCCCGCCAGACCCAGACCGAGGCGAAAGCCCCCTCCGTCCCGTTCCAGGCCCAAGTCACGGTGCCGCCCGCGGACATCGCTGTCGACCGTCTGGTGCGCAACGCGCTCGACGCGCTGGCCGCGTACGCGCCGTTCACCCAGGAGCAGGTCGATCACATCGTCAAGAAGGCCTCGCTGGCCGCACTGGAGCGGCACACCGGCCTCGCGGTGCTGGCGGTGGAGGAGACCGGGCGCGGGGTCTTCGAGGACAAGGCGGTCAAGAACGTCTTCGCCTGTGAGAACGTCACCCACGTGATGGCCCGGACCAGGACGGTCGGGGTGGTGCACCGGGACGAGATCGACGGCATCGTGGAGATCGCCGAGCCGGTCGGCGTGGTCGCGGGCATCACCCCGGTGACCAACCCGACCTCGACCGTGATCTTCAAGTGCCTGCTGGCCCTGAAGACCCGCAATCCGATCGTCTTCGCCTTCCACCCCTCGGCCCAGCGCTGCTCCGCCGAGGCCGCCCGGATCGTCCGGGACGCGGCGGTGGCGGCCGGCGCGCCGGAGCACTGCGTCCAGTGGATCGCCGAGCCCTCGATGGACGCCACCGGCGCCCTGATGAACCATCCGGACGTCGCCACGATCCTGGCCACCGGCGGCAACGCGATGGTGCGGGCCGCGTACTCCTGCGGCAAGCCGGCTCTGGGCGTCGGCGCGGGCAACGTCCCTGCGTACGTGGAGCGGAGCGCGGACCTGAAGCAGGCGGTGAACGACATCGTGCTGTCGAAGTCCTTCGACAACGGCATGATCTGCGCCTCCGAACAGGCCGTCGTCCTGGACGCGGAGATCCGCGACGCCGCGCTCGCCGAGTTCCGGAAGCTGAAGGCGCACCACGCGAGCGTCGAGGAGAAGGCGTTGCTGGAGCGGTACCTGTTCGGTACCGGCGACGGTACCGGCTGCGCCGGCGGCCGGCTGAACTCGGCGGCGGTGGGCCGTTCGGCCGCGCAGGTGGCCGAGGAGGCGGGCTTCGAGGTGCCGGCCGACACCTCGGTGATCCTGGCCGATTGCGAGCGGGTCGGGCCGGCCGAGCCGCTGACCCGGGAGAAGCTCTGCCCGGTGCTCGCCGTCCTCACCGCCCGCTCGCGCCGCGAGGGTGTCGAACTTGCCGCCGCGATGGTGGAGTTCGACGGCCTCGGGCACTCGGCCGCGGTACACACCGAGGACGCGGCGTTCGCCGAGGAGTTCGGGCATGCGGTCAAGGCCTGCCGGATCATCTGGAACGCGCCCAGCTCGCAGGGCGGCATCGGTGACGTCTACAACGCCTTCACGCCCTCGCTGACCCTGGGCTGCGGCAGCTACGGGCACAACTCGGTGTCCGGGAACGTCTCGGCGCTGAACCTCGTCAACATCAAGCGGATCGGGCGGCGCAACACCAACATGCAGTGGTTCAAGGTCCCGCCGAAGATCTACTTCGAGCGCAACTCGGTCAAGTACCTGGCGAGCATGCCGAACGCGCACCGGATCGTCGTCGTCACGGACCGGACCATGGTGGAGATCGGCCACCTGGAGCGGATCCGGGGCGTGCTCGGCCGCCGCCGCGAGCCGGTCGAGGTGCGGGTCATCGACTCCGTCGAGCCGAATCCGAGCATCGACACCGTGCGCAAGGGCGCCGCGCTGATGCGGGAGTTCGAGCCGGACACCATCATCGCGCTCGGCGGCGGCTCGCCGATGGACGCGGCCAAGGTGATGTGGCTGATGTACGAGCACCCGGAGGTGGAGTTCGCGGACCTGAAGGAGAAGTTCTTCGACATCCGCAAGCGCGCCTTCACCTTCCCGGACCTGGGCGAGAAGGCGAAGCTGGTGTGCATCCCGACCACCTCCGGCACCGGCAGCGAGGTCACCCCCTTCGCGGTGATCACCGACACCGCCACCGGCCAGAAGTACCCGCTCGCCGACTACGCGCTCACCCCGAGCGTGGCCATCGTCGACCCGGCCCTGACGACCGGCCTGCCCAAGGACGTCACCGCGGACACCGGCTTCGACGCCCTCACCCACTGCATCGAGACCTACGTGTCCGTCTACGCCAACGACTTCACCGACGGCCTGGCGCTCCAGGGCGTCCGGCTCATCTTCGAGAACCTGGAACGGGCCGTGCTGAGCGGCCCGGACGACCCGGTGGCACGGGAGAAGATGCACAACGCCGGGACGATCGCCGGCATGGCCTTCGGCTCCGCCTTCCTGGGCGCGGTCCACGCCATGGCTCACACCCTCGGCGCCACCTTCCACATCGCCCACGGCCGCACCAATGCCCTGCTGCTGCCGCACGTGGTCCGCTGGAACGGCTCCGCCCCGGCGAAGGTCACCGGCTGGCCCAAGTACCAGAGCTACACCGCCCCGGAGCGCTATCAGGTCATCGCCCGGATGCTCGGCCTGCCGGCCGCGACCCCGGAGCAGGGCGTCGAGTCCCTCGCGGCGGCGGTCGAGGAACTGCGCGACAAGGTCGGCATCCCGCGCTCCTTCAAGGCGGCGGGCGTGGACGAGGCGGCCTTCCTCGCCGCCCTGCCCCAGCAGGCGATGAACGCCTACGAGGACCAGTGCGCCCCCGCCAACCCCCGCATGCCGATGACCGCCGACCTGCAGCAGCTGATGCGTCGAGCCTACTACGGCGACCAGGCCTGAGAGAGGACACCGACATGACCACCTCGCAGCAGGAACGCACCACGAGCGCCTGGGACGGCTTCAAGGGCGGACTCTGGCGGGACGCCATCGACGTCCGCGACTTCATCCAGCACAACTACACCCCGTACGAGGGCGACGCCGCCTTCCTGGCCGGGCCCACCGAGCGGACCGCCGAGATGTGGCGGCAGATCACCGCCCGCTTCCCCGAGGAGCGCGCCAAGGGGGTCCTCGACATCGCGTACGACGTCCCGTCGAGCATCACCGCGCACGCGCCCGGATACATCGACCGGGAGCGGGAGTTGATCGTCGGCCTGCAGACCGACGCACCGCTCAAGCGCGCGATCATGCCGAGCGGCGGCTGGCGGATGGTCGCCGGCGCGCTGCGGACCTACGGCTACCCGGTCGACCCGCAGCTGGAGAAAGTCTTCACCGAGTACCGCAAGACCCACAACGACGGCGTCTTCGACGCCTACACCCCCGAGATCCTCGCCGCCCGCAAGGCAGGCGTCATCACCGGACTGCCGGACGCCTACGGGCGAGGCCGGATCATCGGCGACTACCGCCGCGTCGCCCTCTACGGCGTGGACCGGCTGATCGAGGCCAAGCTCGCCGAGAAGGCCGAACTGGACGCGCCACCCACCGACCCGACGCGGATCGAGGAGACCATCCGCGAGCGCGAGGAACTCGCCGAGCAGATCCGGGCGTTGGGCGAGCTGAAACAGATGGCCGACGGCTACGGCTACGACATCTCTGACCCGGCGGCGACCGCCCGCGAGGCGATCCAGTGGCTCTACTTCGCCTACCTGGCGGCGGTCAAGGAGCAGAACGGCGCGGCGATGTCGCTCGGCCGCACCTCCACCTTCCTCGACATATACCTCCAGCGCGACCTGGCCGGTGGATTGCTGACGGAACGCCAGGCCCAGGAACTGGTGGACGACTTCATCATCAAGCTGCGGATCGTCCGCTTCCTGCGCACCCCCGAGTACGACGAGCTGTTCTCCGGGGACCCGACCTGGGTGACCGAGTCGATCGGCGGCATGGGCGCGAACGGGCGGACGCTGGTCACCCGGACGTCCTTCCGCTACCTGCAGACCCTCTACAACCTGGGCCCGGCCCCCGAGCCGAACCTGACCGTCTTCTGGTCGCCCCGGCTCCCGCAGGGATTCAAGGAGTTCTGCGTCCGGGTGTCGATCGACACCTCCTCGCTGCAGTACGAGTCGGACGAGCTGATGCGCCCGCGCTTCGGCGACGACACCGCGATCGCCTGCTGCGTGTCCGCGATGGAGGTCGGCCGGCAGATGCAGTTCTTCGGCGCGCGGGTCAACCTCGCCAAGACCCTCCTCTACGCGATCAACGGCGGCCGGGACGAACTCTCCGGCGCCCAGGTCGGCCCGGCCACCACACCGGTCGGCGGGGCCGTCCTCGACTACGGCGAGGTGCTGGCTCGCTTCGACGAGCAGCTGGAGTGGCTCGCCGGGACGTACGTCCACGCCCTGAACGTCATCCACTACATGCATGACAGGTACGCCTACGAGCGGATCGAGATGGCCCTGCACGACCGGGACGTCCGGCGCACCATGGCCTGCGGCATCGCCGGACTCGCGGTGGCCGCCGACTCGCTGTCCGCGATCAGGTACGCCGAGGTCAGGCCGGTGCGGGACGAGACCGGCCTGGTCACCGACTACCTGGTCGACGGCGACTACCCGGCGTACGGCAACAACGACGACCGGGCGGACGAGATCGCGGTCCGGCTGGTCGAGGACTTCATGGCGAAGGTGCGCAAGCACCCCACCTATCGGGGCGCCGAGCACACCCAGTCCGTCCTGACCATCACCTCCAACGTCGTCTACGGCAAGAAGACCGGCAACACCCCGGACGGACGGCGGGCCGGCGAGCCGTTCTCCCCTGGCGCCAACCCGATGAACGGGCGCGACGCCCACGGCTACGTCGCGAGCGCGCTGTCCGTCGCGAAACTGCCGTACGACCACGCCGAGGACGGCATCTCGCTCACCAACACCGTCACCCCGGACGCGCTCGGCCGCACCCCCGAGGAACGGGTGCGCAACCTGGTCGGCGTCCTGGACGGCTACACCACCTGCCGCGGCTTCCACATGAACGTCAACGTCCTCGACCGGGACACCCTGCTGGACGCCATGGACCGCCCCGAGAAGTACCCGCAGCTCACCATCCGGGTCAGCGGCTACGCGGTCAACTTCGTCCGCCTCACCCGCGAGCAGCAACTCGACGTGATCGGCCGCACCTTCCACGACGCCTTGTAGCCCTCACCCCCCGCTCGCGGTGCCGGCGCCTCCCCGACCAAGGGCGCCGGCACCGCGCTTCACCGGGAGATTCCCATGCCCGATCCCATCCTGCCCGTCCACCTGCCGAGTCGATCCGCGCCAGCCGCGACACCGGCCGCCGTCGCCACCAGGCGCCCGGCCGGCGGAATGTTCCACTCCTGGGACCTGTCCACCGGCGTCGACGGCCCCGGCACCCGCTTCGTCGCCTTCCTGGCCGGGTGCCCGCTGCGCTGCCTGTACTGCCACAACCCCGACACCTGGCACCTGCGGGACGGGCGACGCATCCGCGCGGGCGAGATCGTCAGCGAGGCGGCCAAGTGCGTCGAGTTCATCCGCGCCTCCGGCGGCGGCGCCACCGTCAGCGGTGGCGAGCCGCTGCTTCAGCCCGTTTTCACCGGCGAGTTGCTGCACCGCTTCAAGCACGACCTCGGGCTGCACACCGCGCTGGACACCTCCGGCTTCCTGGGCACCCGCGCCACCGACGCGCTGCTCGCCGACACCGACCTCGTCCTGCTCGACGTCAAGTCGTGGGACCGCGCGCTCTACCGGCACCTGACCGGGCGGGAGCTGGCCCCCACCGTGGACTTCGCCCGCCGCCTGGCGGATCTCGGCAAGGAGGTCTGGGTCCGCTTCGTCCTGGTCCCCGGCCTGACGGACCCCGTCGAGAACGTCGAGGGGGTCGCCGCCTTCGCCGCCTCGCTGGGCAACGTCACCAGGGTCGATGTCCTCCCGTTCCACAAGCTCGGCATGGCGAAGTGGCGTGCGCTGGGCCTGGAGTGCACGCTGGCGGACACCCCAGTGCCCACCGGCGGTCAGACGGCGAAGGCGCGTGCCGTGTTCGAGGCCCACGGCCTGCACACCGTCTGACGGCCCTGGCCGGACGCGGACGCATCGCACGAGAGCGAGGCTCCCTGACGGGAAGCCTCGCTCTCGCGTGTTTGGAGTCGAAGTGCCGTGGCGGGTGGGCGCCGCGGCCCGACAGGGGGTGCCGGCCTTGGTCTGGCTGCCCCAGCCGGCAGCGATGTCTGCCGGTGTGGTGTCGGGGATCAGGGGCGCGCTGAACCGGAAAACCGAGAGCCGACGGCACCTTCCCCCGTGGAGGGGTCGGTGCCGCCGGCTCCGGCAGCGGGGCCTCGGCGTGCGTGCTTCCGGGACGGCGGTGGGGTCTCAGCGGAGCCAGGCGTGCTTGCGGACGATCGGGAGGGCAGCCCAGCGGCGTCCCAGCCCCCAGATGTCGCCGGCGCCGACGGCGGCCAGCGCGAGGAGCAGCAGCGCGTAGACGACGTGGTAGTCGACGACGGGGTTGCTGGAGCCGCTGGCGGTGCCGTTGGCGAGATGGCGGGCGGGTGGCCACTCGGCGGCCCACATCAGGGCCAGGAGCAGGGTGCCGCCACCGGCGGCGGCGCGCATCCCGACGCCGCCGACGAACGCGACGCCGATGCCGAGCAGGCCGAGCATGAACAGCCAGTCGGCCCAGGCCTGCCCGGCCCAGGCGTGGAAGGTGGACTGGAGCGGACCGGCCGAGACGTGGCTGAGGAAGCCCTTCGTCGGGGAGCCGCCGTTGAGCCAGGAGCCGGCCTCTCCGGTGGCGTAGCCGAGGCCGAACGTCTTGTCGAGGGCTACTTGCGGTGCATGGTGTGCAGGGCCTGGGCCATGACGTGCGGGTCGTGGTGGCCCTTGTGGACGGCCGGAGGCTGCCGCTTGAGGCCGAGGAGTTCGGCCACGGCGGCCCAGGCGGTGCGTACGGAGTACTCGACGGTGAAGACGACGTCGTCGGGGACCTCGGCGTACTGGCCGATGAAGGCGAGGTTGGTGGATCCCTTCGGGACCACCCGCGGCCGGTCGCCGTGGCTGCGCGCGAGGAACTGGCTGGTGATGTAGGGCATCAGACAGGGGATGGCGGTCGAGGCCTCGGCGATCTTCTCGGCGGTGTCGGGGGCCACGGCCAGGTGCTGGAGGACCTCCTGGAGGATCTCCGCGCCACTGCACTCCCGCATCGGCTTCTTGACGAAGGTGCCGGGCCTGTCGGGGAAGAGGCCGTAGCCCCACCACACGGATACGTCCTCGGGCTGCTGCTGGTAGACCGGCTGGCGGTTGACGACGACGGTGAGCAGCCACGGGGAGTCGGTGAGGGTGAGCAGGCCGCCGCGGCCCGTCGGGCGGCCGGTGAACTTCTCCATCCAGTCGAGGAAGGCGGGGTCCTTGGCGGTGACGGTGAAGGACTCCCAGGTGGATTCGTCCGGGTGGTGGTCGAAGACAGCGGGGTTGCCGAAGTCGTCG
Source organism: Kitasatospora sp. NPDC036934 (assembly GCF_055608425.1). Classification (NCBI taxonomy): domain Bacteria; kingdom Bacillati; phylum Actinomycetota; class Actinomycetes; order Kitasatosporales; family Streptomycetaceae; genus Kitasatospora; species Kitasatospora sp. NPDC036934. The sequence goes on along the minus strand of NZ_JBVJQR010000006.1, from coordinate 215,865 downwards.
CGGCCACGGGCGATCCGGTGCCACAGCAGGAAGGAGTCGGGGCTGAGGGAGGTGTTCGGGCTCGCCGGCGGGGCGGTGTGGGAGCCGAGGACGGAGTCGGCGGTCATCGATCCGTTGGTGACGAACACGAGGTCGTCCCCGGCGACCGGGATGTCGGCGTGCGCGCCGGTGAAGTGGATGCGCTCGACACTCGTTCCCGGTCCGCGCCGGAAGGCCAGGTCTGCGACCCGGCGGCCGGTGTGGAGGTGGACTCCCTGCTCCAGGAGCCAGGCGGTGAGCGGGCGGACGATCGAGTCGTACTGGTTGTAGCGGGTCCGGTAGATCCCGGACATCGTCTGGAACTCCGGGAAGAGGTGGACGAAGCGCTTGAGGTAGCGCCGGAACTCGATGGCGCTGTGCCAGGGTTCGAACGCGAAGGTGGTGCACCACATGTACCAGAAGTCGGTGGTGAAGAACCCCGCGTCGAAGCAGTCCGTGATGCGCTTGCCGTCCAGCATCCGCTCGGGCGTGGCCAGGCACTTGACCAGTTCGAGCCGGTGACGTTCGGAGAAGCCCATGGCGTGTCCGTCGCAGATCTCGCCGCCCGCCCGCACCAGCCGGGCGGTGTCGTCCCAGGGGGACTCGTCGTGCGAGTCGAGGATGTCCTGGGTGGCCGACTTCGACGGGTCGTCCAGCGACGGAATGCCGGATAGCAGGTCGTACGTGCAGCGGAACTGGGCCTCGAACATCCGGCCGCCGCGCATCGTGTACCCCGTCTCGGGCGTACCGCCCGCGTCCAGGCTGCCGCCGACCTCGTCCTGGCCCTCGTAGAGGTGGATGTCGCGGCCGGCGAAACCCGCGTCCCGGATGAGGAACGTTGCTGCGGACAGGGCGGCGATGCCGCCTCCGACCAGGTGGGCCTTGGGCATCGGAGGTCTCCTCGACTGTCGTGCACTGAACTGCCATCGGGCTGGATGAGCAGCGATCCCGGCGGTTGGTGCCGGGCGATCGAGTCCATCGATCGGGGGTGCGGACGACAGCTTGCTCCCGGGCCGGCCGGCGGGTCGTTGGGCCGTTGGTCACCGGTGGCGGAACGACGGTCCCGGTGGCATCCCGGGTTCGCGGGACCGGCGGACCGGGACCTTCGGGCCCTGCCGCGGGGCGACGTGGATCCTGCCGAACAGCGTGCGCGAAGGAACGGTTGACCGGGCGGACACCGACCGCAGGGCCCGAGGAGGAGACCCATGGAACAGTCGCGGACCGACCCCCGCCGTGCCCGCGCCCGTCTTCCTGCTCGGGCCCTGTGTCTCGTCGTCGGCTCGCGTGGCCTCGGCGGCTTCCGGGGCCTGATCCTCGGGTCGGTGAGCCATGCCCTCGTCGAGCACGCGGAGTGCCCGCTGATCGTCGTCCCCCCGTGCAAGGGGCGCTGAGGGGCATGGCGTGGATCCCGGCCTCGGCCGCTCACACGGTCCGGGCGGGACCGGCAGGCCCACGACCGCACCGCACGGCATCGCGCTCGGCAGAGAACTCACGTTCCCTGTGCCGGGCCAGGGCCGGGCTGAAGGTCCCGGCCTCCGGGACCCGTTCGGTCCTTCGCAACTCCGCCAGCAGTGCCGATGGTTGAGACCAACGAGAACACGAAGGAGAGGACACATGGGCGAGCAGACCGGACCGGAGCAGCGGATCGTGGTCGGTGTCGACGGATCGCCGGCATCAGTCGACGCACTCCGATGGGCCGTCGGCCAGGCCCGCATACAGGGTGCCGTGGTGGAGGCCCTGATCGCGTGGCAGCACCCGGTGGCCACCGGCTGGACGGTGCCGATCGAGGCCTACGAGGATCTCCCGGGCATCGCGCGGAAGATCCTCGACGACAGCGTCACGGAGGCGACCGCCTCCGACGCCCCGGTCGAGATCAGGACCCGGGTGCAGGAGGGCGGCGCCGCGGCGTGCCTGCTGGACGCGGCCCGCGGCGCCGCCCTCCTGGTCGTCGGCAGCCGGGGCCACGGAGGCTTCGCCGGAGCCCTGCTCGGCTCGGTCGGCCAGCACTGCGTCCAGCACGCGTCCTGCCCCGTCGTCGTGGTCCGCCACCGGAACGACTGACCCGTACACCCAGCACCCGACGCGCGGCCGTGCCGCCGATCGGAAAGGAGCGAACCGACCATGCGACACCGGATCGTGGGAGAACTGATGACCCCGGCCGTCGTGCACGTACGGCCCGACACCGGTTTCAAGGAGATCGTCCGGCTGCTCGCCGAGCACGACATCACCGCCGTGCCCGTCCTGGACCACGAGGACCGGCCGCTCGGCCTGGTCTCCGAAGCCGACCTGCTGCTCAACGAAGCGGCCCAGGAGGACCCCGCCGGGCTGCTGCTCACCCCGGACCTGCCGCCCCGCGAGCGCGCCCGCAGCCGGGCGAGCACCGCCGTGGGCCTCATGACCGCCCCGGCCGTGTGCGCGCGCCCGGAGTGGACGGTCGTCGAAGCGGCCCGCCTGATGCAGAGCGAGCGCGTCAAGCGCCTGCCCGTCGTCGACGAGGCAGGCCGCCTGGTGGGCATCGTCAGCCGCAGCGACCTGCTCCGCGTGTTCCTACGCCACGACGCAGCGATCCGCGAGGAGATCCGGGCCGAGGTCCTGCGCCGCGTCCTGGGCATCGACCCGGACACCGTGACCGTCCGGGTGCAGGACGGCCGCGTGACCCTCACCGGCGCGCTCGGCGACGGCGGCCAGGCGGCGGTGGTCGAGCGCCTGTGCCGTGGCGTGGACGGCGTCGTCGACGTCACCAGCCACCTCGACCACCGCACGACGGCCACCACCGCCCTGAACCGGGCCGGCTGACTCCCCGCCCCAACCACCCGCGGGATCCCGCACCGGCCGCCGTCGAGGACTCCGACGGCGGCCGACCGGTACCGTTCGCACCCGGACACGAAGGCCTGACGCCGGGCCCCGCTCAGGCAGCCTCGGCGAAGCCGTGAACGACGGAGGAGTCGCCGAGGGCGGCTTCGCCCTCGCCGTCCGCACGGCGACCCTCACAGGAGGCGCCGCACGGCCTCCATGATCGCGTTCCGGCAGTCCTCCGGGTCCGACGTCAGGACAGTCGTCGCCGGCATGCTCGCGGCATTCGTCGGGCTCCAGGCCGAGGCGATGGCCAGGACGAGGGTGAGAAGTGTGGCCGGGGCGAAGCCCGGTGTGCCCACTCCGCCCTTCCGAGCCGCTTCCAAGGAGGCGATCTTGTCGTCGTGGGTCTGCTTGGCGACGGCAGGGTCCCGTTCCACGGCAGTGCCGCGTTCCAGTCGGTGCCAGGTCGCCAGGCGGAGCACCTCGGGGTGCTTCTGGTAGAAGTCGAACAGCCGCCCGGCGTAGCCCGGCAGGTCGTCAGGTGTGAAGGGCACCATGTCGAGGCCGCGCCCGAGGTGTGCGTCGAAGACGGCGTCGAAGAGCCCGTCCTTGTTGCAGAAGTAGACGTAGATGAGATTCTTGTTCGCCGAGGCGACCTTGGCGATCCGGTCGACGCGGGCTCCCGCGATCCCGTACGCCGCGAACTCCTGGGTCGCTGCGTGAAGAATGCGCGCCTTCGTGGCCTCGGCTCGGGACATGGGGGTCATGCTAACAGCGCCTACTGGATCTTGCCGGGGCGTAGGACCCGGTGCCCTCGCCAGGTGAGCGCGTTCGCCGCTGGAACCACGGTGGAATCGTTTGAGACATGAGGCGATTCGTTCGGGAGTCCGTCGGTGGTCTTGCTCCGGGTGAACCGGTGAGGGGGAGAAGTGCTCCGCCGGAACGGTGAGTTGCCACCGCCCGGCGATGACCGGGCCGACGGTCGGCGCGATGCGCGGACCCACGACGAGGCAGGCCGGGGGCCGCGGCGACGTGCTCCTCGCGATCAGGGACCGGTGTGCAGCGTGTGTCGTCACCGCAGTCCGAATGCGTCGATCACTGAGCCTTTTCAGGGCGGGCACCGATCGGGTGACGGTCGAGCGGTAAGCGTGAGGCCACAACGAACGAGGCCCCCGGACGGTTGAGCGAGATGTCTCACGTCTCAAGCAACCAGCCAGGGAGCCTCGTTGGTCACCTATCCTGCCGCACTGGACCTGCCGCATGCCCTCGTTGAGTGGGTGACCATGCTGATCGTCACCCGGGAGGGTGACCGACGGTGCAAGCTCCGGCCCTCCCAGCGGGCGCTGGTCGCGCTCGTGTACCTGCGCAAGCACGACACCCTCGCCCAGATCGCCGCCGGCTTCCGGATCAGCGTCGGCACCGCCCACGCGTACGTCCGCCAGGTCACCGACCTGCTCGCCCGGAAGGCACCCGGTCTGACCCGGGCCCTGCGCGACGCCGACCCGGAGTACGTGCTGGTCGACGGCACCCTCGCGGAGTGCGACCGCGTCGGGGACGGCCGCGCCGACTACTCCGGCAAGCACCGCCGCCACGGCGTGAACCTCCAGGTCGTCACCGATCCGGAAGGCAAGCTGGTGTGGGTCTCCCGCGCCCTGCCCGGCCGCACCCACGACCTGACCGCCGCGCGCACCCACCTCATCGTGAAGACCTGCATCCGACTCCGCATCCCGGCCTTGGCCGACATGGCGTACACCGGCGCGGGCGGAACCTTCGCCATGGCGACCAGGCGCCCACCTCGCGGCGAGCTCACCGCCGGCCAGAGATCGGTGAACAGGGCTCACGCGCGGCTTCGCTACCCCGTCGAACGCGGCGTTGCAACGCTCAAGCGCTGGAGGATCTTCCACCATGCTCGCTGCAGTCCGAACTGGCTCACGGCAGCAGCAAAGGCCGTCCTCACCCTTGAGCATCAACGCTGAAAAGGCTCACTGCCTCGGAGGCGAGCAGCATGACGGTGCACCACAGGGTGATTCCGGCCATCAGCCAGCCGATCAGCCGCCACCGGGGCAGGCCCAGCGCCGTGCCAAGCGTGGCCGATCCCCACGTTCCGAAGAGCGCAGGCCCGATGATGCCGAAGCCGATCACGCCGTACCGGTTCACCAGGCGCCGGGCCCGTCGGCCGGTGGGGCCGTCAAGGCGGTTCCGGCGGTTGCGGCGGTTCTCGGGCGGCGGCCCGGCGGTGACGGGCCGCCGCTTCGAGCGCCGGAGCAGCCAGCGGGTACGCAGCCACCCGGCCGCGAAGACGGCGGACAGCAGGCATCCGGCCGCGCCGAGGAGTACGGCGACGAGCGCGACGGGCGGGGGGAGGGAGGAGAGGCCGAAGGGTACGGCCGGGGTGCCCAGGGCGAATCCGGCGAGCACGGCCAAGGCGAAGTTCAGCACGCAGCACTCCTCGTCTCGGGGACGGGCGCCACGTCGGTTCGCGGCGACAGTTAATTAACTAACCAGTTATGCTATCGCGGTGACCACCTCACCATCCGCCTCAGCATCCTTGCCGGGCAGTTCGGTTGAACGACTGGCGGCATCCAGGTACGTACTTCTCACGACGTTCCGCCGGGACGGGCGGGCCGTGCCCACTCCGGTGTGGGTGATGGGGGACGGGGACTGCCTGGCCGTGTGGAGCGCGGCCGACGCCGGCAAGGTCAAACGGATCCGCAACAGCGGCCGGGTGACCGTCGCTCCCTGCAACTGGCGGGGAGTCCCGAAGGGGCAATCCGTGCCCGGTGTCGCCGAGTTGCCCGCCGACCGGGACACCGTCCACTACCTCGACCTGATGAAGCGCAAGTACGGCCTCGTCGCGCGGGTCGGCTTGCTGGGCAGCCGACTGAAGGGGTCCGGGTACCGCGCGGTGGGCATCCGGATCCGACTCGCGGAGTGACCCTCGCGGACCTCCGCCGCATCCGGCCATCGCTCTTCGGCCGACGCCGTGTTGACGGACCGTCAGATCTCGGGCAGCCTTGCCTCAGAATATTAACCATCCAGTTAGTCAATCCATTTCGAACGGAGTGGCACCGCCATGTCGGCATCCACCACTGAGTTCACCGGCATCCCGCCCGAATCAGGACCCCCGTCCCCGCGGTCCTCGCTGCGCTGGTGGGCGCTGGCCGTGATCGGCCTGGCCCAGTTGATGATCATGCTGGACGCCACCATCGTGAACATCGCGCTGCCGTCCGCCCAGGCCGACCTGGGCTTCTCCGACAACGACAGGCAGTGGGTCGTCACCGCCTACGCACTCACCTTCGGCAGCCTGCTGCTGATCGGCGGGCGTGTCGCCGATCTCTTCGGCCGCAAGCAGGCCTTTCTCGCGGGTGTCATCGGGTTCGCCGCCGCCTCGGCGCTCGGCGGAGCCGCCGGCAGCTTCGAACTCCTGGTGCTGGCCAGGGCGATCCAGGGCATCTCGGGTGCCCTGCTGGCCCCGGCGGCCCTCTCCCTGCTGACGACCATCTTCACCGACGTCAAGGAGCGGGGCCGGGCCTTCGCGATCTTCGGTGCCATCGCGGGCGCCGGCGGCGCGCTCGGCAACCTGCTCGGCGGCCTGCTGACCGAGTACCTCAACTGGCGTTGGACCCTCTACATCAACCTGGCGTTCGCGGCGGTGGCGCTCCTGGGCGGTCTGCTGCTGATCGAGCGTCAGTCGCGGGCGGAGCAGCGCCCCAAGCTCGACGTCCCCGGTGCGGTACTCGTCACCCTGGGGCTCTTCGGCCTGGTCTACGGGTTCTCCAACGCCGAGTCGCGCGGGTGGAGTTCTCCCGCCAGCTGGGGTCTGCTGGTCGGAGGCCTCGCCCTGATCGCCCTCTTCGCGTACTGGCAGTCGACGACGGCCGGGCCGCTGCTGCCCCTGCGCATCCTCCTCGACAGGGATCGAGGCGCCTCCCAGATCGCCATTCTGGTCGCCACCGGAGGCATGTACGCGGTCGCGTTGTTCCTCGCCTACTACATGCAGCAGACGCTCAAGTACACCCCGGTCGAGGCGGGGCTCGCCTTCCTGCCCATCCCCGCCGCACTGGTCGTTGCCTCCGCCCTGGCCGTGGGGGTCCTGATGCCCCGGGTGGGGCCGAAGATCGTGATTCCCCTCGGGATGGCGCTACTGGGCGTGGGCATGGTCTGGTTCACCCGCCTGGATCTGGACAGCACCTACACGGGAGGCATTCTGCCGCCGCTGCTCGTCCTGGGCCTCGGTCTCGGCCTGGTCTACGCGCCGGCGATCGACCTGGCCACCTACCGGGTTCACGAGGATGATGCCGGGGTGGCCTCCGCGGCGGTCAACACCTCGCAGCAGATCGGTGGTTCGTTGGGGATCGCTGTTCTCAACACGCTCGCGGCGACCGCCGCGGGCAGCTATCTCAGCAGCCGGCAGGCCACGCCCGAGGTGATCGCCGGGGCGGCGTTGCACGGCTACTCCACCGCGTACTGGTGGGCGGCCGGCCTCGCAGCCGTCGGGCTCGTCGTGACCTTCGCGCTGTACCGTCCCGGTGCTCGGGAGAAGTCCCCCGACGCGGTGAAGGCCGTCGCCATGTGACACCTGCTCGACGAAGTCCCTCCATCCTTGAATCGCAAGCAGCCCCCGGGGCCGTGCCGCGCCCCTCGGGGGCCGGACGCCGCCCCGGGGGCTGCTTGGTCGGGCCGCCCTTGAGCGACTGATGGCGGAAGCCGAGTACGGCACCCGCAGTCCTCCCAGGGCTGCGGGGGCGGTCGGGTCGACGTTCAGGATCGGCACGGTCCGGTCGCCGGGCACGGTGAAGGCGAACAGGTCCGTCATGCCGAGGCGGGCGTCGTCCGGGGGGAGCGGATGTTGGGACCGCTGAGGTGATGAGACATGCCCACCAGCATGAGCGGCCCTGCCCCTTCGTGCTCGCCTGGCGGGCTCTTCGTGCCGCGGATTCACACCGATTCCGCCCCGCCGCGTCCGTCGGGCCGTGCTGGGGGAGCGGGTCACCGAGCGGGCTCCCCGCCGCCGTCGCTGACGGCCGCGCCTTGTTGCCGGCCCGTTGTCCATCGATTGTCTGCCGGGATGCCGGGCTCAGGTGCTGCCCGGGGTGCCGCGGCCGTGTTGACCAGGGCTTTGACTGTGTGCCGACGAGGTCGTTGGTCGTTTGTCTACCAGTATCCCCGACCGTATATCAGGTCCGGTCACGGACTCGGTGGCTTCCGGACGGGGCCGCTGGCGGACGACCCAGGAGGACTCGCATGTCCCGTATTCCCCTCCGCGTCCGCGCCGCGGCCGTCGCGGCCCTGGTGACGGCCGTCGCGCTGCCCCTCGCGGGCACGGCCACCGCCTCGGCGGCGGTTCCCGCCGGTGTCCAGAGCGCGCAAAGCTCGATCCTGGACGCCGACTCGCCCACGACCTGGGCCGAGAAGAACGGCGGCTGCATCCAGATCAACTGGACCCCGCCGAACAACGTCGGCAAGTACGACTGGATCGGCCTCTACAAGCGGGACCCGAACGCCGTCGGCATCGACAGCTACGAGACCTGGCAATGGCCTACAACCACGGCCCTCGTACCCGACCAGCGTGCCGGCGGTCAGCGGCGACTACTGGACGGCCTACATCTCCTGCGACTACGCCTCCGGCCAGTACCGGCTGATGTCCTCGCAGATGAACATCCTCGCCTGAGCGGTGGCCCTGCGCCGCTTTCCCTCAACATGTTCGGTCCGAAAGAAGGAGAAGACCATGAAGGTCTCCCGCCCAAGGCCGTCCAATGCTCCGGGTTGATTCCGAGGGCCACTCCAGAATTACTGTGACATTCCTGCCGCTCAGTCCTGCCCGAAGGGATTTTTGGCATGACAACCGTGCGCCGCACACTTGGCGTTCCACCTTTTTTCTGCCCTTTGCCCGACGCCGTGTACGACAAGCCGGAGGAAATAGATGCCGGCGCCGTCGCCTGGATGTTCCGGCAAGGGTTCCGCAAGGAGGGTGACTGGCTGCCGCGCATGAATGCGGGTTCGTACACCGCACACTGCATGCCGTACGTCCTCGACCGGTGCGCCGAGATCATCACCTATGTCATGTACTGGGGCGGGGCCTGGGACGACGACCTCGACGTGATCCCGGGGCTGGACCAGCCCGCACCGCTGACGGTCCACGTCAGCCGTCTCAAGCACATCCTCGCCTCGCCCAAGTCCGTCGTGCCGCCCGGAGACGCGTACCTCTCCTCCTTCCAGGACTTCTGGAACCACATCTCCACCGTGTCGACCCCGGGCCAGCTCGAGCACCTGCGCCAGGGTTTCTGCAGCTACTTCGACGGCGTGCTGTGGAAATGTGCGAACCAGAGCCTCGGTGAACTCCCCGAACTGGGCGACTACCTGATCATGCGTGGCAACGATGTGGCCGGCCCCTGGCTGACCGCACTCACTCCGATCGGCGGCGGCTACGAACTGACCGCGGCCGAACGCCTCGATCCCCGGGTGCGCGCCGCCTCCGAAGCCGTATCCGTCATCGTCGGTCTCGACAACGACCTGATCTCCGTTCACCGGGAGAATCTCCAGGGCTTGTTCGACCAGAACGCCATCAGCATCATGGTGCGCGACCGGCAATGCACGCCCGCGGAAGCGGTCGCCGAGGTCCGCGCGCTGCGCGACCGAATCATGTCCCTTTATCTGAATCTGCGTGACCAGGTCTCCGCGACCGCCCGCCCGGAACTGCGGCGATACGTCCACGAGATCGGCTACTGGATTCGCGGGCACATCATCTGGGCGGACTTCACCACCCGTTACTGCGCGCCCGTCGACCCGGAGACCGGCGAAGAACAGGACTTCGGTGGCTACGGCCTGGTCTGGGCCGACGAGCCGGCTGACGCCAACCCTGCGCCCCTGCCGATTCCACAGATCGCCTGGTGGTGGGACCAGTTGGAGAAGTGACAGCGGCGACGCAAAGTCCGACAGGTCCACAAGTTCGCCACTAACCGCATGGAGGTTTGTTCCGTGACAGGCCAGGAAACCCGCAGCTACACGAAGGGCAGCGCACCGAATGCCCTGCCCGTGCTCGGGCACGCGAATCAGCTGCGCAGCGACCCGCTCACCTTCCTCCGATCACTGCCCGAACAGGGCGATCTCGTGAAGATCATGGTGGGGCCGACCCCCATGTACATCGCGTGCCACCCTGATCTGGTCCACGAGATGCTGACCGACAAGGTCAAGGACTTCGTCAAGGGCGGTCCCGTGATGGACCGCGTGCGCACGGTCCTCGGAGACGGGCTGGTCACGGTCGACGGCCTCGTCCATCGCAAGCAGCGACGCCTGATCCAGCCGTCCTTCCACCCTGCGCGCATCGCCGAGTACGTCGGCATCATGCAGAAGCAGGCAGCCGCGTCGGCTCATGAATGGCCGGAAGGCAAGAACGTCGACCTCCTGATGCAGATGGGCAACCTCAGCGCCGACGTGGCACTGAGCTGCCTCTTCTCCGAGCCCGGTGAGGGCGAGGTACGCCGGGGCGGTCACCACGGTCTCCCGACGGCCCTGAACACCGTGATCGACGGCATGTTCTTCCGCATGCTCAACCCGCTGCCGGCGCTGTCCTTCCTGCCCACTCCCGGCAACCAGCGCTACAAGCGGGCGGAGGCGCAGCTGCACCAGGTGGTGAACGAGACCATCGACCGCTACCGCCGCTCGGGCGACGGCGGCGGTCTGTTGCGCACGATGATGACGGAGGTCGACGAGGAGGGGCACCGCTTCACCGACCAGGAGCTGCACGACCAGTCCATCACCCTGCTCCTCGGAGGCGCGGAGACCACCGCCGTCCTGATGTCGTGGATCTTCCACCTGCTGCACGAGAACCCGCAGGTCGCCGCCACGTTGCACACGGAGCTCGACGAGGTGCTGGCCGGCCGCCCGGTGACGGCCGAGGACTTGAAGAAGCTGCCGTACACCCGCAACGTCGTCGCCGAGGGTCTGCGCCTCTACCCGCCGGCCTGGCTGCTCAGCCGTCGTGCCGCTGTCGACACCACGCTCGGCGGGCTGCCCGTGCCGGCCGGCACCGAGCTGTCGTACAGCCCCTTCCTGCTGAACCGGGACGCCCGCTACTTCGACGCCCCCGACGGCTTCGAGCCGGACCGGTGGCTCACCATGTCGACCACTCCGCGCAAGGGCGCCTACCTGCCCTTCGGCGCCGGGAACCGCAAGTGCATCGGTGACGCGTTCGCCCTCACCGAGGCCCAGGTCATCGTGGCCACCGTGGCCCAGTACTGGAAGCTGGACCGCGCCCCGGGCACCCGCCCCACGCGCGCCCTCGTGCGGATGAGCCTGCGTCCCGACCAGCTCACGGTGGTGCCGACCCGTCGGCAGCCGGCACGCGAGCCGCAGTCCGCCGCGAGCTGAACCCGTTCCGTTCCACCGACAGGGGCCCGGCGGGCGCCGCACCGTGCCCACCCCTGCCCGGCATGCCATCCACCATGTGAACCCGCATGTACGGAGGGCATGCCATCCGGCGCGGCCCGAACGCCCACCGCTCGCCCCTCCCTCGGCGACCCGCACCTGCGGTGCGGCCCGGCGACCGCCGGGACCCCCCTTCGCCCGGCCGGAAAGTGATGCCTCTCGGCGCTTTCCCGCCCATGCCACGTCCTCGCGGACGCGGCCACGTGGTCTTGACGAACAGGAGTAACGACATGAACTCCACCACCAGCCTTCGCGAGCTGGGAGCCGACGCCCTGGACTCGGTTCATCTGCGCGGTCTGATCGACGAGCGATTGAACGCCTTCCTCGACGCCAACTGCGACAGGCAACCCCACCTGGTCTCGCTCATCGAGCACCTGCGTGTCTTCCTGACCGCCGGCGGCAAGCGCATCCGGCCGCTCTTGTGCATGGTGGGCTGGCACGCGGCGGGCGGGTACGGCGACGTGGGGCCCGTCATCGGCGCGGCGGCCTCGCTCGAACTCTTCCACGCCTTCACCCTCATCCACGACGACGTGATGGACGCCTCCGACACCCGGCGTGGCCGTCCGACCCTCCACCGGACGCTGGAGACGGGTGCGGACGCCACGACCGCCGAGCGGTTCGGCACCAATAGCGCGATCCTGCTCGGCGACCTGGTCATGGTGTGGTCGGACGAGCTGCTGCACTCCAGCGGCATCGACCACGAGCGATTGGTCGCCGTCCGACCGCTGCTGGACGCCATGCGCACCGAGGTGATGATCGGTCAGTACCTGGACCTGCTGGCCACCGGGAAGCCCAACGAGGACGTCGAACGGTCGCTGGCCGTGATCCGCTACAAGACGGCGAAGTACACCGTGGAGCGGCCGCTGCACATCGGCGCGGTCCTTGCCGGAGCGGACCAGGCCCTGCTGGACGTCTTCACCGCCTACGCCCTTCCGATCGGCGAGGCCTTCCAATTGCGCGACGACCTCCTCGGCGTCTTCGGCGACCCGTCCAAGACCGGCAAGTCGGTCCTGGACGACCTGCGGGAGGGCAAGGCGACCGCTCTGATGGCGCACGCCCTCCACGCCGCCGGCACCGAGCAGGCGCGGGTGCTGAGGTCCCTGGTCGGCGACCCGGACCTGGACGAGGCAGGTGCCGAGACGGTCCGCGGGATCCTGCGGACCACGGGCGCCGCCGACAAGGTGGAGCAGATGATCACCGATCGTGTGCGGCGTGCCCGGCGGGTCCTGGACGAGTCCCCGTTCCCGGACGAGGTCAGGAAGACCCTCGAAATCTTCGTCACCACCACGACGCTCCGGACCACCTGAGCACCACGTCGGCGCGGGTCGCCACCATCCCGGCGCCGCCAGACGCGTCGCTCGCCTCGCGAGCCCACCCCGTCCGGAACCCGCTGCCGGGGGCGACCGGGGGAGAACCGGCCCGGCACCCGCCAGGGACGCGGTTCCGCGAGCACGCACCGTCGGGTGCGGCTCGACGCCCTGGCCCGCCCTGCGCGATGACATCGCTCGCGCCGGCGGCCGCGACCGCCGGCCACGGTGGTCCGGGGGTGGCCCGGGCATGACGCGGCGCGCGGTCGAACGGGCTTACTTCATTCCTTCCTAGAAATCTGGATGACGCGATCTCAATGGAATTTCGACAAGGGGAGCTGAGCACGTCGACTCCACCGGCCTCGGCGGCACGGACAGCGGACAGCCGCCGTGCTCGCTCGATCGGCACCGGCCACGCCCATGCCAAGGCCGTTTTGCTGGGGGAGCACGCGGTCGTCTACGGAGCCCCGGCGCTCGCCCTGCCCGTTCCGCAGCTGTCGATCACCGCCAGCGCCGGGTTCTCCACCCGCGGTGAAGAACCGGCAGGTGTGTCCTTCACGATGACCGGATCCGCCTGGAAGGAGGTCGGAACGCAGACATCCGAGGGGCTGCGTCGGCTGACCACCGACTTCAGGGCATCCACGGGCATCGACGACGGCCGGCAGCTCGATGTGATCATCGACGGTTCGATCCCGCTCGGCAGGGGGCTCGGCTCCAGCGCGGCCTGCGCCCGTGCCGTCGTCCTCGCCCTTGCCGACCTCTGCGGCCGTGAGGTCTCGCAGCGGATGGTGTTCGACCTGGTGCAGACCGCCGAGAACGTGGTGCACGGCAAGGCCAGCGGCGTCGACGCCATCACCGTCGGCGCGAGCGCGCCGTTGCTGTTCCACGCGGGCGAGGCCCGCACGCTGCTGGTGGGCTGCGACGCGCTCTTCGTCATCGCGGACAGCGGCACCGTCGGCAGCACCAAGGAAGCGGTCGACAAGCTGCGGGAGAGGTTCCGACTCCACGCCGGAGCACAGGAGCGGTTCGTCCGCCGGGCGTCGGAACTGACCAGCGAAGCCGTGACCACCCTCGCCGCCGGCCGGCCGGAGGAGCTCGGCCTCCTGCTGACGGAGTACCACGGAATGCTCCGCGAGGCCGGGCTGAGCACTGACCGGATCGAGGGGATGGTGAGTGCCGCGCTCGCCGCGGGAAGCCTCGGCGCCAAGATCACCGGGGGTGGACTGGGCGGCTGCGTCCTCGCTCTGACCCAGCCCGAGCAGGCGAGAGAGGTCACCCGGCGGCTGCACGAAGCGGGGGCCGTGCAGACGTGGATCGTCCCACTGAGGAGGCTCGTCACGCATGTCTGAGCAACAGAACACCGTGCGCCGCCCGCAGGACCGGCAGGGCGCGAACGGGGCCACCGCCGTCGCGCACCCGAACATCGCGCTGGTCAAGTACTGGGGGAAGCGCGACGAGCGCCTCTTCCTGCCGTGGACCAGCAGTCTGTCGATGACTCTTGACATCTTCCCCACGACCACCCGGGTCCACCTCGACGCCGAGGCTTCGGACGACGAAGTGACCTTCAACGGCGTACCCGCGGCGGGCGAGGAGCGGCGGCGCATCGCCGGGTTCCTCGACCTGGTGCGCCGGCGGGCCGGGCTCACGCACCGGGCCGTCGTCGACACCCGCAACACCGTACCCACCGGGGCGGGCCTGGCGTCCTCCGCCAGCGGCTTCGCCGCGCTCGCCGTCGCCGCCGCCGCCGCGTACGGACTGGACCTCGACGGCACCGGTCTTTCCCGCCTGGCCCGCCGCGGTTCCGGCTCGGCCTCGCGGTCGATCTTCGGCGGCTTCGCCGTCTGGAACGCCGGCAACCCCACGGCGCCGTCCGCGGAGGCGGACCTCAGCTCCTACGCCGAGCCGGTACGCACGGGCGACCTCGACCCCGCACTGGTCATCGCGGTGGTCAACGCCGGCCCCAAGGAGGTGCCCAGCCGCGCGGCGATGCGCCGCACCGTCGAGACCTCGCCCCTGTTCGAGCCCTGGGCCGCGTCGAGCCGGGACGACTTGACCGAGATGAGGGCGGCGCTCCTGCGCGGCGACCTCGACGCGGTGGGTGAGATCGCTGAGCGCAACTCTCTCGGCATGCACGCGACCATGCTGGGCGCGCGCCCTGCGGTGCGCTACCTCGCGCCCGCCTCGCTCACCGTCCTCGACAGCGTGCTGGGGCTGCGGCGCGACGGCGTACCGGCCTACGCGACCATGGACGCCGGACCGAACGTCAAGGTGTTCTGCCGTCGTACGGACGCCGACCGGGTCGCCGAGGCCGTGCGCGACGCTGCCGCGGGCGGCACCGTGCACATCGCCGGGCCCGGACAGGGCGCCCGCCTGGTGGACGCGGGCGGACGATGACCTCCGGGCGAACGGTCGTCCGCAGTGCGCCCGGCAAGCTGTTCGTCACGGGCGAGTACGCGGTGGTGGAGCCCGGTACCCCGGCCATCGTGGTGGCCGTGGACCGGGAGATCACCGCCACGGTGACCCTCTCCGAAACGGCCGACATCGTGATCTCCTCCGATCTCGTCCCCCGGGCGGTGAACTGGCGATGGCTCGACGGCCGGCTCCACGCTCCCGGAACGGAGAACGGGGAAGCCGACGGACACGGCGCGCGGGGCGCACTGACGCACGTGGCGGCAGCGGTCGAGACCGTGGGACGACTGCTGGCCGAACGCGGCCTGCCCATGCCCGGGCTGGACCTCTCGATCGGCAGCCGGCTGCATGACAACGGCCGCAAGTACGGCCTGGGGTCGAGCGGCGCGGTGACCGTGGCCACGATCGACGCCATCACGTCCCTGTGCGGACTGGACCTCTCACCCGACGCCCGGTACCGCCTGGCCGTGATCTCCTCGGTCGGGATCGACCCCGTGGGCTCCGGCGGTGACCTCGCCGCCAGTACCTGGGGCGGCTGGATCGCGTACCAGGCACCCGACCGGGCCTTCGTGCTCGACCTCACCCGCCGGCACGGCGTCGAGGAGGCGTTGCGCACGCCCTGGCCGGGCCACTCGGTCCGGAGGCTTCCGGCCCCGCGCGGCCTCGCCCTCGAAGTCGGCTGGACCGGCAACCCGGCCTCCACCGCCTCGCTCGTGTCCGGTCTGCACCGCCGGATCTGGCGCGGCACCGCGTCGCACCGCGCGTTCGTGGAAACCTCCACCGACTTCGTACGCGCCTCGATCACCGCTCTCGAGGCCGGCGACGACCAAAGCCTGCTGTACCAGATCCGCCGTGCCCGGCGGGAGTTGGCCCGCCTCGACGACGAAGTCGGGCTCGGCATCTTCACGCCCGAGCTGACGGCCCTGTGCACGGTCGCCGAAACCGTCGGCGGTGCCGCCAAGCCGTCGGGCGCGGGCGGCGGCGACTGCGGCATCGCGCTGCTCGATGCCGAGGCCATGCACGACATCTCACATGTACGGCAGCGGTGGGCCGCGGCCGGGGTGCTGCCCCTGCCCGTCCGGCCCGCCCCGGAAGGGAGCGAGAAATGAGCGCTCAGCGCAAGGACGACCACGTCCGGCTCGCCATCGAGCAGCAGGACACCCGAAGCGGGATCAACCAGTTCGACGAGGTGTCCTTCGTCCACCACGCCCTGGCCGGCATCGACCGGCCGCAGGTGTCCCTGGACACGGCCTTCGCCGGGATCTCCTGGCAGGTGCCGCTCTACATCAACGCGATGACCGGCGGGACCGCCAAGACCGGCGTCATCAACCGGGGTCTGGCGATAGCGGCCCGCGAGACCGGGGTCCCCATCGCGTCGGGCTCGGTGCACGCCTACTTGAAGGACCCGACGTGCGCCGACACCTTCCGCGTCCTGCGTCAGGAGAACCCCCACGGTTTCGTCATGGCAAATGTCAACGCGACGGCATCGGTCGACGACACCCGGCGTGCCCTCGATCTGCTGGAGGCCGACGCCCTGCAGATCCACGTCAACACGGCGCAGGAAACGGCCATGCCGGAAGGCGACCGGTCCTTCGGGTCCTGGGTCCCGCAGATCGAGAAGATCGCGGCGGCCGTTGACGTACCCGTGATCGTCAAGGAGGTCGGCAACGGCCTGAGCCGGGAAACCGTCCTGCTGCTGCGACAACTGGGGGTCCGCGCGGCGGACGTCGGCGGCCGGGGCGGCACCGACTTCGCCCGGATCGAGAACGGCCGGCGACCGCTCGGCGACTACGCGTTCCTCCACGACTGGGGCCAGTCCACCGCCGCCTGTCTCCTGGACGCTCAGAGCGCCGGTCTTCCCGTGCTCGCCTCCGGCGGCGTCCGCCATCCCCTCGACGTCGCCCGCGCCCTGGCCCTGGGCGCCTCCGGCGTCGGGGCCTCCGGAGTGTTCCTGCGCACCCTGCTCGACGGCGGTCCCGAGGCGCTGATCGAGCAGCTCACGAACTGGCTGGACCAGCTCGCGGCCCTCCAGACCATGCTCGGCGCGCGCACTCCCGCCGACCTCGCGAGCAACGACCTGATCATCCACGGCACCCTCCGTTCCTTCTGCGCCGACCGGGGCATCGACACGGGGCGACTCGCCCGGCGTTCCCGATCGGCCGACACCCTTCACGACACGACGGGAAAAGCACAGTGACCGACACACACGCCATTGCCAGGGTCCCCATGAAGTGGGTCGGACCCCTTCGAGTCTCCGGGAACGTCGCCAACACCGAGACCCACGTTCCCCTCGCCACCTACGAGACACCGCTGTGGCCCTCCGTGGGCCGCGGCGCGAAGGTGTCCATGCTCACCGAGCAGGGCATCGTCGCCACCCTCGTCGACGAGCGCATGACCCGCTCGGTGCTCGTCGAGGCGACCGACGCCCAGACCGCGTACACGGCCGCCCGCGCCATCGAGGCGCAGATCGAGGAACTGCGCGCCGTGGTCCGCAGCTGTAGCCGGTTCGCCGAGCTGCTCACCGTCCGGCACGAGATCGCGGGCAACCTGCTGTTCATCCGGTTCGAGTTCAGCACCGGCGACGCCTCCGGCCACAACATGGCCACGCTCGCCTCCGACAATCTGCTGACGCACCTGCTGCGGACCATTCCGGGAATCTCCTACGGATCGATCTCCGGGAACTACTGCACGGACAAGAAGGCGACCGCGATCAACGGCATCCTCGGCCGCGGGAAGAACGTGGTCACGGAACTGCTCGTCCCGCGCGACGTGGTGGAAGGCGTCCTGCACACCACTGCCGCCAGGATCGTCCAGCTGAACATCCGCAAGAACCTGCTCGGGACCCTGCTGGCCGGCGGCATCCGCTCGGCCAACGCCCACTACGCCAACATGCTGCTCGGCTTCTACCTGGCCACCGGCCAGGACGCGGCCAACATCGTCGAGGGCTCCCAGGGCGTCACCCTGGCCGAGGACCGCGACGGCGACCTCTACTTCTCCTGCAATCTGCCCAACCTGATCGTCGGCACCGTGGGCAACGGCAAGGGCCTGGAGTTCGTGGAGACGAACCTGACCCGCCTCGGCTGCCGCGTGGACCGCGCCACCGGCGAGAACGCGCGCCGGCTCGCCGTCATCGCGGCGGCGACGGTCCTCTGCGGCGAGCTCTCGCTGCTCGCGGCGCAGACCAACCCGGGTGAACTCATGCGTGCGCACGTCGAACTGGAGCGCGACAACAAGACAGCAAAGGTCGGTGCCTGAACATGTCCAACGCCGCTTCCTTCGGAATCCACGATCTGTCCTTCGCGACGACCGAGTACGTCCTGTCGCACGCGGCACTCGCCGAGTACAACGGCACGGAGATCGGCAAGTACCACATAGGCATCGGCCAGCGGTCGATGAGCGTGTGCGCCGCGGACGAGGACATCGTGACCCTGGGGGCCGCCGCCGCGGCCCCGATCATCGCCCGGCACGGTTCCGAACGGATCCGGACGGTGGTCTTCGCGACGGAATCCTCGATCGACCAGGCGAAGTCCGCCGGCATCTACGTGCATTCACTGCTCGGCCTGCAATCGGCCTGCCGCGTCGTCGAACTGAAGCAGGCCTGCTACGGAGCCACGGCCGCCCTGCAATTCGCCATCGGGCTCGTACGACGCGACCCCGACCAGCAGGTCCTGGTGATCGCGAGCGACGTCTCCAAGTACGAACTGGACAGCCCCGGCGAGGCGACCCAGGGTGCCGCCGCGGTGGCGATGCTGGTCAGCGCCGACCCCGCCCTGGTCTGCATCGAGAACGCCTCGGGCCTGTTCACCGCCGACGTGATGGACTTCTGGCGGCCGAACTACCGCACCACCGCCCTCGTCGACGGGCAGGAATCCGTCGAAGCGTACCTGCAGGCGGTCGCAGGCAGCTGGAAGGACTACGGCGAGCAGGGCGGGCGCACACTCGACGAGTTCGCCGCGTTCTGCTACCACCAGCCGTTCACGAAGATGGCCTACAAGGCACACCGCCACCTGCTCAACCACGCGGGCCACAGCGCCGACCAGGCCGACATCGAGCACGCCATCGGGCAGACCGTGGCCTACAACACCTCCATCGGCAACAGCTACACCGCCTCGGTGTACCTCGCTCTCGCCGCGCTGCTCGACCAGGCGGACGACCTGACCGACCGGCCCGTCGGCTTCCTCAGCTACGGTTCCGGCAGCGTCGCCGAGTTCTTCGCGGGCAAGGCCGTCCCCGGCTACCGCGAACACCTGCGGACCGCAGCGAACCTGGCGGCGATAGCCAGGCGCAAGCCGGTCGACCACGCCCGCTACCGCGAGCTGCACGAGTGGTCCTTCCCGGCCGACGGAGGAGACCACCCCACCCCGCAGCAGACCACCGGGCCCTTCCGGCTGGCCGGCGTCAGCGGTCACAAGCGCATCTACCAGGCGCGCTAGAACACCTGCGATCCCGAACACCTGCGGTCCCATGCGTGCGGGGGCAGCCTCCGCGGCTGCTCCCGCACGCGCCCGCCACGGGCGCAGGCCAGTTCTACACACACCGTTCTCCATCCATTTGAGGGGAGGGCAGCCGTATGACCGACGTCAGGATTCTCGGTACGGGTGCCTATGTGCCGGAGCGAATCGTGTCCAATGACGAGGCCGCGGCGGCGGCGGGGGTCGACGACGCGTGGATCACCGACAGGACCGGCATCAGGGAACGGCGATGGGCTGCCGACGGCCAGGCCACCTCGGACCTGGCCACCGCCGCGGGGCGTGCCGCGTTGCGGTCGGCCGGCATCTCCGCCGAGGAGCTGTCCGTGATCGTGGTCGCCACGTCCACACCCGACCGGCCGCAACCGCCCACCGCCGCCTACGTCCAGCAGCGGCTCGGCGCGAGCGGCGCGGCCGCGTTCGACGTCAACGCGGTCTGCTCCGGCACGGTGTTCGCGCTCTCCGCGGCCGAGGGCGTACTCGCCCGCACCGGCGGCCAGGCGCTGGTCATCGGTGCGGACCTGTACTCCCGCATCCTGAACCGGGCCGACCGCAGGACCGTGATCCTGTTCGGGGACGGCGCCGGAGCCGTGGTCCTGGGGGCGCCGGTCGACCACGGGCCACGTGTCCGGCACCTCTCACTGCACTCGTTCGGCGAACTGTCGGGGCTCATCGAGGTGCCCGCCGGCGGCAGCCGCATGCCGGTGGACCATACGGTCCTCGACGCAGGGCTCCAGTACTTCGCGATGGACGGGCGGGGCGTGCGGAGCTTCGTCGGTGACCACCTGCCGCAGCTGGTCAAGGGATTCCTGCACGAATGCGGTGTCGCGCCCGACGACATCGACCACTTCGTACCGCACCAGGCCAACGGCACCATGCTGGACAGCGTCTTCGCCGACCTGGCACTGCCTCGCGCGACCATGCACCGCACCCTGACGCACTACGCCAACACGGGAGCCGCCTCCATCCCGATCACCCTGGACGCGGCCGCCCGCGCCGGCGCCTTCGCCCCCGGCGACCTGATCCTCCTGGCCGGCTTCGGCGGCGGCATGTCGGCGGGATTCGCGCTGGTCGAGTGGTGAGGAGGTCCGGGCCGGCCCGTGCCGCGGGCCTCAGCTTGATCTTCAACCTCGCGCGGCGAGGTGGGCCTGGAGCGTGGATTCGCGTTTAACGGTCTTGCCGACGTCGTGGCGGAGTGCCGGGTTGCGGTTCTTCGAACCCGGTGGCCGTCCGGGGCCGGGTCTCGTAGTTCTGTTGAACTAGCGGTTCCTGCACGTCAGTTGTTCAGGTCGAACACTGCGGTGACGGGTGCGTGGTCGGACCAGCGTTCGGCGTGGGTGGCCGCCCGCTCGACGTAGGCCTCGATGGCCCTATCGGCGAGGTTCTTGGTGGACACGATGAGGTCGATCCTCCAGCCGGAGTCGTTGTCGAAGGCGCGGCCGCGGTAGGACCACCAGGAGTAGGGGCCGGTGCGGTCGGGGTGGAGGGCGCGGACGACGTCGACGTAGCCGGCCTCGTCGTAGACGCGGGAGAGCCAGGCGCGTTCCTCGGGGAGGAAGCCGGCGGACTTCTGGTTGGCCTTCCAGTTCTTGAGGTCCTCGGGGCGGTGGGCGATGTTCCAGTCGCCGCAGACCACGACCTCGCGGCCGTCGGCGGCGGCGCGGGCGCGCAGGGCGGTGAGGTGGACGAGGAATTCCGCCATGAAGCGTTCCTTCTCGTCCTGGCGCTCGGTGCCGACTTCGCCGGAGGGCAGGTAGAGGCTGGCGACGGTGAGGCCCGGCAGGTCGATTTCCAGGTACCTGCCCGAATTGTCGAATTCCTCGGAGCCGAATCCGATCGTGCTGCGCTGCGGCTCCCGGCGGGACAGGATGGCGACGCCGGCCCGGCCCTTGGCGACCGACGGGGCCCAGAGCGCGTGCCAGCCGTCCAGGTCGCGCAGTTCGACGGGCAGCTGCCCGGGTTCGGAGCGCACCTCCTGGAGGCAGATCACGTCCGCCTCGGTGCCGGCCAGCCACTCCACGAAGCCCTTCTTGGCGGCGGCCCGGATTCCGTTCACATTCACACTCGTCACCACGATCACCCGGGCAGCCTACCCATTGGCCGAGCCCGCGCCGCAGCGTGACGCGCGGCCGAGGGCCGTCCCGAAGGGCTGTCGTGAACGTGGCATGAATGTTCGCGGCGGTCGCACCGAGCCCTGTCATTGGTCTTGACCATCTCCGGACGGAACACCTAGGGTCGCTTACTGCAAGGACCTTTAATAAAGAAGGACGGATAAAGGCCGGCTCTCCCACCTGCCGCAACAGCGGGCAGCGGGCCCGGGATCCGCCCTCCTTGTCGTAGGGCGGACAAGACCAGGTGGAGGACACGGTGGGGACGACAGGACAGCTTTCGGCGGTGCCGGAACCGAAGTACTGGCACCTGCGCACGGTGCTGCTGCGGGCCATCGACACGGAGTTCTCCACCGGCCAGGTCCTGCCCAACGAGCGCGAGCTGTCCGCCCGCTTCGGGGTGGCCCGGGCGACGCTGCGGCAGGCCCTGGACCAGCTGGAGCTGGAGGGCCGACTGGTCCGTCGCCGGGGAATCGGCACCCTGATCGCCGCCCCGCGGGTCGGCGTCCCCGTGAACCGGCAGGAGGAGGGCTGGCCCGGCGCCGGCCGCAGCCAGTCCTGGCGCACGGTCGACTGCACCACCGCCCCCGCGTCCGCGCAGCTGGCGAAGGGCCTCGGCATCGCCGAGGGCGCCACCGTGCACACCGTCCGCCGGGTCCGGCTGGTCGAGGGCCGCGCGATGGCCAGCGAGTCGCTGCACGTCCCGGCCTCCGCCCTGCCGCACCTGCCCGGCTTCCGTGCCGAGGGCGACCGCGCCCGTTCGGTGCTGCGCCAGCTGGAGCGCCTGGAGGTCGACGGTGAGTCCCGGGCCGTCGAGCTGGGCGTCGCCGAGGCCGACGAGGCCGTGCTGCTGGAGCGCCCCCCGGGCACCCCGGTGTTGGTCATGACCACCCAGTACGCCGCCGGCGGCCGTCTGGTGGCGCTCGCCGTCTCCACCTACCGCGCGGACACCTGCAAGCTGACCTTCGGCGAGACCGGCCTGGTCGAGGTCACCCCGGTCGGCGCCACCACCGAGGTCCGCACCGCCTCCTGAACCGTTTCGCACCCACCCTCGGGCAGTGGCCCGGACGCCCGACCAGCGTCCGGGCCACTGTCGTCGACGGCCGGGCGGTACGCCTCACACCCGGGGCGGGTCGACCGCGAAGAGCTGGTCCTCGACGTGGTCCAGGGCGACCCGCAGGGCCCCCATCGAGACGACCTCGGAGCCGAGGGCGGCCAGTGCCACCTCGGGGGCGCGGAGGGTGAACTGGGCGAGGCGTTCGCGCAGCGGTTCCAGCACGCCGTCCAGGCCGGCCGCCCAGCCGCCGATGACCACCAGCTGGGGGTCGATGGCCAGGACCAGGGCGGCGACGCCCTGGACGAGCCGGGTGAGGAAGCGGTCCATGGCGACCTTGGCGACCTCGTCGCCCTCCCGGGCCAACCGCAGGACCCGGGCGACGGCGGCCTCGTCCAGCGGGTTGAGCGGCTTGCCGGTGGTGGAGAGCAGCCGCTCGGGGGTGACCTCCTGGCCGAGCAGGTGCAGGGCGCCGATCTCGCCGGCGGCGCCGCCGTAGCCGCGGTGCAGTCTGCCGTTGATCAGGGAGCCGGCACCGGGGCTGAGGCCGGCCATCACGAAGACCACGTCGTCGGCGCCGACCGCCGCGCCCTGCCAGTGTTCGGCGATGGCGGCCAGGTTGGCGTCGTTCTCGATCAGGACGGGGCAGCGGAAGGAGCGGCGCAGCCGGGCGCCGAGGTCGAGGCCGGTCCAGCCGGGCATCGCGGTGCCGAGCCGGATGGTGCCCTCGCGGTCGACGATGCCGGGGGTGCCGATGCCGACGGCCCACAGGTTGTCCCGGGAGATGCCCGCCTTGCGCAGGACCTCGGCGACGGCGGTGCGGACGGCGGTGAGCCGGTCCTCGGCCTCCAGGGTCTCGTCGACCGGCTTGAAGTGACTGCCCACCACCTCACCGGTGAGGTCGGCGAGGATGACCCGGATGTCGTGGACGCCGATCTCGATGCCGAGGATGTGCCCGGCCTCGGCGCGGAAGCGGAACCAGCGGGCCGGGCGGCCGCGGCGGCCGGTGCCCGGCTGGCCGTCCTCCCGGGGCTGCTCGACCTCGGCGACGAGGCCGGTCTCGACCAGGCCCTCGATCACGCCCTCGACGGTCGGCCGGGAGAGCCCGGTCTCGCCGACGAGTTGGGTGAGGGTCACCGAGTGGCCGGTCCGCAGCGCCCGAAGCGTGACCGCGGCGTTGATCCGCCGCAGCAGCGAGGAGTCTCCTCCGGTGAGCCGATCCGCCAATGCGATGCCCTTCGCCGTTCGCGCGACTGCCCTGGCGCGCGGTGTCGAGTGCGCGGAGCCCACCGAATGGCCCGCGGGGGTCTGCCCCCGACGTGCGGTACGGGCGACGCTGGGCCGCCTGCACCAGGGCCGGGGGAAGCAGTGGGGAGCCTACCCGGGGACCGTGCCGGGCGGCGAGGATTCCCGCAGCTCATCCGGGCTTCGGTATCGAAATGGTACGGATCGGGTGGCGGTACGTGACCCGGGGCTTCACCCCTCGGGCACGGATGGCCCGCACACCGGGCGCAGCCCCCGTACGGCCCAGCGGGAGCGCACCGACAGCAGCGAGCCGACGCTCAGCCAGGAGCACGCCGAGAACGCGCTGACCACCGAGCCGGCCGAACCGATGGACAGCACGCTGCCGACCGAGCCGATCGAGAGGACGGAGCCGACCGAGCCGACGGACAGCAGCGAGCCGATGGAGCCGAGGGAGGCGATGGAACCGAGCGAGGCCCGGGAGCGGATCGAGCGCACGGGAGCGGGAGCGGCCATGCGCCCGATCGTAGCGCCGGTGCCGTCGGGCCACCCGTGGTCAGGCCACCCGCGTCAGCCCACGCGCCGTCAGCCCACGCGCCGTCAGTCCACCCGCTGTCAGTCCACCCGCGCGACGAACAGCCCCTGCCCGAGCAGCCCCATCGGGTGCCCGTCCGCAGGAAGGGTGAGCACCGTCGGGCAACCCGCGGTGGTGAGGGCGGCCCGCCACTGCGTGGCCGGGTGGCCGGCGAAGCCCCGGTGGGCGCCGGTGATCAGCAGGTCGAGCTGTTCGGCGACGGGGGCGAGCAGCAGCAGCCGGCCGCCGGGGGCGAGCTGGTCGACCAGCGCCGGGACCTCCTCCTCGGGCCGGCCGACGGCGGTGGCGACGACGATGTCGTAGCGTCCGCCGTCGGGGGCGAGGTGGTGTTCGGCGTTCTGCCGGGGGCGGGCGGCGAGGGCGCGGGCGACGGCCGTCTCGGTGCCGTCGCGGTCGAGTTCGAGGATCCGCGGCGGTTGCGGCCCCGGGTGGGTCTCGACGGTGGCGCGGACGAGGGTGCCGAGGGCGGTGCCGAGGTAGCCGCGGGCGGCGGACCAGCGGACCGGGGCGGCGGCCGGGCGGGGGTCCTCTTCGCCGGTGAGCAGCTTGGGCAGCCGTAGGGCGCCGCGCCGGACCCGGTCGAGGACGGCGGCGGTGCCGAGGCCGTCGGTCCAGCTGTCGACGGCGGGCCGCCACGCCTCCCGGACCTCGGCGGAGCTGAGTTCGGGGGCGCCGTGGTAGATCGGGCCCTGGGCGCCGCCGTCCCGGCGGGTGATCAGGCCGTGCCGGGCGAGGGCGTCGAGCCAGTGGCCGACCCGGGGGCGCTGGGCGGGGGTGACCAGGGCGGTGGCGAGGAGTTCGGCCTCGGAGCGGCCGTGTCCGGGGTCGGTGAGCACTCCGGCCTGCTGGAGGGTGTGCAGCAGCGCGGTGAGGACGGCCCGGTCGAGGTGGGCGCCGAACTCGGTGAGCTGCGCGGCGGTGATGCCGATGCTGTGCTTCCAGGCGGCGGCGGTGGCGGCCTCGGTGTCGGCGCGCAGCCGGCGGTCGGCGGCTTCGGACCGGCTGTCGGGGGCGCGCAGGTGGGCGAGGACGGCGCCGAGGGCGTCGACGGCGGCGTAGACGTCGTCCTGCCGGGGTTCGGGGCCGACGTGCAGGACGAGTCGGAGGGCGCCGAGGTCGTGGTCGGCGAGGCCCGGTTGCCGGCTGAGCCGCCAGAGCAGGGCGGAGGGCAGGCTGAGGTGGGTGGTGCCGTTGGCGGCGAGGGCGGTGAGCTGCTCGTCGGGCTGCTGGTCGGGGTCGGCGCAGTGCACGGTGCCGCCGGCCAGCAGGGTGGCGAGGGCGAGTTCGACGGCGAGGTCGGTGGCGGGGTGCAGCACGGTGTGCCGGATGGGCGGCGGGCCGAGGACGCCGGCCCAGTGCCGGAGCCGTTCCTCGGCGGCGCGGGCGGTGGAGGGCGGCAGGGCGGCGTGTTCGGCGACGCGCTCGGCGAGGGCCCGGGGCAGGCCGCCCGGCGGGGAGACGCCGAGCAGCAGGCCGATGCCGCTGATCGCGCGTCCGTCGGCGACGACGGCGGGCCGGTCGCCGAACTCGCGCAGCGCGCTGACCAGCGCAGGGGTCGGGGCCAAGGTGATCACTCCGGGGTGCGGGGGAGAAGCCGCACCACTGAACCATGGGTCCGGGCCGGTGAGCGGGGCCGACGGGTAATAATTCCGTAATGATTTTCATATCGGCCAGCCAAGCGGTGGGCCCGATCCCGGCACGAACACGCCGGAACTGCACATTCCGGAACCGCTGCGCGATCCCTTGACAGGTGGTTCGGGTGCTGGATTACTTGGCCTGGGCTTGCCCTGACCGAACGATCGGTTGGGCCACGAGCCCCGGCCGACCTGCGGAGGAGCGACGATGACCGGCAGCGCACCCGACCCGGACCGACGCCTGGGCGAGCCGATTCCACCCGCCCTGCTGGACGCCGGCGAGCGGATGGGCGTCGACGAACTGCGGGCCCACCAGCTCGACCGGCTGCGGGCCACCCTGCGGCACGCCTACGACCACGTCGAGCTCTACCGTCGCAAGTTCGACGCCGCCGGGGTGCACCCGGAGGACTGCCGCACCCTGGCGGACCTCGCCCGCTTCCCCTTCACCACCAAGGCCGACCTGCGCGAGGGCTACCCCTTCGGCATGTTCGCCGTCCCGATGGAGCGGGTCCGCCGGATCCACGCCTCCAGCGGCACCACCGGGCGTCCGACCGTGGTCGGCTACACCGAGAACGACCTGTCCATGTGGGCCGACGTGGTCGCCCGCTCGATCCGCGCGGCCGGCGGCCGGCCCGGCCACAAGGTGCACATCGCCTACGGCTACGGGCTGTTCACCGGCGGCCTGGGCGCCCACTACGGCGCCGAGCGGGCCGGCTGCACCGTCATCCCGGCATCCGGCGGGATGACCGCCCGCCAGGTGCAGCTGATCCAGGACTTCCGTCCCGAGATCATCATGGTCACCCCGTCCTACCTGCTGACCCTGCTGGACGAGTTCGAGAGGCAGGGCCTGGATCCGCGCGCCAGCTCGCTGCGGATCGGCATCTTCGGTGCGGAGCCCTGGACGGAGGAGATGCGGCGCGAGATCGAGGAGCGGCTCGACCTGCACGCCGTCGACATCTACGGCCTCTCCGAGGTGGTCGGCCCCGGCATCGCCCAGGAGTGCGTGGAGACCAAGGACGGGCTGCACATCTGGGAGGACCACTTCTACCCGGAGGTGGTGGACCCGTTCACGGATGAGGTGCTGCCCGAGGGGGAGGGCGGCGAACTGGTCTTCACCTCGCTCACCAAGGAGGCGCTGCCGGTCATCCGCTACCGCACCCGCGACCTCAGCCGGCTGCTGCCGGGCACCGCGCGGCCGGGCTTCCGGCGGATGGAGAAGGTGACCGGGCGCAGCGACGACATGATCATCCTGCGCGGGGTGAACCTCTTCCCGACCCAGATCGAGGAGATCCTGCTGCGCACCCCGGGCGTCGCCCCGCACTTCCAGCTGCGGCTGACCCGGGAGGGGCGGCTGGACCGGCTGGCCGTCCGGGTGGAGGCCCGCCCGGAGGCGTCCGCCGAACTGCGTGAGGCGGCCCGGACGGAGATCGTCCGGGCGGTGAAGGACGGGGTGGGCGTGACGGTCGCGGTCGAGGTGGTGGACCCGTACACGCTGGAGCGCTCGGTCGGAAAGATCAAGCGGGTGGTGGACGAGCGGCCGCGCTGAGGCGACCGCGTCGGGCCCTCGGCCGCGCTGAGGCAACCGCGTCGAGGGACGGCGGAGGCGCACGGCTGTCCGGGGGGTGATGCCGTGCGCCTCCGACGTCTACAGAAATGTAGACGCTCAGTGGGTGGTGAGTCCAGCCGTCCGGCGGTGCGCCCGCGCGGACAGCGCCAGTGCCACCCCCATCAGCACCGCGAGCGCCAGGCTGACCGGGCCGGTGCCCAGTCCGATGCCGCCGCGGTCGGCGCCGACGCCCAGCCAGTCCGCGAACGAGGCGCCCAGCGGGCGGGTCAGCACGTACGCCCACCAGAACCCGGCCACCGGGCCCACCCAGCGGGCCCGCGAGGCAACCGCCGGGATCGAGATCAGCACCGCGAAGCCCAGCCCGGCCACCAGGTAGCCCAGGTGCAGGGTGGCCGCCGTCAGGTCGCCCAGCGCCGTGCCCAGCGCGAAGGTCAGCAGCACGGCCGCCCAGTAGAACAGCTCCCGGCGCAGCCCGGTCACCCGGTCGATCGCCAGCGAGCCCTCCACCCGGTGCCAGAGCAGGAACAGCGCGGCCAGCGCCACCGCCAGCGAGCCCGCCGACAGCGCGTACGGGACGCCCAGGGCGACGTGCGCCACGTCGGCGACCATCGTGCCGAACACGCTGACCATGACCACCACGGCCCAGTACGGCCCGGTCACGCAGCGGCGGGTCCGCAGCTGGACCAGGAGGGTCACGATGAGCAGCAGCCCGGCGGCGGCCACCGCCAGGACCGGGTCGAAGGTCTTGGCGAGGAAGTCGGAGAGGGTCTCGCCCATGCCGGTGGTCAGCACCTTCACCAGCCAGAACCAGCCGTCCACGGACGGGACCTTGCTGGCGCCGGGGCGGGCGGTGCGGCCGGGGGCGGGGCGGGTCGTCGTCGCGTGCGCCATGTCAGCCCTCGGAGCCGTCGGAGGTGTCGGAGCCGGCCGAGGCGCCGGCTGACGCGCGGGCCGGGTCGGTGGTGTTGGACGTCAGCTCGCCGCTGGTGCCGTCCACCGTCACCAGGTGGCGCACGCCGTCCCGGCCGACGACCGTCACGGCCCAGGCGGCGCCACCGCCCTGCTCGGTGACCCGGCGCAGCGACTCGGCGCGGCCGCCGGGGACGGCGGCCTGGGCCTTCTCCAGGGCGGCGGATGCGCCCAGCGAGGGCAGCGCGGCCGGGGGCACACCGTGCCCCTGGCCCGGCCCCTGCCCGTGCTGACGGTCGTGCCCGCGCCCCTGCCCGCGCCCCGGCCCGTCCGCGCGCCGGGACCCGTCCGCGTGCCCGTACCCGTGGCCGTCCTCGGACCGGGCCGCCGCCTCGCGGTGCCCGCGCCCGCCCTCCCCGTGCCCCTCATGGGCCGCCGCGGCGACCGCCAGCCCGCCCGCACCGAGCAGCGCCACCGTCACCACCCCGGCCGCCAGCCGGCGCTCCCGCCCGTCCGCCCAGGCCCGAAGCCGGGCCGCGCGACGGCGCCGGGCCGTCAGCGGCGGCACCTCGGGGAGTTCCGGCTCCTCGCCGGTCGGCGGGGTGCCGGGAGACAGGGGATCGGTCATCGGGCGTACTCCTTGCCTGGGGGCTGCGCTGCGCTCCGCGCCCGGCGATCATGGCGGACCGTACCTGAACCCCCGCTTAAGTCCGACCGGCGATCCGAGCCCGCACAAGATCGCTCACGATCACCTGGCACCCTGAGCGGATGCACATACTCGTCGTGGAGGACGAACAGCGGATGGCCACCGCGCTGCGGCGCGGACTGGAGGCCGACGGCCACACCGTCGACGCCGCCCACAACGGCCCCGAGGGACTCGCCCTCGCCGAGCGCCACCCCTACGACGTGATCGTCCTCGACATCATGCTGCCCGGCCTCAACGGCTACCGGGTCTGCGCCCGGCTGCGCGCGGGCGGCTGCCGGGCCGGCATCCTGATGCTCACCGCCAAGGACGGCGAGTGGGACGAGGCCGAGGCCCTGGACACCGGCGCCGACGACTACCTCTCCAAGCCGTTCTCCTTCGTCGTCCTGCTCGCCCGGCTGCGCGCCCTGCACCGGCGGGTCGACCAGCAGCGCCCCCGGCTGCACACCCTCGGCGACCTCGTGCTGGACGCCAACGCCCGTACCTGCACCCGGGCCGGCACCCCCACCCACCTGACCGCCCGCGAGTTCGCGATCCTGGAGCACCTGGCCGCCCGCGCCGGGACGGTCGTCTCCAAGCGCGAGATCCTCGACCACGTCTGGGACGCCGGCCACGACGCCGACCCGAGCATCGTCGAGGTGCACGTCCACGCCCTGCGCCGCAAGATCGACGCCCCCTTCGGCCGCTCCGCCCTGCAGACCATGCGCGGCGCCGGCTACCGGCTCGACCCGGACGGCGGCTGAGATGCGCCGACTCCCGCACTGGGCGCGCCGGTTCGTGCCCCGTACGGTGCGCGCCCGGGCCACCGCGGCGGCCGGAACCGTGCTGGCCGCCGCGCTCATCCTGGCCGGGGCCGGACTGCTCGCCGCGGTCCACGCCGACCTGGTCGCCTCGGCCGCCTCCGCCACCCGCCAGCAGGCCGACTCGGTCGCCCAACTCGCCCTCCAGGGGCGGCTGCCGGCCGTCCTGCACACCGGGCACGGCACCGACTTCCTCCAGGTCGTCGACGCCCGGGGCACCGTGCTGGCGGCCAGCCCCAACCTGGTCGGCCGCGCCGCCCTCGCCACCGAACCGCGCACCGGCTCGCTCACCACCGACCAGGTCGACCCGCTCTACGACCACCACCGCCAGCGGCTCACCGTCGTCGTCGCCGACACCCCCGGCGGGCCGGTCACCGTCTACGCGGGCGCCTCGCTGCGCGCCGCCGACGAGGCGATGGACATCACCCAGGCCGGGCTGGCCGTCGCCTGCCCGCTGCTGCTGCTCACCGGCGTGGTGGTCACCTGGAAGGTCACCGGGCAGGCGCTGCGGCCGGTGGAGGCGATCCGCGCCGAGGTCGACGCCATCACCGGCCAGGACCTGCACCGGCGCGTCCCCGAACCCGGCACCGCCGACGAGATCGCCCGGCTCGCCGCCACCATGAACGCGATGCTCGACCGGCTGGAGGCCTCCGGCCGCCGGCAGCGGCAGTTCATCGCCGACGCCTCGCACGAACTGCGCAGCCCGCTCGCGGTGCTGCGCACCCAGCTGGAGGTCGCCGACACCCACCCCGACCAGGCCGTCCGCGCCGAACTGGTGCACGGCGCCCTGGCCGACACCGACCGGCTGCAGAACCTCGCCACCGACCTGCTGCTGCTCGCCCGCCTCGACGCCGGCGGCGCCGACGAGCGCCCTCGTCAGCGGATCGACCTCACCGGCCTGGTCGCCACCACCGTGCTGACCCGCCCGTGCGGCCCGCACCGCCGCACCACCGACCTCGCCCCGGATGTCACCGTCGAGGGCATCCCGCTCTGGCTCGGCCGGTTGCTCACCAACCTGCTGGACAACGCCGAGCGGCACGCGGCCGGCACCGTGCACGTCCGGCTGTCCACCGACCCGGCGAGCGGCCTGGCCCTGCTGGACGTCGAGGACGACGGCCCCGGCATCCCGCCCGCCGACCGGGAGCGCGTCTTCGAACGCTTCACCCGGCTGGACGACGCCCGCTCCCGCGACCACGGCGGCACCGGCCTGGGCCTGTCGATCGCCCGCGACATCGCCCGCCACCACCACGGCACCCTCACCGTCACCCCCACCGCGGCCGGCGCCCGGCTCACCGCCGCGGTCCCCCTTGCGGCCGACCCGGCGACGGACGCCTGAGCGGCCCCGCGGCGGCCGATGCCCGAACGGCTGACGGCCGAGCGGCCGATGTCCGAGCGGCCGAGGCCCGAGCGGCCCCGGGACCCGTTCGGCGCAGCAGGGATCGTGGTGGCGGCCGATGCTTCCCAGACTCGGAGGACGAGGGGGTGGAGTCGACCGGAGAGGCATCTTCATGAGCATCGGGCTTCGTCGCATCCTCGCGGTGACCGCAGTGGTCTCCCTCGGCCTGGGCGCCGCGTCCTGCGGCAGCGCCAAGCAGTCCTCGTCGGGCGGCGGTTCGTCGGGCTCCGCCGCCGGGGGCGCCGGGGCGAGCGGCACAGTGGCGGTGGGGGCGGTGCGGATCGGCCTGCTGCTGCCCGAGAGCAAGACCACCCGCTACGAGCAGTTCGACCGCCCGCTGATCGAGCAGAAGATCAAGCAGCTGGCGCCCGAGGCGCAGATCGACTACTACAACGCCAACCAGGACGCGACCCTCCAGCAGACCCAGGTGGACACCGCCCTCACCAAGGGCGACAAGGTGCTGATCCTGGACGCGGTGGACGCCAAGTCGATCCAGTCCTCCGTCCAGAAGGCTCACGACGCGGGCGTCAAGGTGCTCGCCTACGACCGGCTCGCCCAGGGCCCGGCCGACGCGTACGTGTCCTTCGACAACCACAAGGTCGGCGAACTCCAGGGCCAGGCCCTGGTGGCGGCGGTCGGAGGCAAGTCGGGCTCGGGCGAGATCTTCATGATCAACGGCTCGCCCACCGACCCCAACGCGGCCGACTTCAAGGCCGGTGCGCACAGCGCGATCGACGGCAAGCTGAAGATCGGCAAGGAGTACGACACCCCCCAGTGGGACCCGAACACCGCCAACCAGGAGGCCGCCGCCGCTATCACCGCGATCGGCGGGGCCAATGTGGTCGGCGCCTACTCGGCCAACGACGGCATGGCCGCGGGCGTCGCGACCGCCCTCAAGGCGGCCGGCCTGAGCGTCCCGCTCACCGGCCAGGACGCCCAGCTCGACGGCATCCAGCGGATCGTGGCCGGCACCCAGACCATGACGATCTACAAGCCGTTCAAGCCGGAGACCGACATCGCCGGGCAGATGGCCGTCGCGCTGGCCGCGGGCAAGTCCCTGGACTCCACCCTGGCGCCGACCACGGTCACCAACGGCAGCGGCAACAAGATGCCGGCCAACCTGATCACCCCGGTCGTCGTCGACAAGAACAACATCAAGACCACCGTGGTCCAGGACGGCCTCTACACCGTCGCCCAGATCTGCACGCCGGACTACGCCGACGCCTGCAAGGCCGCCGGCCTCCAGTAGCCCGCGGCACCCCCCCCGAAGTCGAACGGCCCCGCTTCCACGCCGGAGGCGGGGCAAGGGAGTTGGTCACTGTGCCAGGTGAGACCGTACTGGCCCTGCGCGGGGTCTCCAAACGGTTCGGCGCCGTCCAGGCGCTCACCGACATCGAACTGGAGGTGCACACCGGCGAGGTGCTGGCCCTGGTCGGCGACAACGGCGCCGGCAAGTCCACCCTGGTCAAGTCGATCGCCGGGGTGCACCAGCCCGACGACGGCGCCATCGAGTGGCAGGGCCGGCCGGTGAGCATCCACCGGCCGCAGGACGCCCAGCAGTTGGGCATCGCCACGGTCTACCAGGACCTCGCGCTGTGTGACAACCTCGACGTGGTCGGCAACCTCTTCCTCGGCCGCGAGATCCGGCGCTTCGGCATCCTCGACGAGGTCGCCATGGAGAAGCGTTCCCGGACGTTGCTGGACACCCTCTCCATCCGCATCCCCAGCGTGCGGATCCCGGTCGCCTCGCTCTCCGGCGGCCAGCGCCAGGTCGTCGCGATCGCCCGCGCGCTGATCGGCTCGCCCAAGGTCGTGATGCTGGACGAACCGACCGCCGCCCTCGGCGTCGAGCAGACCGCCCAGGTCCTCGACCTGGTCGAGCGGCTGCGCGATCAGGACCACGGCGTGATCCTGATCAGCCACAACATGGCGGACGTGATGGCCGTCGCGGACACCGTCGCGGTGCTGCGCCTCGGCCGCAACAACGGCGTCTTCGACAAGCGCTACACCAACCAGGAAGAGATCATCTCGGCCATCACCGGCGCCACGGACAACGCCGTGACCCGCCGCAGGGCCCGCGGCCAGGAGGGTTCCCAGTGAGCGACCACAATCCCGGGGACTTCCCCGGCGGCGAACCCGAACGCCACCGCACCCCGCTGCCCGAGGAGAGCATGCCCACCGGCGGCGTCAACGCGCCCGTCCCGGTCGCCCCGGAGGCCACCCCCGCGGTCGACCCCCGGCTGATCGTCCGCCAGGAGGGCATCAAGGGCTACCTGGGCGAGTTCCGCCGCCGGTTGAGCAGCGGCGAACTGGGCTCGCTGCCCGTCGTGCTGGCCCTGATCGTGATCTGGGCGGTGTTCGGCAGCCTCAACAGCAGCTTCCTGTCCGCCCAGAACCTCTCCAACCTGTCCCAGCAGATCGTCGGCACCGGCATGATCGCGATCGGCGTGGTCTTCGTGCTGCTGCTCGGCGAGATCGACCTCTCGGTCGGCTCGGTCAGCGGCCTGTGCGCGGCGATCTACGCCGTCCTGAACGTCAGCAACGGCGTCAACCAGTGGGTCGCCCTGATCTCCGCGATCGTCGGCGGCACGATCGTCGGCGCCATCCAGGGCATCTTCTTCGCCAAGGTCGGCGTCCCGGCCTTCGTCGTCACCCTGGCCGGCAACCTCGGCTGGAACGGCCTGATGCTCCAGGTGCTCGGCGCCAGCGGCACCGTCAACCTCTCCGGCACGGACATCGTCTCCCGGCTCTACAGCACCATCTACGGCCAGCAGATCGCCGCGTACGGCGCGGCGTTCGTCGGAGTGGCGCTGTTCCTGCTCGCCTCGCTGGTCGACGCCCGCCGACGGCAGGTCGCGGGCGTGCCGTCCCGGCCGGTCGCCGACATCGCACTGCGCACCGTGCTGCTGGCGGTCATCGCCTTCCTCGCCGCCTACACGCTCAACCAGTACAAGGGGCTGCCGCTGGCCCTGCTGATCTTCCTGATCTTCATCGTGGTGCTGGACTTCGTGCTGCGCCGCACCTCCTACGGGCGGCAGGTGTTCGCGCTCGGCGGCAACATCGAGGGCGCCCGCCGGGCCGGCATCAACATCTCCTGGATCCGGATCAGCGTCTTCGCCATCTGCTCCACCATGGCCGGGATCGGCGGTCTCTTCCTGGCCGCCCAGATCCAGTCCGCGAGCCAGACCTCCGGCGGCGGCAACCTGCTGATGAACGCCATCGCGGCGGCCGTCATCGGCGGCACCAGCCTGTTCGGCGGGCGCGGCAAGACCTGGTCGGCGCTGCTGGGTGCGCTGGTGATCGGCTCGATCCAGTCCGGGATGAACATCCAGGGTCTGAGCAACGCCATCCAGTTCATGATCACCGGCGCGGTGCTGCTGGCCGCCGTCGTGATCGACTCGCTGGCCCGGCGCACCCAGCGGGCGGCCGGCCGGGCGTGAGCGGCACCCGGCGGGCGGCCGGGCGTGAGCGGCGCCCGGTGGTCCTGACGCCTGCCCTATGCTGCGGGCATGCCGAGTGAGCTGCGAGTTCATCGACCAGGCACCGATCAGGCGTTCATCCTGCGGGAGACCGAACTGACGCCCGTGCCCTTCGTGCCCGAGATCCGCCTCCGGATGGCGCAGGACGCCATCGCCCTGTGGGAGACGACCGAGCGCGACCGCGGACTGGCCGGACTGCCGCCGCCGTTCTGGGCGTTCGCTTGGGCCGGCGGGGTCGCGGTCGCCCGCTACGTGCTGGACCACCCCGAACTGGTCGACGGGCGGGCGGTGCTGGACATCGCGGCCGGATCCGGACTGGTCGGGGTGGCGGCCGCGCTGCGCGGTGCGAAGGACGTCCGGGCCGCCGAGATCGACGCCTACGCCGTCGCCGCGATCGGACTCAACGCCGAGGCCAACGGCGTACGGGTGGCCGGTGCACTGGTCGACCTGGTGGACGGCGACGGCGCGCCCGCCGAGGTGGTGCTGGCCGGCGACGTCTTCTACGAACGCGCCATGGCCGCCCGCTTCCTGCCCTTCCTGGAACGAGCCGCCGCCCGCGGCGCCACCGTGATCGTCGGCGACCCGGGCCGTGCCTACCTGCCCCGGGAGCGGTTCACCGCGGTGGCCGCGTACCAGGTGCCGGTGGTGGCGGACCTGGAGGACACCTCGGTCAAGACCACCACGGTGTGGCGGCTCGGCTGACCGTCCGCAGCGCGGAATTCCCGGCGGCGCCGCCGGACAACCCGATAGACAGGCCGACATGACCGAACAGATCGTGGTGCGCACCGCCGTACCGGAGGAGATCCCCGCCCTGCTCGCCCTCTGGGCCCGGGCCGCCAAGGGCACCAGCATCACCGACGACGCGGCAGGCGTCGCCGCACTGCTCGCCCGGGACCGGGACTGCCTCCTCGTGGCCGCCGCGGCCGAGGACCCGGGCACCCCGCTCGGCACCGTGATCGCCGGCTGGGACGGCTGGCGGTGTCACCTCTACCGCCTCGCCGTCGACCCCGAGCACCGCCGCCGCGGCATCGGCGCCGCCCTGCTGGCCGCCGCCGAGGAGCGCTTCGCCGCCCTCGGCGGCCGGCGGGTCGACGCGATGGTGCTGGACGACAACGCCCTCGGCCACCGCACCTGGCAGGCGGCCGGCTACCACCCGCAACCCCAGTGGAGCCGCTGGGTCAAGCCGCTGCCCGCCTGACCGCTCGGGACGGCGGCCGGAACTTCCACCCCCGGCCGCCGGTCAGCAGGATGGTGATCACCGGGAGGGCGGCGCGGGCACCGAGCCCCGGCCGGTGCGGAGCAGCCGGCTCCGACCGCCACCCGGCACCTGTCAGCCGCCACCCGGCACCTGTCATCCGTCATCCGTCTTCCGGGGGGAAGCCATGTCCAAGGCCGTCCGACTGATCACCCTCGCGTTCACCGCCGTCACCCTGTCCGGAACCGGGGCGTTCCTGCTGTCCGTCGCCGTCGGCCCGCAGACCCCGGACGGCATCGGCTGGGACTGATCCGGTGGTCCCCGTCCATCTCACCCTGGTGCCGACGGGACCGCGCCCACCCACGGAGGACGTGGCCCACGCCCTGGAGGACATCCTGTGGGCCCACGCGAGACCCGAGACCGCCCTGGAACACCTCCGGGTGCGGGCCGACTCCACGGCGATCGGGATCGTCTGCTACCTCCGTGCCGCCACGACCGAGACCGCGCGGGCGAGGGCGCGACAGCTCGTGGCCGACGCGCTGGCCGCGTCGGGGATCGGGCTCGACGGATACACCGTCACGCTCCGGTGCTGACCGGCCCGTCCACGCCCCGAAGGCCCGCCCACGCCCCGAAGGCCCGCCCACGCCCTGAAGGGGAGACAACCGTGCCGTCCCTGCGTTCCGATCCGGAGCTGATCCCGTGATGCTCGCCCACCGCCTGGGCCGCGGACTGCTGTCCGCCGCCCTGATCGCCCTCACCGCCGTTCCGGCCGGCCTCGTCGCCGGGCCGGCCGCGGCGGCCGACGCGCCGTCGCCGTCGGCCCCGTCCGCCCCGACGCCCGTGAACCTGACCGCCGCCGGCCCGTTCGCGGACTCCTTCCGGCAGAGTCCGTCGCTGAACACCGTTCCGCTGCACGGCCTCAACGTCGGCCTGGACGCCCGCCAGCAGGGCAGCGCCCGGACGGTGTCCTGGACCAGGACGTCCGGCCGTTGGGACACCCAGGCACCCCCGGACTCCGCGGCCGCGCAGGTCAGCACGGCCGACCAGCCCAACCGGCTGGTGTTCACCCAGGGCGTCTCGGCCGTCATGCTCGGCGCGCCCGTGATCGCCGAC
Organism: Kitasatospora sp. NPDC036934; assembly: GCF_055608425.1. Taxonomy (NCBI): domain Bacteria; kingdom Bacillati; phylum Actinomycetota; class Actinomycetes; order Kitasatosporales; family Streptomycetaceae; genus Kitasatospora; species Kitasatospora sp. NPDC036934. The sequence goes on along the minus strand of NZ_JBVJQR010000006.1, from coordinate 178,644 downwards.
ACCGACGGCACGTACACCGTCTCCACCGTGGTCGACCCGGCGGTGGGGGAGAGCACCGGCAACGACTGGGCCTCGGTGGTGCTCAGCCGCAGCCACCGCGCGACCGGGTACGTGACCAACGGGGATGTCGACCTGGGGCTGACCGTCACCTCGGGCGGGAAGTTGTCCCTCTTCCACGGCGGGGGCGGCGAAACCCCGTTCTGGCAGGGGTCGGTGGCGCCGGCCGACCGGTACGCGGTCGCGCTGAAGGTGTCGACCGGCGCCGACAAGGCCGTCACCCTGACCGTCAACGGCACGGCCTTCACCGTGAAGGGCCCGGCGTCGGTCAACCGTTGGCCGAGCAGCGCGTTCCTCTACCTCGGGGCCTACCTCTCCGCTCCGGGCGAGCAGACGACCTTCGGTGACGGCAACGGCACGGGCGTCAACGTGAGCCGGATCGACGCCGCCGCGACGGCGGGTGCCAAGCCCTTCGTCGACACCTTCGACGGTGCCCCGGCGGGTACCGACAACGGTCTGAATGACGACCTGAGCGCCCGCCAGCCCACGCTGGTGTCGGCCGACTACTCGGCGGTGTCCGGCAGCAGGGGCCTGGCGGCGACGCCCCCGGAGGGCTCGGTGCAGGTCAACAGCCCGGCCGCGCCGAACGTGCTGTCCTTCCCGCAGGGCACCGCAGCCGTGCGGCTGACCAAGCCCGCCACCGCCGACCTGTCCGGCTCGTACACGGTGCACGCCCGGCTCACCCCGGCCGTCGGCCGCACCGCCGGTACGGACGCGGCCACCCTGCTGGTCAGCAACGCCTCCGGCGCGACCGGCGCGGTGGACGCCGAGGACGTCGCGCTCGGCCTCAAGGTCCAGGCCGACGGCTCGCTGAAGCTCTACCAGGCCGGGCAGCCGCTGCCGTTGCTCACCGCCGCCGTCGCGCCCGGGGGCGGCAGCTACGACGTCTCGCTCACCCTCACGGGCGGCACCGCCCGGCAGGCCACCGTGACGGTCAACGGCAGTACGGTCTTCACCGGTGCGACGCCCGCCGCCCTGCCGCGCGACGGCTACGTGCACCTCGGCGCCCAGCGCGCCACCCCCGGCACCGTCACCACGGCCGACGACCTGCGGGTCAGCATGCTCGGCGGGCTCGACTACTACGGCTATTTCGACATCATGGACCCGGACCCGACCAACAACAGCGTCGACCACAGCGCCGATGTGGCGGCCTGGACGAACATGAACAACTTCGTCCTCCAGGACCTCACCGACCCGCGCTACGCCGGGTTCCTGGACTACTGCCGCCCCGCCTCCTGCGTCATCGACGTCAGCAAGCAGGTCGCGGTGCCGGACCCGACCCGGCCGGGCAAGAACAAGCCCAACCCGGACGCCCCGGCGGCGCTGGCCGGGCTGGTCACCCGGATCGGCGGGAACCTGGACAAGCTCTCCGCGATCTACACCCTCGACGAGCCGTACTACCAGGGCTTCGACGCCGGCCAGGTGCAGACCCAGGTCAACCAGGTGCACGGCGCCTTCCCCGGCAAGATGCTCGCCTACACCACGGACGCCTACCGCCTGACCGCGCCCGTACCGAGCGGCGTCGACCTGGTCGGCTTCGACAACTACTGCCCGGGCCGCGCCGTTGTCGAACAGAACCTGGCCACCCTCCAGGGCGCGCTGGCCTCGCCCGACCAGCACCTGGTGCTGTTCCCGGAGTCGATCATCCCGGGGGTCAACGGCTGCGAGTCGGCCACCGACGCGGTCATCGCCGGCAACAACACCGACTACCGCGCCATCGCCGCGCAGCACCCGAGGGTCGTCTACCTACAGAACTTCCGCTGGCTCAACGCCCAGCAGGGGAGCACCATGCCGCTCACCACCCAGCGCCAGCAGGCCATCGGCACGGCGGTCGTCAACGCCACTCCGCAGCCCGCCCGGGCCGGGGTCGGCGTCTACCGGCCCGGCGATCACAGCGTCACCGAGAACAGCCACAACGACGTGGTGATCGGCACCTCCGGCAGCTCGCCGCTGTTCACCGGCCCCGACGACGTCCCGCTGGCCGGCCACTGGAACGGCCCCGGCACCGACACCGTCGGCGTCTACCACCCGGCCACGGCGACCTTCGTCCTGCCGGGCGCCGACGGCACCACCACCTCGTACGTGTTCGGCGTTCCGGGCGACATCCCGGTGGTCGGCGACTGGAGCGGCCACGGCCGTACCACCATCGGCGTCTACCGGCCGGGCGACCAGACGTTCTACCTCAGCGACGACAACGCCAACCCCACCTACGCGCTGACGTACGGCAACCCGGGCTGGACCCCGCTGGTCGGCGACTGGAGCGGCAGCGGGCGCACCACCATCGGGGCGTACGACCCGGCGACCCAGACCTTCTACCTGCGCGACACCAACACCCCGGGCGGCCAGGCGGACCACACCTTCCGCTACGGCAACCCGGGTGACATCCCGATCAAGGGCGACTGGGACGGCACCGGCATCGACACCGTCGGCGTCTACCGGCGGGCCGACCGGGCCTTCTACGGCTCCGCCAGGGAGGGCACGCTGACCGTCTACGGCAGCGTCTTCGGCAACCCCGGGGACCAGCCGCTGGTCGGCAACTGGGGCTGAGCGGGCCGTTCAACGCCCGCGCTCGAGCCGGGGGACGAGGTGCTGATCCGGCGATGTTCCTCTGGCTCGATCCGGACGAGGAGCGGCTGTTCGACTACCTCGCCGTCAAGCCCACCGAGGTCACCCCGCTGCCCGGCGGCGGACGTGGTGGCGCCGTGGGGCGGATGGCCACGTCGCTCGGGGGTGCGGCACCCGGGGGTCACCGGGTGCCGCACGGGCCGCGCTCAGCCGCGCAGGCGGGCCAGCCAGGCCTCGACCTCCGCGGAGCCGCGCGGGAGGTCGGCGGAGAGGTTCTCGTTGCCGTCCTCGGTGACCAGGATGTCGTCCTCGATCCGCACCCCGATGCCCCGGTACTCCTCCGGCACCGTCAGGTCGTTCTGCTGGAAGTACAGCCCCGGCTCGACGGTGAGCACCATGCCCGGCAGCAGCGTCCCGTCGACGTGCTCCTCGGTGCGCGAGTGGGCGCAGTCGTGGACGTCGATGCCGAGCATGTGGCCCGTCCCGGCCAGGGTGAAGCGGCGGTGCAGGCCCAGCTCGTACACCTTGTCGGCGGTGAGGTCGCCGAACAGGCCCCAGGCGGTGAGGTGTTCGGCGAGTTCGCGCTGGGCGGCGTGGTGGAAGTCGCGGAAGTCCGCGCCGGGCCGGACGGTCGCGATGCCGGCCTCCTGGGCGGCGTGGACGGCGTCGTAGACCTTCCGCTGGACGTCGGTGAAGCGGCCGGAGACCGGCAGGGTGCGGGTCACGTCCGCGGTGTACAGCTCGTTGGTCTCCACGCCGGCGTCGAGCAGCAGCAGGTCGCCGGGGCGGGCCTGGCCGTTGTTGCGCACCCAGTGCAGGGTGGTGGCGTGCGGCCCGGCGGCGGCGATGGTGCTGTAGCCGACGTCGTTGCCCTCCAGCCGGGCCCGGACGAAGAAGGTGCCCTCGATCAGCCGCTCGGGCGTCGGGGCGTCCGTGCCGAGCACGCGCACCACGTCCTCGAAGCCGCGGGCGGTCGCCTGGCAGGCGAGGCGCAGCTCGGCGATCTCGAACTCGTCCTTGACCAGGCGCAGTCCGGACAGGAAGACCTCGAACTCGGCGTCCCGACCGGTGTTCTGTCCGGCGCCCGCCCGGCCGTCGAGGGCGGCTTCCACCCCGGCGTCGTGCCCGCGCAGCACCCGCACCGGAGCGGTGGCCGCGGCCAGGTCGGTGCGCACGGTGCGGACGTCCCGGCAGGGCAGGCCGAACAGCTTCTCACTCTCGGTCAGGCTGTTGCGGCGGCCGTCCCACAGCTCGCCGTGGCCGTCCAGCCAGAACTCGCCGCTCTCGATGTCGGAGCGGTTGCGCAGGTAGAGCGCCGCGTGGTGGCCGGTGTCCCCGGCGGGCTCCAGCACCAGGACGGCGTCCTGGGACTGGTCACCGGTCAGGTAGACGTAGTCGGAGGACGGGCGGAACGGGTAGTCGGTGTCATTGGCCCGCACCTTGGGGTTGCCGGACGGCACCACCAGCAGCTCGCCCGGGAAGGCGGCGGACAGCGCGGCCCGGCGGCGCTCGGTGTGGGCGGCCTGTGCGATCGGCTCCAGGCCGTGGCGCTCGGTGTCGGCCCAGCCGTGCTTCATGCTCTCGGCGAGTTCCTCGGTCACCCCGCGTGTCAGGCCGTTCTTGCGGTACTTGATGGGCTCGGTGGGCTGGGCGGGCTCGATGGGCTGGGCGGACTCGGTCACGGCGGACTCTCCAGTCGGGGGCCTGGGTGCGACGCCTCGTCGCGTCGACCTGCCTGGTACGTAACAAGCGTTGTGTACCGTATATCGAACGGGGCCCGAAGAGAAGGGGCTGAGGACGGGCCCTGACGCGAACTGGTCTGGACCGGGCCGCGACGGGCGGTTCCCCATGCGGCAGGATGATCGGCATGACGGACACCCTCAGCTGGCTCGCGGAGCCGGAGTCGATCGCCTTCGGCGGCTACAGCGTGGTCCTGGCCCGTGGTCTGGAGCCCGCGGAACTCGTGGCCCGGATCGCCGCCGAAACCTTTCCCCGGCGCACCGCGCGGCCGCTCGGGCCGTCCACCGCCGAGGACCTGATCGAGGAGCACGAACTCGACCTGATGAGCGGCACCGAAGACGTCGCGCTGCGGTACGGACAGTCCGGCGACCTCGCATTCGCCGTCGCGTACGGCTACTGGCAGGGCGAGCTGTCCCTCCCGGCATCCGTCTCCCGCGGTGGCGCCGAGGTGTACCACGTCGAGTACGAGGAGGAGAACGGCAAGCCGGTGCCGCCGCAGTTCGACTCCTCGCGGGACGGTCAGCCGCTCTGCTCCTTCAACCTCCACCTCGACGCCAGCTGGGGCCACGACGGCGTCGACGGCGACCCGGCGACGGCCGCCGCGGTGACCGCCGACCTGGCCGCCGCGGGACTGCCCGACCCGGAGCGCAGCGGCCGGGACGTCCACCGCAGCTGCCTGGAACTGCTCGGCCGCCGCTTCGGACTGGCCCTGCCGCGCGCGGCCGTGCTGGACGGCGAACTGCCCGCCGTACTGCTGGAGGCCGCGTGACGGCGTCGGGGGCGTCCTGGGCGTTCGGCTGCGCCGAATGCTACGGCGAGGACGCGCAGGCGGTGTGGGCGCGCCAGCGCGAGGGCTTCGCGTACGAGGCGGCGGTGGTGGCCGACCCGCACTTCGCCGTCTCCGTCCGCCGCTGCCTGGCCTGTGCCCAGCGCTTCGGCTGGATCCGCACCGAGTTCACCGACTGGTCGGGCGGCGACGACGCCTCCTACCTGACGATCGTGCCGCTGACCGGCCGGGAGGCCACCGCACTGGCCGTCGGCACCCTCGCCCCGCTCGACCTCGGCCCGCTCGGCGAGGGCCGCCGCCACCTCCACCACGACCGGCCGAGCGGCGGCCCGGCCCGACTGCACTGGGCCACCGGGCCGTTCCCGGTCGAGGAGGGCCACTGAGCCGTGGCCGGGTTCGCCGGTCCGCAGGCGGGGCGGGGGCGTTGATCGGCTGTCTACCGGCTGCTGCGAGCGTGCGGACACTTTGTTGGCACGTGAGCAAGGAGCGTGAGAAGTGTTTCCGACAGTGGCGACCCGTACGGTGGTCGGCGGCGTGGCCGCCCTCGCGGCGGCGGCCGGCCTCTTCGCCGTGACGGCGGGGAATCCGGTACGGGACGAGGCACGGGACGGCTCGTCGGCCTGCGGGGGGTCGGCGGACGTCCAGTGCCTGGCGAACAAGGTGGCGTGGAACGGGACGGGGCTGGTCATCCGCCCGAGGTGACCGGCCCGTCCGAAGTCACCGGCCCGTCGGCGGTGACCGGCCCGTCCGAAGCGGCCGGCCCGTCGGCGGTGGCCAGCGCCGACAGCAGCGACCGGGCGTCGGCGGATTCCGGGGCGCCCAGGCCGCTGAGCAGCAGGTGTGCCTGCGCCGCGTGATCGCGGGCGCCGGACTGGTCGCCGCGGGCGGCCATCGCATGGGCCAACACCAGGTGGGCGAGGACGCGTTCGCGCTGTCGCCCACCTCGCGTTGCCAGCCGCAGGGCGTGGTCCGCCTCGTCGACGGCCTCCTCGACCCGCCCGAGCAGCCGCAGCACGTCGGCCAGCCGACTACGGGCCGCCGACTCCCGGTCCAGGTCCCCGGCGGGGCGGGCACGGTCGACGCAGCGGCGCAACTGTGCGGCGGCGGCGTCGAGTTGGCCCAGCTCCTGATGGGCGAGGCCGAGGACGTAGTGCACATAGGCCGTCATCGCGGCGTCGGTGGTGCCGGGGCCGGCCAGCAGCCGCCGACAAGTCTCCGCGGCCTCTTCGGCGTGGCCGCTGCGGATCCGGGACAGCGCCGCGTTCGCGGTGCTCGCCAGCTCGCCCGAACGGTGTCCGAGTCGGCGGGCGAGGGCCGCGGCCTGGTCGAAGGCGGTGATCGCCTCCTGGTGTCGGGCCTGGGCCTGGGCGATCAGGCCGAGGTCGTTGAGGGCCTGACGGTGCACGGCCGGGTCGTCCGCCTCCTGGCAGGCGCGGGCAGCCTGCCGGGCCTGGTCGGCGGCCTCGTCCAGCCGGGCCCGGGCCAGCAGGACGGTTCCCAGCAGGAACCGGGCGCGGCCCTCGGCGGCGCGGTCGCCGCAGGTGACCGCAGCCGTGATGAGGAGGCGGGCCGCCTCCTCCGCCCGGCCGGCGAAGGCGCCGAGGCCGAGCGGGCTCAGGGCGATCAGCAGGTCGACGGCGGAGCGCAGGGTGGCGGCGTCCGGGGTGAGGGTGGCGGTGGCGGCGGTGAGCGCCACGGCGCCGGGGGTCTCGGCCCGGGCCCAGCGGCGGGCGTCCGCCAGGTCGGCGAAGCCCGGGCGGGTCACCGGCTCACCTTCACCGAAGACGTCGGCGACCGGGTCGCCGGGGACGGCGAGGGCGAAGGCCGTCCGGGCGCGGGTCAGGAGCAGGGCCAGCAGGCTCCGGTGCGCGGCCGTGCGTTCGGTTGCGTCGAGACGCAGGGACGTTCGGCGGGCGAAGGCCCGTACCAGGTCGTGGAAGCGGTAGCGTCCGGCGCCCGTCGACTCCAGCAGCGCCTGGTCCACCAGCGCTTCGGCGAGGCGCTCCGCCTGGTGCTCCGGTAGGCCCAGGACGGCCGAGGCCGAGGCCAGGCCGAGGTCCGGCTCCACCCAGGAGAGGACCCGGAACGCCGTTGCCAGTGACGGCGGGAGGAGCCGGTAGCTGAGCTGGAAGACCTGCTCGATCGCGGCGATGCCCTCGCGGTCGTCGGCCAGCAGCCGGACGAGCTCGGCGATCGGCTGGTCGGGGGAGGCCGCGAGCCGGGCCGCGGCGATCCGTACGGCCAGCGGGAGCCGGCCGCAGGCCTCGACCAGCAGTTCGGCCTGGGCGCGTTGGGCGGATCGGCGGGCCGGGCCGATGACGGAGTCCAGCAGGTCGAGCGCCTCCTGCCCGCTGAGCACGTCCAGCGCGATCCGCCGGAGGGACGGGATGCTGGGCAGCGCGGTGCGGCTGGTGACGATCACCGCGCAGTCGGAGGAGCCGGGCAGCAGGGGCTGGATCTGGGCGTCGTCCCGGGCGTTGTCGAGGAGGATGAGCAGCCGCTTGCCGGTGCTGGCGGTCCGGAAGAGCGCGGACCTGCCCGCGAGGTCCTTGGGCACGGCGGACGGGCGGACGCCCAGGGTCATCAGGAAGTCCGCGAGGAGGTCGGAGGCGCTGGCGGGGACGAGGTCGGCGCCCCGGAGGTCGGCGTGGAGGCGGCCGTCGGGGAAGTCGGGCCGCAGGGCGTGCGCGGCGCGCACCGCGAGGGCGGTCTTGCCGACGCCGGCCATGCCGGTGACGGTGACCAGCCGCAGGCCTGGGGTGTTGTGGTCGGTGAGGGCACGGGCGATGTCGGCGACGTGCTCCTGCCGACCGGTGAAGTGCGCCGGATCTTCGGGTAGTTGGTCGGGATCCGGCTCGTGACGGAGATCTAGCTCGTGACGGAGGGCGGTGATCTCGGGCCCGGGTTCGATCCCGAGCTGCTCGACCAGCCGGGAGTGCAGCGCGTCGTACACGGTCCGCGCTTCGGCCGTGCGGCCGCTGCGGTGCAGGGTGCGGATGAGCAGGGCCTGGAGGCGTTCACGAAAGGGGTGTTCGGCGGCCATGGCCTCCAACTCCGTTAGCCGGTCGGCGGAGTCGGAGAGGGAGAGGAGTTCCTCCTGGAGCGCGAGGCGCAGCTCAGAGAGCCGCTGCCGCTCGCGGTCCATCAGGGGGCCGGGCAGGTCGGCGAGTGGTTCGCCGCGCCAGAGGGCGAGGGCTTCGGCGAGGTGTTCCCGGGCCTGCCGGGGGTTCTTCCCCGCCAGTTCGTGGAGTTGCCTGACCCGCCACAGGTCGATGCGGCCCGGTTCGATCACGAGCCGGTAGCCGCCGGACTGGGACACCAGGACGGTCGGATCCAGCAGCTTGCGCAACTGTGAAACGTACGAGCGGAGGGCGACGACGGGCGAGCCGGGCGGCTCGTCGCCCCATAAGCCGTCCGTCAGTTGATCGGTCGTCACGACCGTGTTCGGCCGGAGGAGGAGGGAGACCAGCACGGCCCGCTGCCGTGGCGCCCCGAGCTCGACGGCCGTACCGGCGCGCCGCACCCGCAGCGCGCCGAGTAACGCGAACTCCAGCGGAGCAGGATCAGCAACTGGCCGCACGGCGTTCCCCTACGAGATGACGGACGTCAGACGGAGCCGAACTCGCCGGACTTGATACCGGCGATGAAGGACTGCCAGGCGGCCGTGCCGAAGGCGAGCTGCGGGCCATCGGGGTCCTTGCTGTCGCGGACGGGGAGGATCCCCGGCAGGCCCGGTGAAACCTCGATGCACTGACCGCCGCCGTCGCTGTACGAGGACTTCATCCAGGATGCGGGCTTGACCGTCGCGATGGGGAACATGGCTTGGAACTCCTTGAGACGCGTGCGGATGAGGGCCAGAGAGTCCGTACTTGAGAGGGCATGGGCCTGGAGCCCATCGTAAGCCCTCGCCAGGGAACGGATCTTGTCCTTGTCATCTCGCTCGACATAGCCCCGTTGGAGGGTTTCGAGGTAGGCCATCCAGGCCCCGTCCAGGGAGGTCAGGAGCGTGAACGGCCGACTGACGGGCAGGCATTCGCCGAGGCTGGACGGCGCGATCTGCATCATCACGTGCGGAAGACTGGCGATACTCTCAAGTCGACGGAGCTGTTCGGCCATGACGAACGGGCCGCCAACGGGCCTCAGACAGCTCTCCTCCATCACGACGTGGATCGAGGGAGCGGGATCTTTGTACAGCACTGCTTGCCGCGCCATGCGAACATTCAGGCGTTCGATCGCCTTTTCCTCGGGGATGTCACCGCGTCGGACCGAGGCATTGATGAGCGCGGAGGCGTAGCCCCGGGTCTGGAGCAGTCCGGGAATCACGTTCAGCTCGTAGATCTTGAAGGCCGTGGCCTTGGTCTCGTGCTCGATGTAGGCGACGAACCCGCCGATCAGTGTGCTGCTCTTCGTGCTCCAGTACAGGAGTTCAAGCGCTCCGCAGGTATCGAGCACCTTGTCGGCCCGTCGGAGGAGCTTGAGCGGGGCGGGGCGCGCTCCCGTCTCGATCAGGGAGATGAGCGAGTCGCTGTAGTTGATCAGCTTCCCGAGTTCGATCTGGGTGAGGCCCCTCGCCTTGCGGAATCGGCGCAGCTGCTCGCCGATGGCCTCGTTGGGGGTGGGAGTCCGCTCAATCTGCTGCTGCGTCAAGGTGATCACGCCATTCCACAATTCCGGCTGTCAAAGTGAACCCCTTCTTCTCCCGGGCACCATTAGCAACCATGGGGGGCGAATCGGCAACAAGAAAGGAGTTATTCCGTGGATATGACTAATAGTCAGACCGGTGAAAGCCTCATCCTCCGGCGGAACTTCCCGCCCTGCCGGTGCCCCCAGTGCGGGGATTCCGTCCCCGAAGCGCGAATCAGCGGATTCGTCGCCCCGGCGGCGCCGCCCGCTCGCCGGGTGGCGCCGCCGTCCGCGCCCTACCGTCCCTCCGCCGTCGGCGAGCGGGTCTTCGACGTCCGCTCCGGCCGCTGGGCCGCCTTCATGGGGTGGCAGCACGGGAGCGCGTTCCTCCGACCCCTCGGCGGCGGCATCGAGTGGGAGACCGAACCGCGTTGGATCACGAGCACCGAAGAGCGAGATGCCCGATGAGCAGCATGATCGACAGGATCACGGCCGAGGACCGTCGCCACGCGGCCGACGTCCTCGACGACCTCCAGGCCGTCCTGCACGCCGCCGACGTCAAACTCCCGTCCCTCGGGATCGACTGGCGCCTGGTCAAGGACACCGGTGTCGTCCTGATCGACCTCGGCGCCGCGCGACCGGACGTCATCGAGCGGCTGGTCGTCGTCCTCCGCAGGGGTATGCGACCGTAGGCGCCGCCGGCGTCGTCACCGTGGGCGGTTTCCTGCTCGCGGGCGTCGTCGTCCTCGCGATCCCCGACGACCTGTCCCGGCAGCCGATGCCCTGGTGTTCGTCCTCACCTTCCTCGCCGCCTCGACGGGCGGTTTCACGCTCACCGCCGGGTGGATGAGGGCGCGCACTTGAAAGCGCGGGCTTCGAGGAGTCTCGAAGCCCGCACTCGGGGCCGGACCCGTCGGGCATCGCGGTCACCTTCGAGGAGCGAGCGTCCGCTCCTCAGACGCCGTTGAGGGCGTAGCTGCGGAAGGTGGCCAGCAGGGGCAGTACCTCGGTCTTGCTGGGGTCCTCCGTCACGGCGCGCATGGCGTCGATCACCGTGTGGGCGATGACCTTGGTGACGGTGAGGTCGTCGGCGGCGGCGACCGTCCCCCAGGCCTTGAGGGTCTGGGTGAGCAGGGCGCTCATCCGGGCGCCGATGTTGGCGCTGACGGCGTCCGAGAGTTCGGCGATCTCCTCGTCGCTCATGCTGGACCGCAGCCCGAAAGCCAGCGCCATCAACGTGTCCATCGCGTGCTCGCCGTACGCGGCGACCAGCTCCGGCAGCGACCGCTCGTCGGCGCTGCCCGCCGCCAGGGCGGACAGCGCCTCGTGGTCGTCCTTCCACGCCGCCTCCAGGGCGGCCAAGGCCCGGAGGGCCTCGTCCATGCTCAGCCCGTCTGTCATGGGGGCAACGCTATTGAGCCCGAAGTGCCCGGCGCTGCAATTCGGGCCCCGGAATCACCCCATCGAGCGAAGCGGGCGCTATTCCGGCCGATGGAGGTGTGCGAAGTGCTCCGCGTTCCAGCTGCCGCCCAGCTCGGGGGCCAGCGAGGCGACGGCCAGGGCAGGGAAGTCGTCGGCCGCGCCCGCCCGTTCCGGCAGGGCGCCGAGCAGCGGGGCGCCGGCCGAGCGGGGCAGGTCAGCGAGGTTGCAGCGTTCGGCGAGGCCCGGTTCGGCGGGCCAGCAGCCGACCACGACGCCGGCGAGCGGGAGTTCGCGGGCGGCCAGGGCCTCGGCCGTGAGCGAGACGATGTTGAGGGTGCCCAGGCCGGCGGAGGCGATCAGCAGCACCTCGGCGTCGAGGCCGGCGTCCCGTACGGCCCGGGCCTGGTCGGCCAGCGTACGGCCCTGGTCGTCGTAGCGGACCAGCAGACCGCCCGCGCCCTCGACCAGCACCAGGTCGTGCGTCGCGGCGAGTCCGGCGACCTCGGCCACCACCTCGGCGGGGGAGAGGTACGGCATCCCGGCCCGTCGGGCGGCGGTGTCGGGGGCCAGTGGCTCGGGGTAGCGGACGAGTTCACTGATCGTCAGTTCGCCTGCCAGGCGCCGGACTTCGGCGGCGTCGCCCGGTTCGCCCGGTGCCACGCCGGTCTGTCCGGGCTTGAGCACGGCGACCTTCCGGCCGTCCCGCAGGGCCGCCGAGGCGAGAGCGGCCGTGGCGATGGTCTTGCCGACGTCCGTGTTGGTGCCCGTCACGAACAGGATGCGCGCGTTCATCCGGCCACCGCCGCGGCGGTCACGGCGGTGGCGATCCGTGCCACGTCCTGGTCCTCCGTCACGTAGGGGGGCATGGTGTAGATCAGGTCCCGGAAGGGCCGCAGCCAGACGCCCTCGCGGGCGGCCGCCTCGGTCGCCGCCGCGACGTTCACCGGGTGGTCCAACTGCACGACGCCGATGGCGCCTTGGACCCGCACGTCGTGCACGCCGGGAAGCGAGGCGGCCGGGGCGAGGCCGTCCCGCAGTCCGCCCTCGATGCGCTTGACCTCCACCGCCCAGTCCTGTCCGAGCAGCAGGTCCAGCGAGGCGTTGGCGGCGGCGCAGGCCAGCGGGTTGCCCATGAAGGTCGGGCCGTGGGCGAGGACGGGCATCTCGCCGCGGCTGATGCCGTCGGCGATCTTGCCGGTGCACAGGGCGGCGGCGAGCGTGAGGTAGCCGCCGGTGAGGGCCTTGCCCAGGCACATCACGTCCGGGGAGACGCCCGCGTGGTCGGCGGCGAACAGGGCGCCGCTGCGGCCGAAGCCGGTGGCGATCTCGTCGAAGACCAGCAACACGCCGTGGCGGTCGCAGAGTTCGCGCAGCATCCGCAGGTAGGCGGGGGAGTGGAACTGCATGCCGCCCGCGCCCTGGACCACCGGCTCGACGATGACGGCGGCCAGCTCGTCGGCATGACGAGCCATCAATTCCTCGAACCTCGCCGCGTATTCGGGGTCGATCGGGGCGTCGAAGCCGGCCGGCGGCTGTGGGGCGAAGAGCTGCCCGGGCAGCACCCCGCCCCACAGGTGGTGCATCCCGCCGTCCGGGTCGCAGACCGACATCGGGTGGAAGGTGTCGCCGTGGTAGCCGCCGCGCCAGGTCAGCAGCCGGCGCTTCTGCGGCTGCCCGGTGGACTGCCAGTACTGCAGGCACATCTTCATCGCGACCTCGACCGCGACCGAGCCGGAGTCGGCGAGGAAGACGTGCTGCAGCGGCTCCGGGGTGATCTCCACCAGGCGGGCGGCGAGCCGGACGGCGGGCTCGTGGGTGAGCCCGCCGAACATCACGTGGCTCATCCGCCCCAGCTGCTCGCGCACCGCCTCGTCCAGCACCGGGTGCCGGTAGCCGTGGATGGCCGCCCACCAGGACGACATCCCGTCGACCAGCTCGGCCTGCCCGCCCGCGACGGGCTCGGCCAGCCGCAGTCGGACGCCCGAGGCGGATTCGACCGCGTACGGGGTGACGGTGCCGGGCATCGGCCCGTACGGGTGCCAGACGTGCGCCCGGTCGAGGGCGAGCAGCGTGTCCGTGGACAGCTGGGACATGGTGAGATCGCTCCGGAGTGTGCGGGAGGGTCAGGCGTTGGGCGCGAGTTCGGTGCCGGCGCCGCGGCGGCGGACCTTGACCAGGTCGTCGCGCAGCTCGTCGTTGGCGCTCTCCGCTACCGGGGCCGCAGCCGGGGTGCTCGCGGGCGCGTGCTCGTGCCCGCCGCACGGCCCGCAGCCGCCGCCGCTGCCGCACGCCGAGGCGGCGGTGCCGCAGCCTCCGCCCGCGTGCGCCGCCTCGGCGACGTCGGCGCGGTGGCGGGGCAGGGTGGCCTCGCCGGCGCCCTCGACCTCGAAGCCGGCGTCCTTGATCATGTCGAGGTCGGCCTGTCCGGCCTGGCCCTCGCTGGTCAGGTAGTCGCCCAGGAAGATCGAGTTGGCGATGTGCAGGCCGAGCGGCTGCATGGTGCGCAGGTGCACCTCGCGCCCGCCGGCGATCCGCACCTCGGTGTCGGGGTTGACGAAGCGGACCATCGCCAGGATGCGCAGGCAGCGCTGCGGGGTGAGGTTCCACTCCTTGGCGAGCGGGGTGCCCTCGAAGGGGATCAGGAAGTTGACCGGGACGGAGTCCGAGCCCAGCTCGCGCAGCGCGAACACCACGTCGACCAGGTCCTCGTCGGTCTCGCCCATGCCGGCGATCAGGCCCGAGCAGGCGGACAGGCCGGCTCCGTGGGCCTTCTGGACGGTGTCGACCCGGTCCGCGTAGGTGTGGGTCTTGGTGATGGTGCCGTAGGTGTTCTCGGAGGTGTTGAGGTTGTGGTTGTAGGCGTCGGCGCCGGCCGCCTTGAGCCGCTCGGCCTGGTTGTCGGAGAGCAGGCCGAGGCAGACGCAGATCTCGACCTCGGGGTCGGCGTCCTTGATGGCGGCCATGGTGTCGGTGACCCGGTCGATGTCACGGTCCGTCGGGCCGCGGCCGCTGGCGACCAGGCAGACCCGCTTGGCGCCGCCGGCCACCCCGGCGCGGGCGGCGTCGGCGGCCTGGTCCGGCTTCAGCCAGGTGTACTTGAGGATCTCGGCCTTGGACCCGAGCCGCTGGGAGCAGTAGGAGCAGTCCTCGGGGCAGAGCCCGCTCTTCAGGTTCACCAGGTAGTTGAGCTTGACCCGGCGGCCGAACCAGCGGCGGCGCACCTTGCCGGCCGCGGCGACCACGTCGAGCAGCTCGTCGTCGGTGGTGGCGAGGACGGCCAGGGCCTCCTCGCGGGTCGGGACTTCGCCGCGGAGGCCCTTGGCGGTGAGGGTATCGAGCAGATCCATGGGGCCGATCCTGCCTGCTGGCGCTCGAATGGCGCCAGAGCAAACCCACCAGAAGATCCCCGGAAGGATGTGCCGATTGCCACAGTGTCGAAGCTCACGGCGTCGGCGCTGGTCACGCGCTTGACGACGGCACCGGAACCCGGTTACCGGCGAGTAGTGCGAGGGTGCCCGAACCGGTGATCGACAAGGCCCGACCCCGTGACCCACGCCACCCGGCGGGTGCTTAGAATCTGCGCCATGACCACGCAGGGGGAGCGCACCCCGACTCCGGGAGAGGGCCGCGACGGCCGGGCAGGACAGCGGACCGGCGGGGGGCCGGTCGAGGCGGAACCCAAGCGCGGCCGGCGGCTGACCGGCCGCCGGGCGGTCGGTTGGGTCGTCATGGTGGGCGTGGTCGCGGCCGGCGGATGGATCATCACCCAGCCGACGCCCGGCGACTACATACCCGGGCTGGGCCCGTCCGCCAAGGACGCCGACCGCACGCCCCCGGTGGTGGGCGCCCCGCCGCCGACCACCGACCCCGAGGGCCTCAACGCCGACAGCCTCTTCCCGGCCCAGCGACAGGTCGACGCCATCGGCTACAAGGCCCGGCGCGGCGGCATCCGGCAGGGCGAGAAGTGCGACGAGGTGCTCCAGGACCGTACCCAGGAGCTGCTCAAGGACAGCGGCTGCCAGGCCTACCTGATCGTCAGCTTCACCGGCGTCGACCACCCGGTGCGCAGCAGCGTCACCCTGCTGCGCTTCGCCGACCAGGCCGCCGCCGCCAGGGCCGCCGACACTCTGCGCGGCAAGCCCGGCGTGGTCGCCTTCATGCTCGCCGACACCAACATCGCGCCCGCCCCGTCCGCCGGCAGCGCCAAGCCGGGCAGCGAGGCCCGGGTCGAGGCGGTCGGCCACTACGTGACCGTCACCAGCTCCCGCCCCGGCGACGCCCGCCCGGCCGACACCGCCTCCTCGAACCCGGCGCCGTCCACCCCGGCACCGACCGCATCCGGTTCAGGCGGTGAGCCGAACCTGGACGAGGCCACCCGGGCGCTGTCCTACGCGGCGGGTCAGCCGTTTGTGTGGATGTGACAAACGCCAAGGGGCCCGGCGCGCGCCGGGCCCCTTTTGACGTTCACTCAACCGTCGATCCTGACGAAGGGTCAGCCTCCGAGCCGGTCCACCGCCGTCACCCGCACCACCGCCCGGCCCTCCTCGTCCGAGCCGTACAGGTCGACCTCGGCGCTGATGCCCCAGTCGTGGTCGCCCTCCGGGTCGTCGAAGATCTGCCGGACCTTCCAGGCGGAGTCATCCTCCTCGATGATCAGCATCTTCGGGCCGCGCGCGTTCGGTCCGGTACCGAGGTCGTCGTACTCGTCCCAGTACCCGTCCATGGCGTCCGCCCAGCGGTCCGCGTCCCAGCCGTACTCGCCGTCCAGCTCGCCGAGCTCGTTCCAGTGCTCCAGCGCGCACAGCTCGACCCGGCGGAACATCTCGTTGCGCACCAGCACCCGGAACGCCCGCGCGTTCGCGGTGACCGGCGCAGGCTTGTCGTCCAGGGTGACCTCGGCGGTGGCCGCCTCGGTCGGGTTGGCCAGTTGCTCCCACTCGTCCAGCAGGCTGGAGTCGACCTGGCGGACCAGCTCGCCGAGCCAGGCGATGACGTCCTTGAGGTCGTCCGTCTTCACGTCCTCGGGGACGGTCTGCTCCAGCGCCTTGTACGCGCCGGCCAGGTAGCGCAGCACGATGCCCTCGGTGCGGGCGAGTTCGTAGAAGCCGACGTAGTCCGAGAAGGTCATCGCCCGCTCGTACAGGTCGCGCACCACGGACTTGGGCTGCAGCTGGTGGTCGCCGATCCACGGGTGCGCCCGGCGGTACACCTCGTACGCGTGGGTGAGCAGTTCCTCCAGCGGCTTCGGGTAGGTGATCTCCTGGAGCCGCTCCATCCGCTCCTCGTACTCGATGCCGTCGCGCTTCATCTCGCCGATCGCCTCGCCGCGCGCCTTGTTCTGCTGGGCGGCGAGGATCTGGCGCGGGTCGTCGAGGGTCGCCTCGACGACCGAGATGACGTCCATCGCGTACGAGGGCGAGGTCGGGTCGAGCAGCTCGAAGGAGGCCAGCGCGAAGGTGGACAGCGGCTGGTTGAGCGCGAAGTTCTCCTGGAGGTCCAGGGTCAGGCGGACGATCCGGCCCTCGGCGTCCGGCTCCGGCAGTCGCTCCACCACACCGCCCTCCAGCAGCGAGCGGTAGATGGCGATCGCGGTGCGGATGTGCCGGCGCTGGGCGGCCTTGTCCTCGTGGTTGTCGGTCAGCAGCTTGCGCATCGCCTCGAAGGCGTTGCCCGGGCGGCCGATCACCGACAGCAGCATCGCGTGGCTCACCTTGAACCGGGAGACCAGCGGCTCCGGGTCGGCGGAGATCAGCCTCTCGAAGGTCTCCTCCGTCCAGCCGACGAAGCCCTCCGGCGCCTTCTTCCGCACCACCTTGCGCTTCTTCTTCGGGTCGTCCCCGGCCTTGGCGATCGCCTTGTCGTTCTCGATCACGTGCTCCGGCGCCTGGGCGACCACCTGGCCGACGGTGTCGAAGCCCGCCCGGCCGGCCCGCCCGGCGATCTGGTGGAACTCCCGGGCGCGCAGGATGCGCACCCGCTGCCCGTCGTACTTCGAGAGGGCGGTGAACAGCACCGTGCGGATCGGCACATTGACGCCCACGCCGAGCGTGTCCGTCCCGCAGATCACCTTCAACAGGCCCGCCTGGGCGAGGCGTTCGACCAGCCTGCGGTACTTCGGCAGCATGCCCGCGTGGTGCACGCCGATGCCGTGGCGGACGAAACGGGACAGGTTGCGGCCGAACTTGGTGGTGAACCGGAAGCCGCCGATCAGGTCGGCGATGGCCTCCTTCTCCGCCTTCGAGCACATGTTGATGCTCATCAGCGACTGCGCCCGCTCCACCGCCTCCTTCTGGGTGAAGTGCACGACGTAGACCGGCGCCTGGCCGGTCTGCAGCAGCTCCTCCAGGGTGTCGTGCATGGTGGTGCGGCGGTACTCGTAGAACAGCGGCACCGGACGGGTCGCGTTGCGCACCACCGTGGTCGGACGGCCGGTGCGGCGGGTCAGGTCCTCCTCGAAGCGGCGCACGTCGCCGAGCGTCGCCGACATCAGCAGGAACTGCGCCTGCGGCAGCTCCAACAGCGGGATCTGCCAGGCCCAGCCGCGGTCCGGCTCCGCGTAGAAGTGGAACTCGTCCATCACCACCTGGCCGATGTCCGCCCGCGCGCCGTCCCGCAGCGCGATCTGGGCCAGCACCTCGGCGGTGCAGCAGATGATCGGCGCGGTCGGGTTGACGCTCGCGTCGCCCGTCATCATGCCGACCTGCTCGGTGCCGAACATCTTCACCAGGTCGAAGAACTTCTCCGACACCAGCGCCTTGATCGGCGCCGTGTAGAAGGTCCGCTGCCCCTCCGCCAGCGCCGCGAAGTGCGCACCCGCCGCCACCAGGCTCTTTCCCGAGCCGGTCGGCGTCGCCAGGATGACGTTGTTCCCCGAGACCAGCTCGATCAGCGCCTCCTCCTGCGCCGGGTACAGCGTGATCCCGCGTTCCTCCGCCCAGGCTGCGAACGTCTCGTACAGCGCGTCGGGGGTGGCGGGCTTCGGCATCAGATCAAGGAGGGTCACCGGGCTATCTTGCCTGCTCGCCGCCACCCCGGGCAAAGCCCGGTGGTGGGGGTGGCGGCGGGGCGGAGGCGTCGGAAGGGCGCGGCAGACGAGGCGGGGGAGACAGACGAGGCGGGGCATCGCAGCGGACCATCAGCCGCACCGTGCCGTCGTTGAAGAGCCAGCCCTGCGCGCCGCTGCCGAAAACCCGTGCGGGCGGCGACAGGAACACCCCCGCCGAGGTGTGCCGAGTCGCACATTGCCGCCGTCTCGCGGGGCGTGCCAGAGTGCCGGGCATGTCCCAACCCCTTGCCTCCCAGAACCGCCCCGCGGCCCCGCCCGCCCCCGGCCACGTCTTCGACTGGCTCGACGAGGCCGCCGGGCTGCGGGCCGACGCCGGGCTGACCCGCAGGCTGCGCAGCCGGGGCGCCCAGGACCAGGTGCTGGACCTCGCCGGGAACGACTACCTCGGGCTGACCAGGCACCCGGCGGTGACCGCGGCGGCCGGGGAGGCGGCGCTGCGCTGGGGCGGGGGGTCGACGGGCTCGCGGCTGGTCACCGGGACGACCGCGCTGCACACCGAACTCGAAGCGGAACTGGCCGAGTTCTGCGGGGTGGAGGCCGCGCTGGTGTTCTCCTCCGGGTACACCGCGAACCTCGCCGCGCTCACCGCGCTGACCGACCCGGACACCCTGATCGTCTCCGACGCCTACAACCACGCGTCGCTGATCGACGGCTGCCGGCTCGCCCGCGCCGACGTCCACCGCGCCCCGCACAGCGACCCGGCGGCCGTCGCCGAGGTGCTCGCCGGGCGGGAACAGCGGCGGGCGCTGGTGGTCACCGACTCGGTGTTCTCGGTGGACGGCGACGCGGCGCCGCTGCGCGGTCTGTCCGAAGCCGTCCGGGCGTACGGCGCCGCGCTGCTGGTGGACGACGCGCACGGCCTGGGCGTGCTCGGCCCCGGCGGGCGCGGCGCCCTGGCCGCCGCCGGCCTCGCAGGGGAGCCGGACACCGTCGCCACCGTGACCCTCTCCAAGTCCCTCGGCTCCCAGGGCGGCGCCGTCCTCGGCCCGCGCCGGGTCATCCGGCACCTCACCGAGACCGCCCGCACCTTCATCTTCGACACCGGCCTCGCCCCGGCCGCCGCCGGCGCCGCCCTCGCCGCCCTGCGGCTGCTGCGCGCCGAACCCCGGCGCGCCGACCGCTCCCGCGAGGTCGCCCGCGCCCTCGCCGCCCGGCTCACCGCAGCCGGCCTGCACGCCTGCGAGCCCGACGCGGCCGTCGTCTCGGTCCGCGCCCCCGGCCCGGAAGCCGCCGTCACCTGGGCCGCCGACTGCCTCCGCGCCGGCCTCGCCGTCGGCTGCTTCCGCCCCCCGTCCGTCCCGGACGGCATCTCCCGGCTGCGCCTCACCGCCCGCGCCGACCTCACCGACACCCAGATCACCGAGGCCGTCCGGACCATCGCCCGCCTGGCCCCGGCCGGCGCGCGGGGCTGACGGCGGCCGGGCCCGGGCTCGATCAGGGCGTGAGGTCGATGACCCGCACGCGCCGGCCGGCCCCCTGGCCGGGTTCGGCGGTCGCGACGGACTCCGGAGGCGGACCGGGGCCGGGTGCTGTGGACCCCTCCGGAGGAGTGCGATGACCGATCTGCGCTGGGAGGACCACCGGGGCTGGCTGCTCGATCCGGAGCGCGATGGCTGGCTGCCGGGCGGGGGCATAGTGGACACCGCGGTGGCGGACCGGCAGGCACTGCTCGACCTGGTGGTGGAGCGGGGCTGGGAGCACACGTTCGTCGCAGGCTGCTTCGAGCTGCCGTGGCCGCGGGCCGAGGAGGTGCTGTCCCGGCCGAGCGGTGCCGCGTGCCCGGTGTTGAGCGTACGGCCGGGGCCGGAGGTCGGGGTGGTGTTCCGGTTCGGCCGTGCGGAGCGGATCGACTTCGACGTCGATGTCGAGCGAGTCCGCGACCAGGAAGGGCTGGACGACGTGTGCGGCTTCCTGGCCGCGGTCGGGCGGCGGCTGGGCAGGTCGGTGTCGACGGACGCCGACGGCGACGGGCCGTTCCTCCGGTACGACCTGGCGGCCGACGAGGTCCGGGTGGACGGGCCCTACGGCTGGCCGAGCACCAGCAGTGCCTCGGCGCCCACCGGCCGGTAGCCCGCGGCCTGGAAGGCGCGGACGCTGGGGGCGTTGCCGGGGGCCTGCTGGGCCCAGACGGCGTCGCCCTCGGGCAGCAGGTGGCGGGCGGCGGTGGCCAGGGTACGGCCGAGGCCGCGGCCCTGGGCGGTGGGGTCGACCTCGACGGCCGTCTCCCAGCGGCCGGCCACGCCGCGGCCGAGGATGAGTACGCCGCCGTCGGCCTCGTACACCCGGACGTCCTCGCGGTAGCGCAACGCCCGTACCACCCGGGGGTGTCGGCGGTCATGGACGGGGGTGAGCGGCAGCGGCGGCGGGCCGGGGAGGCGGCCGGCGACGGAGAGCAGGTCGATGTTGTTGACGGTCCGTCCGGTCCGCTGGGCGAGGGCGGTCAGGAACGGCGGGCAGAGCGGCGCGGACAGCGGGTCGCCGGGGTCGGCGGCGAGGGCGGCCCGCACCCAGTCGGGGTCCTGGTCGGTGAACACCACGGCGTGGGCGGCGAAGGCGATCACCCCGGCCGCGCGCGGCGAGGGCTGGGGCAGCACCGTCACCGTCCCGTCCGGCGGCGGGAACACCCCGCCCGCCGCGTCCGCCAGGATCTCCGCCAGCCCCCGTGTGCCCATCGCGATTCCCTTTCCGTCCCGGCCGGTGATCACCAGCCTAAGACCGACCGGCAACGCCAGAACAGCAGTCGCCGGAGCGTGAACCCCGGAAGCCACTGCCCAGGGCGTATGCCCGCACCTCGGCGAGCGTGGCGGGAGGGCCTAGGTCGCCTTCTTGCGGGCCCGGCTGGGCTGTACCCGGGGCGGTTCGCCGGCGGCCTTGGGGTGGTCGGGCGGGTAGGGGAGTTCGCCGAGGCCCTCGTCGTGGAGCTGCTTGTCGTACAGCTCCAGGAGGGCGTCCAGTCGGTAGGCGTGGTCCGCCATCTCGGCGTTGAGGTCGCCGAGTTCGGCAAAACGGGCGGGGACGGTGCGCAGGTCGAAGTCCTCGGGGGAGGCGTCGTCGAGTTCGTCCCAGCGCAGTGGGGTGGAGGCGGTGGCGCGGGGACGGGCGCGCAGGGAGTAGGCGGAGGCGATGGTGCGGTCGCGGGCCATCTGGTTGTAGTCGACGAAGATGCGTTCGCCGCGTTCCTCCTTCCACCAGGCGGTGGTCACCCGGCCAGGCATCCGCTGTTCCAGGACCCGGCCGAGGGCGATCACCGCGTGCCGGCCGTCGGTGAAGGTCCACTCGGGGACGAGCGGCACGTAGATGTGCAGGCCGCGCCCGCCGGAGGACTTGGGCCAGCCGCGCAGCCCGTGTTCCTCCAGCAGGGCGCGCAGTTCGTGGGCGGCGCGGACGGCGTCGTGGAAGTCGGTGCCGGGCTGCGGGTCGAGGTCGATGCGCAGTTCGTCGACGTGGTCGGTGTCGCCGCGCCGTACCGGCCAGGGGTGGAAGGTGAGGCAGCCCAGGTTGGCGGCCCACAGGACGGCGGCGGGCTCGGTGGGGCAGATCTCGTCGGCGGAGCGGCCGCTGGGGAACTCGATGCGGGCGGTGGGCAGCCAGTCGGGCAGGCCCTTGGGCGCGCGTTTCTGGTAGAAGAACTCGCCGTCGACGCCGTCGGGGAAGCGCTGGAGGGTGGTGGGCCGGTCCCGCAGTCCGTGCAGCACCCCGTCGGCCACGGCCAGGTAGTACTGCGCGACGTCCAGCTTGGTGAAGCCGCGCTCGGGGTAGTACACCTTGTCCGGGTTGGACAGCCGGACGGTGCGACCGGCGACTTCCAGTTCGACGGCTGAGCCCATGGCTCCCACGCTAAGGGCGCCGCGCCCGGCGCGCGCCCCGAGCCCGTTGGGGTGAGGCTGGGACTCATGGACCTGCCCGTGATGCCGCCGGTGACGCCGATGCTCGCCAAGTCGGTGGCCAGGATCCCGCCGGGGATGCAGTACGAGGCCAAGTGGGACGGCTTCCGCAGCACCGTGTTCCGCGACGGCGACGAGGTCGAGTTGGGCAGCCGTACCGGCAAGCCGCTGACCAGGTACTTCCCCGAACTGGTGGAGGCCTTCCGGCGGGAGCTGCCGCCGCGCTGCGTGCTGGACGGCGAGGTGGTGATCGCCCGGGACGGGCGGCTGCGCTTCGAGGAGCTGCTGGAGCGGATCCACCCGGCGGCGAGCCGGGTGAGAATGCTCGCCGAGCGCACGCCCGCCTCCTTCGTGGCCTTCGACCTGCTCGCCCTCGGTGACGACTCGCTCCTGGACGAGCCGCTCTCGGTGCGCCGCCCGGCCCTGGAGGCGGCGCTCGCCGACGCCGCCGACCCGGTGTTCACCGCTCCCGCCTCGACCGACCGGGAGCTGGCGCAGACCTGGTTCGCCGAGTACGAGGGCGCCGGGCTGGACGGGGTGGTGGCCAAGCCGCTGGACCAGCCGTACCGCCCGGGCGAGCGGAGCATGTTCAAGATCAAGCACGAGCGCACCGCCGACTGCGTGGTGGCCGGCTACCGCGAGCACAAGAGCGGCCCGGTGGTCGGCTCGCTGCTGCTGGGCATCTACGACGACGAGCGCAGGCTCCAGCACGTCGGCGTCTGCGCCGCCTTCCCGATGGCCCGCCGCCGCGAACTGGTGGAGGAACTCGCCCCGCTCAGGATGGACGACGTCTCCCAACACCCTTGGGGCGCCTGGGCGGAGGAGTCCGCGCACGCCGAGGGCCGACTGCCGGGGGCGGTCAGCCGCTGGACCGGCGGCAAGGACCTGTCGTGGATCGCACTGCGCCCCGAGCGGGTGGTCGAGGTGGCGTACGACCACATGGAGGGCACCCGCTTCCGGCACACCGCGCAGTTCCGCCGCTGGCGGCCGGACCGCACGCCGGAGAGCTGCGGCTACGGGCAGTTGGAGGAGCCGGTCTCGTACGACCTCGGCAAGGTGCTGGGGATCTGAGGTGCTGGGGATCTGAGGTGCTGGGGATCCGAGGCGCTGGGGATCCGACGGAACGTCGTAGGCCCGCCCCGGTCGACGCCGGGACGGACCCACGGCAACTCACCGCAGTCGACGTGAAGAGGTCAGGCCCGCACCGTGGTCGGGGCGCTGCCCGTCGGCGAGGGCGCGCCGCTCCCGGAGGCGGCGGCCGACGCGGAGCCGGACGCCGGGCCCGAGCCGGGGGCTGACGGCGAGGCGGTCTCCGCCGGGAGCGCGTAGACGTGGTTCGGCGAGATGATCTTGGTGATCTCATTGGCGAACAGCGTGGACGGCTCCTGGCCCTGGGAGATCACATCCGTGTTGAGCAGCAGCACCAGGGTGGCCTGGGCGTCCGGCATGTACACCGCGACGCTCTCGAAGCCCGGCATCGAGCCGTTGTGCCCGATCCACCCGCCGTTGTTGAACAGCCCGAAGCCGTAGGTGACGCCGGGGTCGCCGGTCGGCAGGGTCTTCAGGCGCTCGGTCTGGCTGGCCGGGCTGATGATGGCGCCGGTGGCCATGGTCTTCGCCCAGCTCTCCAGGTCGCCGAGCTGGGTGATGACGGCCCCGGCGGTCCACGCCCAGGACGGGTTCCAGTTGGTGGAGTCCTGGATCGACCCGTCCGGCGTCTGGTTGGTGTAGCCGTGGGCGTGCGGGTCGGGGAGGGTCCCGTCGCTGGGGAAGCTGGTCTTGCTCAGCGAGGCCGGCGTGAACACCTGGGCCTGGAGGAAGTCACCGGCGCTCTGCCCGCTGACCTTCTCGATCAGCTTGCCCAGCAGGATGTAGTTGCTGTTGCTGTACTGGAACTTGGTGCCGGGCGGGAACATGGCGGGGTGCTTGTAGCCGTAGGCGAGCAGCTGGTCCGGGGTGAACACGTGGTTCGGGTCGTTGATCAGGGTGTTCACGAAGTCCGGGTCGGAGCTGTACGGGAAGAGTCCGCTGCGCATCTCGCCGAGCTGGCGCACGGTGATGCCGTCGCCGCCGGGGACGCCGTCCACGTACTTGGAGATCGGGTCGTCCAGGCCGACCTTGCCCTGGTCCACCAGCCGCAGCACGGCCGTCGCGGTGTAGGTCTTGCTCTCGCTGCCGATGCGGGTGAACAGGCCGGCGTCCATCGGGGTGTCGGCGGTCTTGTCGGAGACGCCGAAGGACTTCTGGTAGGTGCCGTTCGGCGTGAGGATCCCGACCGAGATGCCGGGGACGGCGTTCTGCTTCAGCACCCGCTGGATCGCGACGTCCAACCGGGCGGTGACGGCGGGGGTCAGCGGCACCACCGCGTTCGAGGAGGCGCTGCCCGAAGCGGTCGCGGACGGGCTGAGCGCCGCCGGCTCGGCGGTGACCGCCGGTTCGGCGGCCTGCCCGCCCGACTTCGAGTCGCCGGAACAGGCGGAGACGGCGAGCAGCCCGGTCAGGGCCAGGGCGGCGGCGGTCGCGCGGGCGACGGAACCACGGCCGACGGAACGGGGTGCGGCCGCTCGCGGCCGTCGGATCTTGGTCATGTGTCGAGAGCGCCTCTCTGGGGCGGACGGCCCTTGGCGAAGGGCCCCGGAGCGCTGCTCCACGGGGCCGTGGGGGATCGTCGTCACCGTAAGCACCGGCCTCGAACGCCCGCGCGCCGGTGGCGGCCGGGCTGGCCCGAACGGACCCAATGCCCACCTGAGTGGCCCCCGCCGCTCCCGCCCCGCTGGCGGACCTTTGTCAAGTACCCCGGTGGCACGGCCGGTTGGTGTCGCGACCGGTGCCCCGCGCTCGGCCGGACGGGTGAGCACCGGCATGCCGCGGTCGCCTCCGGGCCCAGCTCGGGCACGATCGTTTAGCCCAGCTGTGGTCGCCCTTAAGAATTCCTCGATGGACCGCACCCCCTCCCACCAGGCAGATTTCTGCCTGCCGGAGCGTGCCCGCCAGGAGCGGCCGAACCGCGCCCCTCGGCCTGCCCCACCTCCGGAGGCCGCCCCGATCAGCACGTCAGGAGCCGTCGCCCGTGAAGGCACTCGTCAAGCAGAACGCCGAGCCCGGCCTCTGGATGATCGACGTCCCGAAGCCCGAGATCGGCCCCGGCGAGGTGCTGATCAAGGTGCTGCGCACCGGCATCTGCGGCACCGACCTGCACATCCGCAAGTGGGACGGCTGGGCGCAGCAGACCATCAAGACCCCGCTGGTGCTCGGCCACGAGTTCGTCGGCGAGGTCGCCGAGCTCGGCGCCGGTGTCGCGGACATCGCGATCGGCGACCTGGTCAGCGGCGAGGGCCACCTGGTCTGCGGCAAGTGCCGCAACTGCCTGGCCGGGCGCCGCCACCTGTGCCGCAACACCATCGGCCTGGGCGTCAACCGGGACGGCGCCTTCGCCGAGTACGTGGCCCTGCCGGCCTCCAACGTCTGGGTGCACCGGGTGCCGGTCGACCTCGACGTGGCCGCGATCTTCGACCCCTTCGGCAACGCCGTGCACACCGCGCTGTCCTTCCCGCTGGTCGGCGAGGACGTGCTGGTCACCGGCGCCGGCCCGATCGGCATCATGGCCGCCGCCGTCGCCAAGCACGCCGGCGCCCGCAACGTGATGATCACCGACGTCTCCCCGTACCGCCTCGACCTGGCCCGCCGGGTCGGCGTGACGCTGGCGCTCGACGTCGCCGAGCACACCATCGAAGAGGGCCAGCAGAAGCTGGGCCTGCGCGAGGGCTTCGACGTCGGTCTGGAGATGTCCGGTCGCCCCGAGGCGATGCAGTCGATGATCGCCAACATGACCCACGGCGGCAAGATCGCCATGCTGGGCCTGCCGGCCGAGGACTTCCCGGTGGACTGGGCCTCGATCGTCACCTCGATGATCACCATCAAGGGCATCTACGGCCGCGAGATGTTCGAGACCTGGTACGCGATGTCCGTACTGCTGGAGGGCGGCCTGGACCTCAGCCCGGTGATCACCGGCCGCTACGCCGCCACCGAGTTCGAAGCCGCCTTCGACGACGCCGCGAGCGGCAACTGCGGCAAGATCATCCTCGACTGGACCGCCTGAGTCCTGCCGGTCCCGCCTGAGCCCTGCCTGAGTTCCGCCCGAGCCCTGCCTGGGCGCCGCCGATCCGACGCTCCGCCGTCACGACTAGGAGTCTGCCCGTGTTCGACAACGTGCGCGCCGACATCGCCACCACCCTCGACGAGATCCGCGAGGCCGGCCTGTTCAAGCCGGAGCGGGTGATCGGCAGCCCGCAGAGCGCCGAGGTCACCGTCACCTCCGGCGGCCGCCCCGGCGAGGTGCTGAACTTCTGCGCCAACAACTACCTCGGCCTGGCCGACCACCCCGAGGTGCTCGCCGCGGCCAAGGACGCCCTGGACCGCTGGGGCTACGGCATGGCCTCGGTGCGCTTCATCTGCGGCACCCAGGACGTGCACAAGGAGCTGGAGGACCGCCTCTCGGCCTTCCTCGGCCAGGAGGACACCATCCTCTACTCCTCCTGCTTCGACGCCAACGGCGGCGTCTTCGAGACCATCCTCGGTGCGGAGGACGCCGTCATCTCCGACGCGCTCAACCACGCCAGCATCATCGACGGCATCCGGCTCAGCAAGGCCCGCCGCCACCGCTACGCCAACCGCGACCTGGCCGACCTGGAGCAGCAGCTCAAGGAGACCCAGGACGCCCGCCGCCGCCTGATCGTCACCGACGGCGTCTTCTCGATGGACGGCTACGTCGCCCCGCTGCGCGAGATCTGCGACCTGGCCGACCGGTACGACGCCATGGTCATGGTCGACGACTCGCACGCCGTCGGCTTCGTCGGCGCCGGCGGCCGGGGCACCCCCGAACTGCACGGCGTGATGGACCGGGTGGACATCATCACCGGCACCCTGGGCAAGGCGCTCGGCGGCGCCTCGGGCGGCTACGTCGCCGCCCGCCGGGAGATCGTCGCCCTGCTGCGCCAGCGCTCCCGCCCGTACCTGTTCTCCAACTCGCTGGCCCCGGTGATCGCGGCCGCCTCGCTGAAGGTGCTCGACCTGGTCGAGCAGTCCAACGAGCTGCGCGAGCGGCTGGCGGCCAACACCGCGCTGTTCCGCTCGAAGATGACCGAGGCCGGGTTCGAGATCCTGCCGGGCGACCACCCGATCGCCCCGGTGATGATCGGCGACGCGGCGAAGGCGGGCCGGCTCGCCGAACTCCTGCTGGAGCGCGGCGTGTACGTGATCGGCTTCTCCTATCCGGTGGTCCCGCACGGCCAGGCCCGGATCCGGGTCCAGCTGTCCGCGGCGCACTCCACCGAGGACGTCGAGCGCGCGGTCGCGGCCTTCGTGGACGCCCGCGCCGCGATGGAGGGCTGACCGCCCCGGGCTGCCGGGCCCGGGCAGGGCCCGCACAGGCTGCCCGCGGGCCGGACCGCTCGGAACCGGGCCGGCCTGCGGGCTCACAACCGCCGTGCGGCAGTGGCGAATCGATTCGCCCCCGCCGCACGGCCACCAGACCACCTGCCCCACCCTCCCGGTACGGAGGTGGGACGCCGGCCGCACCGGTGTCCCACCTCCGTTCGCGGTTTCCGGGGTCGGCGGGGAGGGGCGTCGGCAGAGTCGACGGTACGTTACCGGCCAGTAATTTGGCTGATCATCACCTCCTCCGGGAAGCCGTCGGATCCTTAGGCTCACCATGATCACATCGGGTGAACTGAGGGAGCAGAGCGTGATGGCACGACGCCACCGGACCAGCGGACACCGGACCGGCGGACAGCGGGCGGCGAGCGCCGCCCTGGCCCTGGCGCTCGGGCTCGGGGTGGGGGTGGTGGCTCAACCCGCCGTTGCGGCGCCCGCGTTCGAGCCCGCCGTGCCCGCCGGCGCCTCGGCGTTCGGCGGTTTCCGGCTGGCGGACATCACCGCCCGGGACGGCGTCGTCCTCAGGGCCGACGTGTTCACCCCGCCCACCGGGACGCCGGGGGCGGACGCCCGGGGGCGCTACCCGGTGGTGGTGCAGCCGGCCAGCTGGGGGCAGAACGACCTGGAGTACGTCGCCCAGGGGCACAAGTTCGCCGCCGCCGGGTACGTCGTGGTGACGTACACCGTCCGCGGCTTCTGGGGGTCGGGCGGCGAGGTGGACGTCGCCGGGTCCAAGGACGTCGCCGACATCTCCACGGTGATCGACTGGGCGCTCGCCCACACCCAGGCCGATCCGGACCGGGTCGGCATGATCGGCCTGTCGCTCGGCGGCGGCCTCACCCTCCTCGGCGCCGCGTTCGACCAGCGGATCAAGGCCGTCGCCTCGCTGAGCGGCTGGGCCGACCTCACCGACGCGCTGTACAGCGGGCAGACCCGGCACACCTCCGCCGCCGACCGGCTGGCCACCATCGAGGGCCTGACCGGCCGCAAGAGCCCGGAGTTCGCCACTGCCCTGGACGACCTGTTCGCCGACCACGACCTGCCCGCGGTGGTCAAGTGGGCGGACGTCCGCTCGCCCGCCACCTACCTGGACCGGATCAACGCCAACGGCGCCGCGGTCTACCTCGCCAACGGCTGGAGCGACAGCTTCTTCAACCCCGGCCAGATGACCGACTTCTACCAGCGGCTGACCGTGCCCAAGCGCCTGGAGCTGCGGCCCGGCGACCACGCCAGCCAGGAGTTCACCGGCCTGCTCGGCTTCTCCGACGCCACCTGGGACAACGCCCGCGGCTGGCTGGACCGCTACCTCAAGGGCTCGCCCGGCGCGAACGACCAGGCGCAGGGCGTGGACCTGGAGGTCCGCCCGGGCGGCGCCCACGAGGCGTACCCGGACTGGCGCTCCGTCGCCTCCCGCACCGAGCGGCTGAGCTTCGGCGACAGCTCCACCGTCCGCGGCGACCAGCCGTCCGGTGCGAGCGGCGGCGTCGTGCTGCTCTCCGGCCTGGTCGACCAGTGGCTGCACCAGCCGCCGACCGTCCTGGTGCCGCTGCTGGACCGGGACGCCGCCGCGGTCCGGCAGTCGGAGCCGTACCGGCGGGGCCTCCCGGTGCGCGGGGCCGCCCGGGTGCACACCACCGTGACCAGCTCCGCACCGCAGGGCACGGGCGTCGCGTACCTCTACGACGTGGACGCCCTCGGTGTCGGCCGGCTGATCGCCCACGCCCCGCAGAGCTGGTCCGGCCGGCCGGTGGGGCAGCCCTTCCCGCTGGACGTCACGCTGTTCCCCACCGCCTACGACCTCCCGGCCGGGCACCGGCTGGCCCTGGTGCTCGGCACCCACGACGACCTGTACGGCGGCGAGACGCCGAAGGGCAGCACGGTGACCTTCGGTCCGGCGGAGGTCACCCTGCCGGTGCGCTGAGGTCCCGGTCCTCCTCCCCGGCCGGACGGGGCCTCGGCGCGGGGAGGAAGGGTCGGGCCCGAGGTCAACAGCTGAGATGGATCCGATTGGAAACTACGCCAACTGTTGTAATCGGCGGGGCGACTGGGCCGGACGACGGGACGGTCACAGCCGGCGCAGGAACACGTCCAGGTGGCCGCTGGTGTCGCCCGGGACGAGGTTGGCGTCCTCGGCCGTGAAGACGACGGTGTCGCCGGTGGCGTCGACGTACGGGCTGTCGGAGCCGCCGGTGCTCTGCCCGCCGTCCCGGGTGGCGGTGACGCGCTCGATCCGGCCGGTCCGGAGGTCCCGGCGGAACACGTCGCTCCGCCCGTTGGTGTCGCCGGGCACCAGGTCGTCCGCGCCGGAGTCGAAGTAGACCCAGCGGCCGTCGGCGGTCATGGCCGGGTCGTAGGCGCCCTCGGTGGTCGTGGTACCGGGCAGGGGGGCGTTGACCAGGGTGGTCCGGCCGGTGGTCAGCTCCCGGACGTAGAGGTCCATCCGGATGCCGTGAGTGCCGGGCCGCCCGACGCCGTAGGCCGGCAGGCCGTAGAGGGCGAAGCGGCCGTCGGGGCTGATCCGGGCGTCGTCGCCGCTGCCGGTCAGCGCGCCGGTGGCGTCCAGGCTGGCGCCGGTGATCCCTCCGGTGTCGGCCTTCCAGACGAAGTACGGGTAGAACCGGGGGCCGGCCAACTCGGCCGCGGCCGGGGCGGTGGCCGGCGCGGCCGGGACGAGGTTGCCCGCCCGGGAGGTGAAGCCGACGGTGGCGCCGTCCGCGCTGATGGTCGGACGGAAGGAGTTGTTGTCGGCCGGCTCGCCGTCGATCCCGGTGGTGATCAGCCGGGTGGTGTGGGTCCAGCGGTCGGTGACGAACACGTTCTGCTTGCCGCGGTATACGCCGGGGGCCAGGTCGGTGCGGTCGGAGGCGAAGGCGACGTAGCGGCCGTCCTGGCTCAGCGACGGGTTGACGGCGCTGCGGATGGTCTCGTCGTCGGTGGTGGTGAGGGTGCCGGTGGAGATCGGCTCGGTGCGGCCGGTCCAGCGGTCGCGGACGTAGATGTCGCTCCGGTGCCTGGCCTGGCCGGGCAGCACGTTGGTGGCGGCGGTGCTGAAGGCGACGTAGCGGCCGTCGCCGCTGATCGAGGCGTCCGTGGTGGCGGCGTTCAGCCGGGAGCCGTCGGCGGCCACACCGGCCCGCTCCAGGTGCCCGTTGCGCAGGTCCCGGACGTAGACGTCGCCGCCGTTCGGGGCGCCGTCGGGCAGCAGGTCGGTCGCGGTCGAGGAGAACAGCGCGGACCGGCCGTCGGCGCTCAGCCCGAGCGCGTACGAGGGGCCGTCGAGCTGCTCGCCCTTGCCGCCCTCGCTGACCCGGGCGGTGTCGCCCTTGGGCGGCCGGGCCTCGGCGGCCGGCATCACGGCGCCGGCCGCGACGGCGGCCAGCAGCACGCAGGCGGCACGGGCCAGGCTGCGGCGGGAACGAGCGGTGGTGGTCATGGATCATCCTCCCCTGATGACGGTGCCGGGCCCGTGGCCGCCCAGGGCTGCCCGCGGTCCGGCTCGGCGACGAGCCAAGCGCCGATCGAGCGGGACGGTCAACGACGCCCGGCGATCTCGCCCCGAAATACGCCACCGGTGGTACTGCCCCGCGAGCCGGCCCCGAGCCAAGCCCTGGACCGCTCCCGAATCGGCCCCGAGCCGGCCCCGACGGTCCACTCCGCGACGCTGGCAGAATTGGCCTGTGATCGACGCACGACGGCTGCGGACCCTCCGGGCCGTGGCGGACCACCGCACCGTGACCGCCGCGGCGGCCGCCCTCTACCTGACCCCCTCCGCCGTCTCCCAGCAGCTGGCCGCCCTGGAGCAGGAGACCGGGCACCACCTGTTGGCCCGGGAGGGCCGGGGCGTGCGGCTGACCGCCGCCGGGGAGATCCTGCTCGGCCACGCGGACGCGGTGCTCGCCCAACTGGAGCGCGCCGAGGCCGACCTCGCCGCCTACAGCGCGGGCGTCGCGGGCGAGGTCACCGTGGCCTCCTTCGCCACCGGCATCTCGCACGTGCTCGCCCCGGCGATCGGCCTGCTCGCCGGCCACGCGCCTGGGGTGCGGCTGAAGGTGCTGGACGCCGAGGGCGACGCCAGCCTGCCGATGGTGCTGGACGGGCGGGCCGACCTCGCGGTGGCCGTCGAGTACCGGGGCGCCCCGCGTGCCGACGACGCCCGGCTGACCAGGGTCCCGCTGTACGCCGAGCCCTTCGAGGCGGTGCTGCCGCTGGCCCACCCGCTGGCCGCCGAGTCCGGGCCGCTCGCGGTGGCCGCGCTGGCCGCCGAGCCGTGGATCGGTCCCTACCCGGGCAACCCCTGCCACGACGTGGTCCTGCTGGCCTGCGAGCACGCGGGCTTCCAGCCGCGCCTGCTGCACTCCTCGGACGACTTCCGGGCCGTGGTGGCGCTGGCCTCGGCCGGGGCGGGCGTCGCGCTGGTGCCGCGCTCGGCGCTGCGCGGGGTGGACCTGTCCCGGGTGGCGGTCCGTCCGGTCGACAGCGAGCTGGCCACCCGCCGGGTCTTCGCCGCCGTCCGGGCCGGCGCCGACGGCCACCCGCTGATCCGCCCGGTGCTGGACTCGCTCGCCGAGGCGGCCGCCGAGGGCGCCTGACCCGCGGGGCGACGAACTCCAGGGTCGCGGCTGCTGGGCCTCCCGGCGCGGCGCCGCGGCGCCCTCGACCGCTGACGGTCGCGCTGCCGCTGATCGGGGCCGGGCTGTCGATGGCCGGGATCGGCCTGCCGGTGCCGGCCGGGGTGGCCGGGCTCGGGCCCGGAGCGGCCGGGCCGCGGCCGCGTAGGGTGGCCGGGAACGAAGACCGGCCGCACTCCAGGAGCACTCATGACCTCGACCGCTGTCCCCGCCGGCCCGCTGCCGGTCGGGGTGATCGGACTCGGCGACATCGCGCAGAAGGCTTACCTGCCGGTGCTGACCGCCCTGCCCGGACTGGACCTGCGGTTGATGACCCGGGACCGGGCGAAGCTGGACCGGCTGGGGGAGGCCCACCGGATCGACACCGGGCGGCGGTTCACCGACCTGGGCGCGCTGATCGACAGCGGCATCCGGGCCGCCTTCGTGCACGCGGCCACCGACCAGCACGTGCCGATCGTCGAGCGGCTGCTCGGCGCCGGGGTGGACGTGTACGTGGACAAGCCGCTGGACTACACCGTGGACGGCGCCCGGAAGCTGGTCGACCTCGCCGACCGGACCGGACGTTCGCTGATGGTCGGCTTCAACCGGCGCCACGCGCCCGGCTACGCCCAGGCCCTGGAGCGCCCGCGCGACCTGATCGTGCTGCAGAAGAACCGCGAGGGCCTCGCCGAGGGGGCGCGTTCGCTGGTCTTCGACGACTTCGTGCACGTGGTGGACACCCTGCGGTTCCTGGTGCCCGGCGAGATCGAGCACGTGGACGTCCGGGCCCGCAAGGACCGCGAGGGCCTGGTGGAGCACGTGGTGCTCACCCTCGGCGGGGAGGGGTTCACGGCGCTGGGCATCATGAACCGGGTCTCCGGCTCCACCGAGGAGGTGCTGGAAGTCTCCGGCGGCGACTCCAAGCGCGAGGTGCGCAATCTGGCCGAGGTGATCGACCACCGCGGCCAGCCCACCGTCCGGCGTCGCGGTGACTGGGTCTCGGTGGCCCGCCAGCGCGGCATCGAGCAGTGCGTGCTGGCCTTCCTGGACGCCGTCCGGGCCGGGAAGACCCTGGACGCCCACGACGCGCTGCGCACCCACGAGCTGTGCGAGCTGATCGTGGAGCGGATCGGGTGAAGCCGGGCAAAGCCGGGGTCAAGCTGGGCGAAAGCTGAGTGAAAGCTGGAAGGGGCCTGGGGCGTGACTGAATTGACGCTTCCGCAGGTCATCCGGCCGGAACCGACAGTTCATCGACGAGGTCTTGTCGGGGCATTTTCTACGCGCGTATCTTGAGGTCGCCGCGGGGGGCGGGTGCCGTCTCCCGCGCTCTCCCCACCTTCCTTCTACGCGAGTAGCGTCCGCTGCCCGAGCTAGGAGCCGTGCCCCGGTGACCACCGCCCCCGCCCTCCGCCCCCGCAGGGCCCCGCTGCTGCGCGCCGCCATCGCCCCCGCCGCGCTGGCCGTCTCGCTAGTGCTCGTCCCGCTGCCGGCCGCCGACGCCGCCGGCGCGCCCGCCGCCCCGCCCGCGCCGACCGAGGCCGGCCCGCTGCGGATCCACGACATCCAGGGCACCACCCGGCTCTCCCCGCAGGCCGGCAAGCCGGTCACCGGCGTGCCCGGAATCGTCACCGGCGTGCGCGCGTACGGCAGTTCCAAGGGATTCTGGCTCCAGGACCCGAACCCGGACGCCGACCCGGCGACCAGCGAGGGCATCTTCGTCTACACCGGCGGAAACCCGACCGTGAAGGTCGGTGACTCGGTGCTGGTCAGCGGCAAGGTCACCGAGTACTACCCGAACTACTCGGGCGGCTCGCAGTCCGTCACCGAACTCAGCGGCCCCGCCGTCACGGTGCTCTCGGCCGGCCACCCGCTGCCCGCCCCCGTGGTCGTGGACACCCGCGACATCCCCGGCCGCTACGCCCCGCCGGCCGGGCCCGACGGCAGCATCGACGCGACCCGGCTGAACCCCGAGAAGTACGCCCTGGACTTCTACGAGTCGCTGGAGGGCATGCTCGTCCAGGTCAAGGACGTCCGGGTGATACAGGCGACCGACAAGTACAACGAGCTGTGGGTCGCCGCCGACCGGCAGGACCAGCGCAGCAAGCGCGGCGGGGTGCTCTACGAGTCCTACCGCGAGCCCAACGTCGGCCGGCTGATGGTGCAGCAGCAGGCCGCCGTCTCCCAGCAGCCCTTCCCGGTGGCCAACGTCGGCGACGAGCTGACCGGCACCACCACCGGCCCGCTGGACTACAACCAGTTCGGCGGCTACACCCTGGTGGCCGGCACCCTGGGCACGCTCAGGGACAACCACCTCCAGCGCGAGGTCACCGCCCAGCCGAGCGAGCGCGAACTCACCATCGCCACCTACAACGTGGAGAACCTGGCCGCCACCAACCCGGACGCCAAGTTCGCCCAGCTGGCCCAGGGCATCGTCACCAACCTGCGCTCGCCCGACATCATCGCCCTGGAGGAGATACAGGACGACAACGGCGCCAAGAACGACGGCACCGTCGACGCGAGCCAGACCGTCGCGAAGTTCCTCGCCGCGATCAAGGCGGCCGGCGGCCCCGCCTACGACTGGCGCTCGGTCGACCCCCAGGACGGCAAGGACGGCGGCGAGCCCGGCGGCAACATCCGCCAGGTCTTCCTGTTCAACCCCCAGCGGGTCTCCTTCACCGACATCCCCGGCGGCAGCGCCACCACCGCCGTCGGCGTCACCGGCACCGGCGCCACCGCCGCGCTCACCGCCTCGCCCGGCCGGATCGAGCCGGCCGACGAGGCGTGGACCAACAGCCGCAAGCCCCTGGCCGGGCAGTTCTCCTTCCGCGGCCAGAAGGTCTTCGTGATCGCCAACCACTTCAACAGCAAGGGCGGCGACCAGGGCATCGACAGCCGCTTCCAGGCCCCGACCCGCGGCTCCGAGGTGCAGCGGCTCCAGCAGGCCACCGTCGAGCAGGCCTTCGTCGCCAAGCTGCTGGCCGCCGACCAGCAGGCCGAGGTGGTCTCGCTCGGCGACTTCAACGACTACCAGTTCTCGCCCGCGCTGAGCGCGCTCACCAAGGGCGGTGTGCTGCGCGACCTGGTGAACGAGTTGCCGGAGACCGAGCAGTACTCCTACGTCTACCAGGGCAACTCGCAGGTGCTCGACCACGTCCTGGTCAGCCCCGAGGTCGGCTACGCCAAGTACGACGTGGTGCACATCAACGCCGAGTTCGCCCAGCAGGCCAGCGACCACGACCCGCAGGTGGTCCGGATCAAGCCCTGACCTGAGCTGCGGTTATCCTGCCTCCGTCGCCGGTGACCACCGGCGGCGGAGGCGGGATCGCACCACGGGGGCGGGCATGGAGTACCGGATCGAGCGGATCGGGCGCGAGGACTGGGAGCGGCTGCGCACCATCCGGCTGGCCCAACTCCTCGACACCCCGCTGGCGTTCGGCGAGACCCACGCGTACGCGCTGCTCCAGGGCGAGGGCAACTGGCGGGCCCGGACGGACTGGCTGAACGAGCCCGGCCGGATCGGCCTGGTCGCGGTGGACGAGGACGGTGAGTGGGTCGCGACCATGCTCTCGATCCCCAGCCGCAAGACCGCCACCGTCGACCTGATCGGCGTCTGGGTCGACCCGGCGCACCGCGGCCGCGAGCGCGGCGTCGCCGACGCCCTGCTGGACGCGGTGCTCGCCTGGGCCCGGGAGGGCGGCGCCGAGTGGATGCTGCTCGGCGTCCACGAGGCGAACGACCGCGCCGCCGCCTTCTACCGGCGGCGCGGCTTCACGTACACCGGCGGCGAAACGCCGTACGTGCTGGACGAGAGCGCCCGGATCCTGGAGATGGTCCTCCCGCTGGTGTAGCGGGTGGCTCAGCCGGTCACGTACTCCGCCAGGTGCTCGCCGGTCAGCGTCGAGCGGGCCGCGACCAGCTCGGCCGGGGTGCCCTCGAAGACCACCCGACCGCCGTCGTGCCCGGCGCCCGGACCGAGGTCGATGATCCAGTCCGCGTGCGCCATGACCGCCAGGTGGTGCTCGATCACGATCACCGACTTGCCGGAGTCCACCAGCCGGTCCAGCAGGCCGAGCAGCTGCTCGACGTCCGCCAGGTGCAGCCCGGTGGTCGGCTCGTCCAGGACGTAGACCCCGCCCTTGTCCGCCATGTGGGTGGCCAGCTTCAGCCGCTGCCGCTCACCGCCGGACAGCGTGGTCAGCGGCTGGCCGAGGCTGAGGTACCCGAGGCCGACGTCGGCGAGCCGCTCCAGGATCCGGTGCGCGGCCGGCAGCTTCGCCTCCCCGTCCCCGAAGAACTCCTTCGCCTCGGTCACCGGCATCGCCAGCACCTCGCTGATGTCCCGGCCGCCCAGCCGGTACTCCAGCACCGAGGCCTGGAAGCGCTTGCCCTCGCAGTCCTCGCAGGTGCTGGCCACTCCGGCCATCATCGCCAGGTCGGTGTAGACCACGCCCGCGCCGTTGCAGGTCGGGCAGGCACCCTCCGAGTTGGCGCTGAACAGGGCCGGCTTGACGTCGTTCGCCTTGGCGAAGGCCTTGCGGATCGGGTCGAGCAGCCCGGTGTAGGTGGCCGGGTTGCTGCGCCGGGAGCCCTTGATGGCGCCCTGGTCGACCGAGACCACGCCCTCGGCGGCCGCCCCCGACCGTCGACACAGCGAGCCGTGGATCAGCGAGCTCTTCCCGGAGCCGGCCACGCCGGTCACCACAGTCAGCACCCCGAGCGGGACGTCCACGTCCACGTCCCGCAGGTTGTGGCTGTTCGCGCCGCGGATCGCCAGCGTCCCGGTGGGCTTGCGCACGGACTCGCGCAGCGCCGTCCGGTCCGCCAGGTGGCGGCCGGTGACCGTACCGCTCTCGCGCAGCCCGGCCACGCTGCCCTCGAAGCACACCGAGCCGCCGGCCGCGCCCGCCCCGGGGCCGAGGTCCACCACGTGGTCGGCGATCGCGATGGTCTGCGGCTTGTGCTCCACCACCAGCACCGTGTTGCCCTTGTCCCGCAGCCGCAGCAGCAGGTCGTTCATCCGGCTGATGTCGTGCGGGTGCAGCCCGGTGGTGGGCTCGTCGAAGACGTACGTGGTGTCGGTGAGCGAGGAGCCCAGGTGGCGGATCATCTTGACCCGCTGCGCCTCGCCGCCGGACAGGGTGCCGGACGGCCGGTCGAGGGAGAGGTAGCCGAGGCCGATCTCCACGAAGGCGTCCAGCGCCTGCCGGAGCGCGGAGAGCAGCGGCGCCACCGAGGGCTCGTCCAGTGCGCGGACCCAGTCCGCCAGGTCGCTGATCTGCATCGCGCAGGCGTCGGCGATGCTGATGCCGGCGATCCTGGACGAGCGGGCGGCCCCGCTCAGCCGGGTGCCCTCGCAGTCCGGGCAGGCGGTGAAGGTGACGGCGCGCTCCACGAAGGCGCGGATGTGCGGCTGCATCGCCTCCTTGTCCTTGGACAGCATGGACTTCTGGATCTTGGGGATCAGGCCCTCGTAGGTGAGGTTGACCCCGTTGACCTTGACCTTGGTGGGCTCCCGGTACAGGAAGTCCTGGAGCTCCTTCTCGGTGTACTCGCGGATCGGCTTGTCCGGGTCGAGGAAGCCCGAGTTGGCGTACACGCCGACGGTCCACCAGCTGTCCACCTTCCAACCGGGGATGGTGATGGCGCCCTCGGCGATCGACTTGCCCTCGTCGTACAGCTGGGTGAGGTCGATGTCGGAGACGCTGCCGCGGCCCTCGCAGCGCGGGCACATGCCGCCGGTGATGCTGAAGCTGCGCCGCTCCTTGACCGTCTTGCCGCCGCGCTCCACGGTCACCGCGCCGGCGCCGCTGATCGAGGGGACGTTGAAGGAGAAGGCCTTGGGGGAGCCGATGTGCGGGGTGC
Organism: Kitasatospora sp. NPDC036934; assembly: GCF_055608425.1. NCBI lineage: Bacteria > Bacillati > Actinomycetota > Actinomycetes > Kitasatosporales > Streptomycetaceae > Kitasatospora > Kitasatospora sp. NPDC036934. Next base: position 140,598 of record NZ_JBVJQR010000006.1, on the reverse strand, counting down.
CGAGCCGGCTGAACAGGATGCGCAGCATCGCGTTGGCGTCGGTCGCGGTGCCGACGGTGGAGCGCGGGTCGGCGGCCATCCGCTGCTGGTCGACGATGATCGCGGTGGTCAGCCCCTCCAGGACGTCCACCTCGGGGCGCGCCAGGGTGGGCATGAAGCCCTGGACGAAGGCGCTGTAGGTCTCGTTGATCAGCCGCTGGGACTCGGCGGCGACGGTGTCGAAGACCAGCGAGCTCTTGCCGGAGCCGGACACCCCGGTGAACACCGTCAGCCGGCGCTTGGGGAGGTCGACGCTGACGTCCTTGAGGTTGTTCTCGCGTGCCCCGTGCACGCGGATCAGGTCGTGGCTGTCGGCGGCGTGCGGCTCGGCCATCGTGGTCTTCGCTCCGTGTCTCTCTGGCGGTTCGGTGGGTGGCGTACCGGTGGGTGGTGTCTCGGGTGGGTGGGGGCTGTTCGGTGGGCCCGCCCCGGCCGGGGCGGGCCGGGGCGGGGTCAGCGCACTTCGTTGAAGCGGACCATGTTGCCCGCCGGGTCGCGGAAGGCGCAGTCGCGGACGCCGTACGGCTGGAGGGTCGGCTCCTGGACGAGCTCGGCGCCGCCGGACTTCAGCCGGTCGAACACCCCGTCCAGGTCGGCGGTGGCGAGCACCACCCTGGCGTACGTTCCCTTGGCCATCATCTCGGTGATGGTACGCCGCTCGTCCTCGGTGATGCCCGGGTCCGCGAACGGCGGCTCCAGCACCAGGGACACGCTCGGCTGGCCGGCGGGCCCGACGGTGATCCACCGCATCGGGCCGCCGCCGACGTCCTGGCGGACCTCGAAGCCCAGCAGGTCGCGGTAGAAGGCGAGCGAGGCCTCCGGGTCGGTGTGCGGGAGGAAGGTCCAGTGAATGCTGATGTCGTTCATGACGGCAACGCTAGGCGCGGCCCCCGGGCGGGCGCTTCTCGAAAACTGATCGACCCCGGGGAGCGGCGGAGGTGGTCTCCGCTCCCCGGGGTCGATGGTCACGCGTGGCCGCGCTGCGGTGCTCGGGCGTGGCCGCTCAGGCGCGCCCCCCGTGCGCCGCTCAGGCGCGGCAGCGGAGCATCTCCAGCGGTGGGTGGGCGAGCACGTCCGCCCAGAAGTCCTCGCCGTACTCGCGCAGGCCCTCCTCGGAGATCCCGAGCGGCACCCACTCCAGCTCGGAGAACCCGGCCTCGCTCAGCGACTCCTGGTAGACCTCGCGGCGCGGGACCGTGCCGAGGATGCTGATCGGCTGTGGGTCGAGCAGCGCGGTGACCTTCACTCGCGGGCCGGTCTCGACGTGGTCACCAGTCGGCTCGCAGCGGAACCCGTACTGCTCCAGGGACGCGCAGTCGAAGGCGTAGTCCGGCTTCTGGGCGAAGACGTAGAGCTCCCCGCCCGGCACCAGGCTGCGGTGGATGTTGCGACACATCCGGTCCAGCGACGCGCGGTCCTCCGCGTAGTTGAGGCACTGCACTGCCAATGCCACATCGAACTTCCGCTCCAGCGGACGCAGTTCGGCCACGTCGCCGACCTCGTAGCGCACCCCCAGCGGCTCGCGCTGCTCGAACGACTCCGCGGCGGCGATCATCTCGGTGGAGATGTCGACCCCGAGCACCTCCGTCGCACCGCGCCGCCGGACCTCGCGGCTGTAGAAGCCCGTCCCGCAGGCCAGGTCGAGGACCGCCTTGCCGCGCACGTCCCCGACCATGGCGAGGAAGCTCGGCACCTCCCCGAAACGCGTTAGTGGCAGGGCCTTGAAGCCCTCGAACGCCTCGCCGATCCCGTCGTACTGCTGCACGCCCATCGTGCGCTCCTCCCGTGTCTGACGATCTGACGGGAAGTCTTCCGCAGCGCCGAGGGCCGCCTGTACTGGCAGAAGCCACGAATCAGCGGCGCCGCGCGAGGTGAACGGTGATGTCCGCGTCCAGTCGGACGCGCTCCGGCAGTGCGGCCAGGATCCGGCGCAGCACCTCCGCCCGGGCGGACTCCGGCAGGACGAGATAGGCCGAGACGGTCGACAGATGGCCGACGTACTCCGCCGCGGTCACCGTCAACTGCCGTACCAGTACGGTCTGTCTGACGTCGTCGAAGTGCTCGGAGCGCGCCAGCTCGGTGCCCGGCCACTGCAACTCCCGCTCCGGCGGCGTCCCGTCCGGGGAGGGCACGTCGTCGCTCTCCAGGAACGGCGCCCGGGCCGCCCGGACGGCCTTCGCCACCGCCGGATCGGCGACCTCCACGGGGCCGCCGATGTTGGCGAACACGCCTCCGGGGCGCAGTAGTTCGGCCATCCGTCGGCACCGGCCCGCCGGCTGGGTCCAGTGCAGCGCGGCGGCTGCGTACACCAGGTCGTACGGCCCGTCCGGGGGCAGCTCCTCGAAGGCCGCCCGCAGCGTCCGGACGTTCCCCGGGGCGTGCCGGCGCAGTTCGGCGAGCATCGCGCCGTCCGGTTCGGTCGCGGTGACGGCCACGCCACGCCCGGCGAAAAGCCGGGTGGCCTTGCCGGTGCCGGCGCCGATCTCCAGGGCGGTCCGCGGCGGCCCACCCGCGTACCCCGCGACCAGGTCGAAGAGTTCCGCGGGGTACCCGGGCCGGTACCGCTCGTAGGCCTCCGCGACCGGCCCGAAGCTCAGCGCGCGATCAGTCATTCCGGGCCTCCGGCAGGGCCAGCCACTCCTCCCAGCTGAGGTCGCGGCCCAGGAACCGCGGTTGCCGGAACGGCCAGTCGGCGGCGATCCACCGCGGCACCAGCGCGTCCAGCGCCTCCTCCACCTCGCTGCCGACCAGCTCGTCCACCACCCACCAGGCGATCTCCCCGTCCGCCCCGGCCCGCTCCGGCGGGTCGAGGTACACGCACCCGCGCACCGCCGTCTCCGCGCCGTCCAGCAGCACGTAGTTGAACGACTGGTGCGCGGCGATCTCCCGCTCGTGCCGCGCCAGGTCCACCCGGTTGGCCTCGGCCGTCATGGTCTCCGCCGGCCACCCCCAGGCCGGCCCGAAGATCCCGAACAGTCGCTCCCGCGACCCCATCACGGCTGGATAGTCCATCGGCGCGTCCGCCTCCCGGATCGGCCGCAGGTGGTACGCCCCGCCGAGCAGCGGCACATGGACGGGGTGGACGAAGTCAGCAGGAAGCCAGGCCATGCCGCCGAGGCTATCCGTGCACCCGCCGTGACCGCACCGGATATCCGGCGCGCGGCCCGGTGGCCGCTCCGCCGCGACTTCGCCCCGCCCCGTCTCCGCCGTGCCCCGCCGGGAGCGTCAGATGGTCCAGCCGACCGGGTAGTTGACGATCGGGGTGAACGTCACGCCGACCGCCTCCGCCTCCGCTCGCGCGTCGACGACCATCTCCTTCAGGTGGTCCAGCTGCGCCGCGTGCTCCTCCGAGTCCCAGACGCTGACGTGGACGGCCGAGCCCTCCGGCGAGACGCCCGCGTAGAAGTGGATGAGCCCCGGCAGCCGCCGGACGGCCGGGATCAGGTACTCCGAGGTCCTGGTGTTCATCGCGTCGACCTCTTCGAACCGGCCCGGGTCGAAGGTGGCACGCGATATCCGGAAGTGCGCACCTGCGGGCAACGACTCGGTCACGATGATCTCCCGTCTCTCGATGAACTGCGTGCCGGAAACCCTACCGACCCGGCCCTGCCGGAGGGCATCGATGTCCGCATCTCCGGCCGCCGCTGTGACTGGGAGTCGTAGTCGGCGGGCGGGCTTGCGGTTCGTGCAGGTGGTTGCGTGAGCTGGAAGTGGTAGTTGGCGATTTCTGGAAGCGATAGTTGGCGGTCCAGATGTGGGCGGATGCCCCCAGAGCTTCAGCACCGGGACATCCGCCTTTTGACGGGCCCCGGCTCGACCGGTCCCGGTGGAAGAGGTCCTCCACCAGATGCGGGGTGGCCGGCTCGATCATCTCGTCCGCATGCGTCTGCCCGACCAGCGCCTGAGCTGGCGGTCCACTTTCCAGCGTCAATGTCTTGATCGATGGTTGGTGGGTGCGGGAGTACCGGCGGTTACTGATCGCGGTCAGTCGAGGTGGGTCCAAGGGTCTTCACCCGCCTCGCGGAGACGTTGCTCCTCGCGCCAGTGGATGAAGCTGAAGACCGGCTCCTCCGCTGCCATGACGCCCATCCGCATCTCGTCGGGGTTGGTGATCAGGTCGACGAGGAAGTCGGCCATGCCGCCGTTGTAGGGGAACCAGTCGCCATAGCGCGCGAGGACGAGCACCGGCCAGCTGTCCGGGTCGGGGTCGGCCGTGTCCCAGAAGGCATGGTTGGCTGAGGAGTCCGTCGCCCAGGAGATGCGTTCTGTGAGGTCTGGGTCGTCTCCGGGCTTCAGGCGGAGGAGCCCGAATCCATGCTCCGTCAGTGAGGTGAGGGTTGAGGGCGCCCAGGGGCCTGGCTCATCGTCGATCGGGATTCCGACCCAGAAGGAGTTGTTGAGGGAGCCGGCGCCGTAGTGGGCGACGAAGTCTCGGTAGTCAGAAGGGAACCGCTTGCCTGTGTGCTCGGCAACGTGGTCCCAGTCGATGGCATCTCCTGCCCCTGGCCGGGGAGGCATCAACTCGATCAGCTTGGCAACGCTCGGGTGCACGTGGTCCTCCTCAAGGATTATCGGCAGGACCCTATGTCAGGTGCCCCTGTCGGGGAGCGCTCAGCACACCGGGCTCGGCTGAGTCGGCGGCTCATGCCAGCGGACCCATCGGGGAGATCGGCATCCATGTGGATGGTGCCCAGCTCCACGCCCGTGACCAGGGCCGAGGCTCAGTCGCTCACCGTATACAGGTTGGGGAGCCGCCACCTATCGGTTCCAACCGCCACCTAGCACTTCCAGTCACAGCCGCGTGAAGAAAGGCGTCAAGAAAGGCGTGAAGAAACAAGCAGGCATGATTGCTTTTTTCTTCGGCCGGTGCCACGCTGCTGCCCGGCGGCCCGCGTGCGGGGTGCCGCCAACCCACCGGCAGGGGAGGCGCATTGGCGCGCGCGAGCTCGGTACTGCGGATCGGCAATGCCTCGGGGTTCTACGGGGACCGCTTCGCGGCGGTGCGGGAGATGCTCACGGGCGGGCCGCTGGACGTGCTCACCGGGGACTACCTCGCTGAGCTGACCATGCTGATCCTGGCCCGGGACCGACTGAAGGACCCGTCGCTCGGGTACGCCCGGACGTTCCTGCGGCAGATGGAGGAGTGCCTCGGGCTGGCCCGGGAGCGGGGCGTACGGATCGTGGTGAACGCGGGCGGTCTCAACCCGGCCCGACTCGCCGAGCGGTTGCGGGAGTTGGCGCAGCGGCTGGGCGTCCCGACGGCCGTCGCCCACGTCGAGGGGGACGACCTGCTGCCGCGCCGCGCCGAACTCGGTCTGCCCGAGCACCTGTTGGCGGCCAACGCCTACCTCGGCGGCTTCGGCATCGCCGCCTGCCTGGCCGAGGGCGCGGACGTGGTGGTCACCGGCCGGGTGACGGACGCCGCGCTGGTGGCCGGCCCGGCGATCGCCCACTTCGGCTGGACCGCCGCCGATCTGGACGCCCTGGCCGGGGCGGTGGTGGCCGGGCACGTCCTGGAGTGCGGGGCGCAGGCCACCGGGGGCAACTACGCCTTCTTCCGCGAGCACGACGTGGACCACCCGGGTTTCCCGCTGGCCGAGCTGCACCCCGACGGCTCCAGCGTGATCACCAAGCACCCGGGCACCGGCGGGGCCGTCACCGTCGGCACCGTCACCGCCCAACTCCTGTACGAGACCGGCGGACCGCACTACCTCGGCCCCGATGTGACCGCCCGGCTGGACACCGTCCGGCTCGCCGAGGAGGGACCGGACCGGGTGCGGATCGACGGGGTGCGCGGCGAGGCCCCGCCGCCCACCCTCAAGGTCGGCCTCAACCGCCTCGGCGGCCACCGCAACGAGGTGGTCTTCGTCCTCACCGGCCTGGACATCGAGGCCAAGGCCGCCCTGGTGCAACGCCAGTTCGCGGCCGCCCTGCCGCCCGGGGCCGGCCCGGCCGAGCTGCGCTGGACGCTCGCTCGCACCGACCACCCGGGCGCCGATACCGAGGAGGCCGCCTCGGCCCTGCTCCGGCTGACCGCCCGGGACCGGGATCCGGCCAAGGTCGGCCGCGAACTCGGCAAGGCAGCCGTGGAGTTGGGCCTTGCCGGGTATCCGGGCTTCCATCTCACCGCCCCGCCCGGCCCGGGGGCACCGTACGGGGTGTTCACCGCGGCGCAGGTGGACGCCAAGCTGGTCGAGCACACCGCGGTGCTGCCGGACGGCCGCCGGATCGCCGTCCCACCGGCCCCAGTGACCTCCCAATCGGCCGCCGTGTCGGAGGAGTTGCCCGAGCCCCTGCCCCCCGGACCGACCCGCCGCGCCCCGCTCGGCCTGGTGCTCGGCGCCCGCAGCGGAGACAAGGGCGGTGACGCCAACCTGGGCCTCTGGGCCCGCACCGAGGACGGCTGGCGCTGGCTGGCGCACGCCCTCACCGTCCACCGGCTGCGCGAACTTCTGCCGGAGGCGGCCGAGTTGCCCGTCATCCGGCACCTGTTGCCGAACCTCAGGGCGGTCAACTTCACCCTCACCGGCCTGCTCGGCGAGGGCGTCGCCGCCCAGCACCGCTTCGACCCCCAGGCGAAGGCCCTGGGGGAGTGGCTGCGTTCGCGCCACCTCGACATTCCGGAGGTTCTGTTGTGACCGCCCTGCCCACCCGCGTCGACCCGGCCGGGGCCGAGTACGCGGAGCACCGTGCCGCGATGATCGCCAAGTTGGCGGAGCTGGACGCCGAGCACGCCAAGGCGCTGGCCGGCGGCGGGCCCAAGTACGTTGAGCGACACCGGAAGCGGGGCAAGCTGCTGGCCAGGGAGCGGATCGAGCTGCTGGTGGACCAGGACTCGCCGTTCCTGGAGCTGTCCCCGCTGGCCGCCTGGGGCAGCGACCACCCGGTGGGCGCCGCGCTGGTGACCGGGATCGGGGTGATCGAGGGCGTGGAGTGCGTCATCACCGCCAACGACCCGACGGTGCGCGGCGGCGCCAGTAATCCGTGGACGCTGCGAAAGGCCCTGCGGGCCAACGAGATCGCGCTGCACAACCGGCTCCCGCTGGTCAATCTAGTGGAGTCCGGCGGGGCGGACCTGCCCAGCCAGAAGGAGATCTTCATCCCCGGCGGTGCCCTGTTCCGCGACCTTACCCGGCTGTCCGCGGCCGGGATCCCCACGGTGGCCGTGGTGTTCGGCAACTCGACGGCCGGCGGCGCCTACGTGCCGGGCATGTCGGACCACACCGTGCTGGTCAGGGAGCGCGCCAAGGTGTTCCTCGGCGGCCCGCCGCTGGTGAGGATGGCCACCGGCGAGGAGGCCGACGACGAGTCGCTGGGCGGCGCCGAGATGCACGCCCGTACCTCCGGCCTGGCCGACCACTTCGCGGTGGACGAGGCGGACGCGCTGCGGATCGCCCGCCGGATCGTCGCCAGGCTGGACCACCGCAAGGCGGGCCCGGGCCCGGACCGGCTCGCCGAGCCGCCCCGGTACGACGAGGAGGAGCTGCTGGGCATCGTCCCCGGCGACCTCAAGGTGCCCTTCGACCCGCGCGAGGTGATCGCCCGGATCGTCGACGGCTCCGACTTCGACGAGTTCAAGCCGCTCTACGGCACCAGTCTGGCCACCGGCTGGGCCCGGCTGCACGGGTACCCGGTGGGCGTCCTGGCCAACGCCCAGGGCGTGCTGTTCAGCGCGGAGTCCCAGAAGGCCGCCCAGTTCATCCAGTTGGCCAACCAGCGGAACACCCCGCTGCTGTTCCTGCACAACACCACCGGCTACATGGTCGGCCGGGACTACGAGCAGGGCGGCATCATCAAGCACGGCGCGATGATGATCAACGCCGTGGCCAACTCCAGGGTGCCGCACCTGTCGGTGCTGCTGGGCGCCTCCTACGGGGCCGGCCACTACGGCATGTGCGGCCGGGCCTACGAGCCGCGCTTCCTGTTCTCCTGGCCGAGCGCCAAGTCCGCGGTGATGGGCCCGCAGCAGCTCGCCGGGGTGCTGTCGATCGTGGCCCGCCAGTCGGCCGCCGCGAAGGGGCAGCCGTACGACGAGGACGCCGACGCGGCGATCCGGGCGATGGTCGAGCAGCAGATCGAGGCGGAGTCGCTGCCGGTCTTCCTGTCCGGCCGGCTGTACGACGACGGCGTGATCGACCCGCGCGACACCCGTACGGTGCTGGGCCTGTGCCTGTCCGCGATCCACAACGCGCCGGTCGAGGGCGCGCGTGGCTACGGCGTCTTCCGGATGTAGGGGAACCCCAGATGATGATCACCAATCTGCTGGTCGCCAACCGCGGCGAGATCGCCCGCCGGGTGTTCCGCACCTGCCGGGAGCTGGGCATCGCGACCACCGCCGTCCACTCCGACCCGGACGCCGGCGCCCCGCACGTGCGGGAGGCCGACGCGGCCGTCCGGCTGCCCGGCGCCGCGCCCGCCGATACCTATCTGCGCGGCGAGCTGATCGTCCGGGCGGCTCTCCGGGCCGGAGCGGACGCCGTCCACCCGGGGTACGGATTCCTCTCCGAGAGCGCCGAGTTCGCGCGCGCCGTGCAGGACGCGGGCCTGGTGTGGGTGGGCCCGCCGCCGGCCGCGATCGCCGCGATGGGCTCCAAGACCGCCGCCAAGCGGCTGATGGCCGAGGCCGGGGTGCCCGTGCTGGCGGCGCTTGCCGAGCCGACCGAGGCGGACCTGCCGGTGCTGGTGAAGGCGGCGGCGGGCGGTGGCGGCCGGGGCATGCGGGTGGTCCGGCGGCTGGCTGACCTCCCGGCCGAGCTGGCGGCCGCCCGGGCCGAGGCCGCCAAGGCCTTCGGCTCCGACGAGGTGTTCTGCGAGCGCTACCTGCCCACCGGCCGGCACGTGGAGGTGCAGCTGCTGGCCGACGCCCACGGCACGGTGTGGGCGGTGGGCGACCGCGACTGCTCGGTGCAGCGGCGGCACCAGAAGGTGATCGAGGAGGCCCCGGCGCCCGGGCTGCCGCCGCGGCTGCGGGCCGAGCTGCACGCGGCGGCGGTGGAGGCGGCCCGGGCGATCGGCTACCGCGGCGCCGGCACCGCGGAGTTCCTGCTCGCCGAGGACGGCCGGTTCTACTTCCTGGAGATGAACACCCGGCTGCAGGTGGAGCACCCGGTCACCGAGGCGGTCACCGGCCTGGACCTGGTCGCGTTCCAACTGGCCGTCGCCGAGGGGGAGAAGCTGCCCTCAGCCGTCCCGCCGCCGGCCACCGGCCACGCGATCGAGGCCCGGCTGTACGCGGAGAACCCGGCCAAGGACTGGCAGCCCGCCACCGGCACCCTGCACCGTCTCGAACTGACCTCGGAGCACCAGGAGTTCACCGGTACCGGGCTGCGGCTGGACTCCGGCGTGGAGTCCGGCAGCGAGATCACCCCGCACTACGACGCGATGCTCGCCAAGGTGATCGTCCGGGCGCCGACCCGCGCCGCGGCGGCCCGCCGGCTGGCCGACGCGCTGGCCCGGGCCCGGATCCACGGACCCGCCACCAACCGGGAGCTGCTGGTCCGGGCACTGCGGCACCCGGCCTTCCTGGCCGGGCGGGTGCACACCGGCTTCCTCACCGAGCACGCGGCCGAGCTGACCGCCCCCGACTCCGCCGGCCCGAGCCGGGCCGCCCTGGCCGCCGCCCTCGCCGACGCGGCCGGCCGCGACGGCGCGCTGCCCTCCGGCTGGCGCAACCTTCCCTCCCAGCCCCAGTCCAAGCGCTACCGGGCCGCGGACGGAGCCGAGTTCGAGGTCCGCTACCGCCGTACCAGGGCCGGCCTGGAGGCCGCGGACCACCCGGACGTCGAACTGGTCGAGGCCCGGCCCGGCCACGTGGTGCTGCGCGAGGGCGAGGTCCGGCGCCGCTACGACGTCGCCCGCTACGGCGAGCAGGTGTACGTGGACGCCCCGACCGGCAGCACCGCGCTCATCGCCCTGCCGCGCTTCCCCGACCCCACCGCCCGGACCGACCCCGGCGCGCTGCTCGCCCCGATGCCCGGGACCGTCCTGCGCACCACCGCGGCCGTCGGCGACACCGTCACGGCGGGCCAACCGCTGCTGGTGCTGGAGGCGATGAAGATGGAGCACCGCGTCACCGCCCCCGCCGACGGCACCCTGGTCGAACTGCGCGTCGCCCCCGGTCAGCAGGTGCGGCTCGGCGCCCTGCTCGCCGTCGTCAAGTCCCCCGAAGAGGCCTGAGCACCCCCGAAGAAGCCTGAGCACCCCCGGAACGCTCGACGACACCCTGAGCCGCCCGAGCACGCCCCCGAAATCCGAACAGAGGAAGGACCCGCATGTCGGCCATCGGCAGTCAGCTCCTCGAAACGCCCGAACGCACCGCCCTGCGCAAGGCCGTCGGTGACCTCGGCCGCCGCTACGGCTCCGCCTACTACCTCGCCAAGGCCCGGGCCGGCGAACCCGCCGAGGAGCTGTGGGCGGACGCCGGCAAGGCCGGCTACCTGGGCGTCAACCTGCCCGCCGAGTACGGCGGCGGGGGCGGCGGCATCAGCGACCTCGCCATCGTCCTGGAGGAACTGGGCACCGCCGGGTGCCCGTTGCTGATGCTGATCGTCTCCCCGGCGATCTGCGGCACGGTGATAGCCCGGTACGGCACCGGGGAGCAGAAGCGGCGCTGGCTGCCCGGACTGGCCGACGGCAGCCGCAAGATGGCCTTCGGCATCACCGAGTCGGACGCCGGCAGCAACTCGCACCGGATCTCCACCGTCGCCCGCCGGGACGGCGAGGACTGGCTGCTGACCGGCCGCAAGGTGTTCGTCTCCGGCATCGACCACTCGGACGCGGTGCTGTTCGTCGCCCGCACCGAGGACGCACGGACCGGCAAGCTCAAGCCCTGCCTGTTCGTCGTCCCGCGCGAGACCCCCGGTTTCGAATACCGGGCGATCCCGATGGAACTCGTCGCCCCCGAGAAGCAGTTCCAGGTCTTCCTGGACGACGTCCGGCTGCCCGCCGACGCCCTGGTCGGGGACGAGAACGCCGGCCTGCTCCAGCTGTTCGCCGGCCTCAACCCGGAGCGCATCCTGACCGCCGCCTTCTCCCTCGGCCTGGCCCGCCAGGCGCTCGGCAAGGCGGTGGAGTACGCCAAGACCCGTACCGTCTGGTCCACCCCGATCGGCGCCCACCAGGGCCTGGCGCACCCGCTGGCCCAGTGCGCGGTGGAGATCGAGCTGGCCCGGCTGATGACCCAGAAGGCCGGGCTGCTCTATGACGCGGGCGAGGACATGGCAGCCGGGGAGGCCGCCAACATGGCCAAGTACGCCGCCGGGGAGGCCGCCGCCCGGACCGTCGACCAGGCGGTGCAGACCCTCGGGGGCAACGGCCTCACCCAGGAGTACGGCCTGGGCGCGCTGCTGGCCGCCACCAGGGTCGGCCGGGTCGCCCCGGTGAGCCGGGAGATGGTGCTGAACTTCGTCGCCCAGCACACCCTGGGCCTGCCCAAGTCCTACTGACCCCCCGGGCGGGGCGGGTGGAGCGGGTGGAGCGGGCGGGGCGGGTGGAGGCTTCACCGCACGCCGGTCAGGTGGGCGAACACCACCGTGTTGGCGGCCGCCCCCGGGAACAACTGTGCCACGCCTGCTCCACCCCGGGTTCCCCACAATGGCCCAGCCACCGCCCTGACAGTCCGTATGCTCCTCAACGCGCCCCGTTCCACCCGTGCTCGCGGGTTTAGTTGCTGCGTCAACTTCCCTACTGGAGGCATACCTTGGTGTTCCGTAGCGAGTTCCCGGACGTCCCGGTCATCGACCTGCCGATCCATGACGCGGTGCTGGAGGCCGCCGCCCGGTACGGCGACCGGCCGGCCCTGATCGACGGCATCACCGGCGAGGAGGTCAGCTACGCACGGCTCGCCACCTCCGTCGAGCGGGTCGCGGCCGGACTGGCCGAGGCGGGGGTGCGCAAGGGCGAGGTGGTGGCCCTGTTCAGCCCCAACTCGGTGGTCTACCCGATGGCCTACTACGGCACCAGCCGGACCGGCGCCACCGTGACCACGGTGTCCTCGCTCAGCACTCCCGGCGAACTGGCCGGCCAGCTCGGCGACAGCGCCGCCCGCTGGCTGATCACCGTCTCCCCGTTCCTGCCGACCGCGCTGGCCGCCGCCGAACTGCTCGCCGCCGCCGGCCGCCCGCTGGCCGAGATCATCGTGCTGGACGGCGCCGAGGGCCACCGCTCGCTCGCCGACCTGCTGGCCGCCACCGGCCCCGCCCCCGAGCCCGCCATCGCCCCGGGTGAGGACGTCGCCGTGCTGCCGTACTCCAGCGGCACCACCGGCCTGCCCAAGGGGGTGATGCTCACCCACCGCTCGATCGCCACCAACCTCGCCCAGACCGACGCCCTCTACCGCCCCTCGGTGGGCGAACGGGTGCTCGCCGTGCTGCCCTTCTTCCACATCTACGGCCTGACGGCGCTGCTCAACCAGCCGCTGCGGTGCGGCGCCACCGTGGTCGTGCTACCCCGCTTCGACCTGGAGCAGTTCTGCGGCGCGATCGAGCGGCACAGGGTGCAGGGCCTGGTGGTCGCCCCGCCGATCGTCCTCGCCCTGGCCAAGCACCCGGTCGTGGACCGCTTCGACCTCTCCTCGGTCGACTACCTGCTGTGCGCCGCCGCCCCGCTGGACCAGGACCTCGCCGAGTCCTGCGCCCGCCGGCTCGGCCTGCCCCACCTGCTCCAGGGCTACGGGATGACCGAGCTGTCCCCGGTCACCCACGTGGTCTCGCCGACCGAGCAGGACCCGGTGCCCGGCTCGGTCGGCCGGCTGGTCCCCTCCACCGAACTGAGGGTCGCCGCCCTGGACGGCTCCGGCGACGACCTCGGGCCCGGCGAGCAGGGCGAGCTGCTGATCCGCGGCCCGCAGGTGATGAAGGGCTACTTCGGCCGCCCCTCCGAGACCGCCGCCATGGTCGACGCCGACGGCTGGCTGCACACCGGCGACGTCGGCTACGTCGACGGGCGCGGCTACCTCTTCGTGGTGGACCGGGTCAAGGAGCTGATCAAGTACAAGGGCTACCAGGTCGCCCCCGCCGAACTGGAGGCGGTGCTGCTCGGCCACCCGCAGATCGCCGACGCCGCCGTGATCGGTGTCCGGGACGCCGACGGGACGGAGTGCCCCAAGGCCTTCGTGGTCCGCGCCCCGGGCAGCGGCCTGACCGCGGAGGAGGTCACCGGCTACGTGGCCGGGCTCGTCGCCGCCTACAAGAAGGTGCGCGCGGTCGAGTTCGTGGATGCCGTCCCCAAGTCCGCGGCCGGCAAGATCCTCCGCCGCGAACTGCGCGCCCGCGAGGCCGCCCGCACCGGGGCGGCCACCTGAGCGGCGGCCCGGGACCCGGCGGCCGAAGACCGGGGCCGGTCTGTGAGGATCGACCCGCCGCGCCCCGACCGGGACGGACCCCATCGACACAGGAACCGCCACCCGCCATGACCAGCCAGCCCGCCGTCCGCACCCCCCAGCAGGACCGCAGCCGCGCGACCCGGGCCCGGTTGCTCGCGGCCGCCGTGGACTGCCTGGCCGAGCTCGGCTGGCAGGGCTCCACCGTCACCGTGGTCGCCGAACGGGCCGGCGTCTCCCGGGGCGCCGCCCAGCACCACTTCCCGACCCGCGAGGACCTCTTCACCGCGGCCGTCGAGCACGTCACCGCCGAGCGGCTGGCAGCCGTCCGCGCCCACGCGGACGACCTGCCGGCCGCCGGCCCCGACCGCACCCGCGCCGTGGTCGACATGATCGTCCGCCTCTACACCGGCCCGCTGTTCCGTGCCGCCCTCCACCTGTGGACCGCGGCCGCCACCGAGGACGGGCTGCGCGAGCGGATCGTCGCCCTGGAGGGCCACGTCGGCCGGGAGGCCCACCGGGCCGCCGTGGAGTTCCTGGACGCCGACGAGACCCGCCCGGGCGTGCGCGAATCGGTGCAGGCCACCCTCGACCTCGCCCGCGGCCTCGGCCTGGCCAACCTGCTCACCGACGACAGCCCTCGACGTTCCGGAGTGATCCGGCAGTGGGCGGGCGTTCTGGAGAGTACGCTGCGGCCGGTACGCCCATGACGCCCGTACAACCGAGCGGCCGGACGCCTCCTGACCAAGGGGTCGCCGGGCGGCCGATGTCCGTGCAGTCTGGAGAAGAAACCCGGCCGGCACCGACCGCGAGGCCGTCCGGCCGGGCACGAGCCGAACCGGGGTGCTGCCTGAATGCACGGACACGAGTGGGACGCGACCGACGCCGGCCACGCGCCGGACGGTGACCCCGCACGCCCCGAGGGCCACCGACTCGTCCCGCTCGCCACGGTCCTGGTGCAGGCCGACGGTCTGATCCTGCACTGGAGCGAGGACGCCGAGGTGCTGCTCGGCTACACCGCGGCGGAGGCCCTCGGCAGCTACGCCGCCCAGCTGCTCACCGACGAGAGCGACCGCGCCGCCGTGCTCGCGATCTTCCAGCGGATCCTGTCCGGTGCCGACACCTCCTTCGTCTTCCCGGTCCGCCACCGCGACGGCCACAAGGTCGAGCTGGAGTTCCGCACCTACCCGATCGCCGGCCCGGCCGGGACCCTGCTGCTGCTCGCCACCGCCTCGGACACCCGGGCCGTCCACGCCATCGAGGCCGACCTCGCCGTGCTGGACGGCATCTTCGGCCGCTCCCCGATCGGCATGGCCGTGTACGACACCGAGCTGCGCTACGTCCGGCTCAACGAGGCCCTCGCCCGGATGAACGGCGTCCCGGTCGCCGCCCATCTCGGCAGACGGATATCCGCCGTCCTGCCCGGCCTCAACGGCGCCGAGATCGAACAGACCATGAGGCAGGTCCTCAAGACCGGCAAGCCCGTGGTGGACGCCCGCTCGCACGGCCGCGTCCCGGGCGACCCCAAGCGGGACCGCGCCTGGTCCGCCTCCTACTTCCGGCTGGAGGACTCCACCGGTCGGGTCTTCGGCGTCTGCTCCTCGATCATCGACGTCACCGAACGCTTCCAGGCCGAGGCCCGGGCCGCCCGCGCCCAGGAGCGCCTGGCCACCATCGCCGAGGCCACCGCCCGGATCGGCACCACCCTCGACCTCCAGCGCACCGCAGAGGAACTGATCGAGGCGGTCGTCCCCCGGTTCGCAGACTTCGCCACCGTCGACCTGCTGGAGCCGGTGCTGCGCGGCGCCGAGCCCACTCCGATCCCCTCCGACCGGACGGTCACCCTGCGCGCCGTCGCCGTCGGGGAGAACTACGAGAGCGGCCTGGCCCACGCCGTCGACGTGGTCGGCGAGACCTCCGAATACGCCCCCGACCGCAGCTACACCCAGTGCCTGCGCAGCGGCCGCCCGCTGCTGCGCGCCCACGTGGACGAGGAGGTGCTGCGCGGCCTGGTCTCCAGCGAGGACCGGGTCGCCCCCGGGATCGCGGCCGGCATCCACTCGTACCTGATGGTGCCGATCACCGCCCGGGGCATGGTGCTCGGCGGCTCCGAGTTCATCCGGATGCGCAACCCCGAGCCGTTCAACGACGCCGACGTCGCGCTGGCCGAGGAGCTCGTCGCCCGCACCGCCCTCGCCCTCGACAACGCCCGGCTCTACCGCCGGGAGCGGGAGACCGCCCTCACCCTCCAGCGCAGCCTGCTGCCGCAGGAGATCCATCGCACCCTCGGCCTGGAGATCGCCTACCGCTACCTGCCCAGCAGCGTGGTCAGCGAGGTCGGCGGCGACTGGTTCGACGTGGTGCCGCTGTCCTGCGGGCGGGTCGCCCTGGTGGTCGGCGACGTGATGGGTCACGGCATCCGGGCCGCCGCCACCATGGGCCAGCTGCGCACCGTCGCCCGCACCCTCGCCACCCTCGACATGCCGCCCGAGCAGGTGCTCACCCGACTGGACGAGACCGCCTCGGGGATCGGCGAGGGCCAGTTCGCCACCTGCATCTGCGCCGTCTACGACCCGCTGGAGCGCACCCTCCAGGTCGCCTCGGCCGGGCACCTGCCGCCGGTCTGGGTCGGCACCGACGGCGCCGCCCGCAGGATCGAGGTGCCGCCCGGCGTTCCGCTGGGCGTCGGCGGGGTCGCCTTCGAGTCCATCGGCTTCACCCTCCCGGAGGGCGCCATGCTCGCCCTCTACACCGACGGCCTGGTCGAGCGGCGCGGCCAGGACCTCGACCACGGCATCGACCTGCTCGCCCGCACCCTGGCCGGGCCCGGCCGGACGCTGGAGGAGAGCTGCGACGCGGTGATCGGCGCGCTGGTCACCGACGGCACCGAGGACGACATCGCGATGATCATGGCCCGGGCGCTACCGGTGCCCGCCGACCGGATCGCCACCCTGCCGCTCACCGGCGGTGGCAAGCTCCCCGGCCGGGCCCGCCGCTTCACCCGCGCCACCCTGGAGGCCTGGGGCCTGAACGCGCTCTCCGACTACGCCGAACTGCTGGTCAGCGAGCTGGTCACGAACGCCCTGCTGCACGCCGAGGCACCGCGCCGGCTGCGACTGTTCCGCGACCGGGTGCTCACCCTCGAGGTCTCCGATGCCGGCGGCCAGACGCCGCAGCTGCGCCCCTTCGCCGAACAGGACGAGGGCGGGCGCGGGATGTTCCTGGTCAGTGAGCTGGCCCAGCGCTGGGGCAGCCGGCTGACCAGGGACGGCAAGGTGGTCTGGGCCGAGCTGGAACTGCCCTTCGGGGTCTCGTAGCGCGTTCCGTCCGTGTGGGAACGGCCGTTCCCGGATCGGGGAACGACCGTTCTCACCTTCCTGCGTCCTTCGGCGTGCACCTGGTCCTCATACGTGTACCTGCGGCCGCTCCGGCTCGACCGCCGCGACCTGCTCGGCCGCCGTCGTCGGCCCGGGCAGTCCGCGCAGCAGCAGCCAGGCCAGCACGCCCGCACCGACCAGCAGCACCCCGGCCAGCAGCCCGGCGCTGTTCATGCCCTGCACGAAGGCGTCCTTGGCGCTCGCCAGCAGCGGCTGCGCCACCTCCGGCGACAGCCCGTGCGCCGTCTCCACGGCCGAGCCCAGCGACTCCCCGGCCCGGGCGGCGACCTCCGGGGAGGCTCCGGCCGGGACGGCCAGCCCGTTGGCGTAGATCGAGCCGACCACCGAGCCGACCAGCGCGATGCCGAGCGCGGTGCCCAGCTCGTACGCCGTCTCGGAGACCGCCGAGGCGGCCCCGGCCTTGTCGGCGGGCGCGGCGGTCAGCACCAGGTCGGCGCCGAGCGTGTAGACCACGCCCTCGGCGGTGCCAGTGATGAGGAAGGAGACGGCCAGCAGCAGATAGGTGGTGTCCTGCTGCAGCCAGCCCAGCGCACCCGCGGCCAGACCCATCGCCAGCAGGCTGACGGTCAGCGCCTTGCGGGCTCCGAAGCGCCGGGCGATCCGGGCGGTGAGCAGCCCGCCGGCCACCGAGCCGGCGAAAGCCGGCAGCTCCGCCAGGCCCGCCTGGAGCGGCTCGTAGCCGCGCACCAGCTGGAGGTACTGGGAGACCACGAAGATCACGCCGGACAGGCCGACCAGGGAGATCAGCGAAGCCGTGACGGCGGCGGTGAACCGCCGGTCGCGGAACAGCCGGACGTCCAGCAGCGGGGTCTCCAGCCGCAGCTGGCGGCGGACGAACAGGGTGAGCGCGGCCGCACCCAGCAGGAAGGCGACCGGGACGTCCCGACGGGCCACGCCGTGGGCGGCGGCCTCCTTGATCGCGTAGACCGCGCCGATCACCCCGGCCATCGACAGCACCACGCTCAGCACGTCCCAGCGGCCCGGCTTCGGGTCCTTGGACTCCGGCAGCAGCCAGGCACCGGACACCAGTAGCAGGAGCAGCACCGGGATGTTCAGCAGGAACACCGAGCCCCACCAGAAGTGCTCCAGCAGCAGCCCGCCCACCACCGGCCCGAGCGCGGCGCCGGCGGTGGCGGCCGCGCCCCAGATGCCGATCGCGGTGGCCCGCTCCCGGTCGTCCGGGAACAGGCTGCGGATCAGCGAGAGGGTGGAGGGCATGATCGTCGCCCCGGCGACGCCGAGCAGCGCCCGGGCCAGGATCAGCCAGCCCGGCCCCGGCGCGTACGCGGCCAGCAGCGAGGCGGCGCCGAAGGCGGCGGCCCCGGTCAGCAGCAGCTTCTTGCGGCCGATCCGGTCGCTCAGGGCGCCCATGCTGACCAGCAGGCCGGCCAGTACGAAGGAGTAGGAGTCGCCGATCCAGAGCAGCTGGGTGCCGCTGGGGCGCAGCGTCTCGCTGATGGAGGGGATGGCGAGGGAGAGCACGGTCGCGTCGAGGGCGACCACGGTGACGGCCAGCACCAGGACGGCGAGGCCGGTCCAGCGCTGGCGGACGGTCAGCGGAGGGGTCCTGCTCATGCGCCCACCTCGCTACGCTCGGCAGGCGCTTCGCCATATGCGCCGTCCCTGATGATTCGCTCGCTTCGCTCGTTCATGGTGTATCGGTTTCCGGTTTCCGGTCCGAGGTGCTGTGGGTGGGGGGAGTGTGGACGGAGGCCTCCGGCCGGCGCAGCGCACCGCCGAGGAACAGCTCGGCGAGCGAGAAGGCGGCGTCGCGCGGGGCGAGCCGGCCGTCCTGGATGGCCCAGCCGATGCCGGCCACCAGGTCGAAGAAGGCCTCGCTCAGCCAGGCGGCGCTCAGCTCGATCCGGAAGGCGCCCTCGCGCTGCCCGCGCAGGAAGAGCGCGTGCAGCCGGTCGATCTGGACCTCCCAGAGGTCGTTGATCTCGTCGTTGTCGTAGAGCTGGTTCTCGCCGGCCAGGAAGGCGCAGAGCATGGCGTCCGGGACGGCGGCGTCCACCAGTCGGCGCAGCGCGGCCTCGGCGTCGCCGTCCTCGATGGCGGCGGTGTCGAGGGCGGCGGCGAAGCGCTGGAGGCCGAGCAGGCCGACCTCGCGGATCAGTGCCTCGCGCCCGGGGAAGAGCCGGTGCAGGGTGGCCCGGCTGATGTGCGCGGCGCGGGCGATCTCGTCCAGGTGGGCGGTGGGGCGGCGGGAGAGCACGCCGACGGCGGCTTCCAGAACGGTGTCGCGGTCAGTGGCCATGATTCGAGTGTAGTCCAGATGAGACATGTATGTCTCAAAATTATTCTGGGGCTCTCATCTGCATCATCGGCGGAAGGCCTCCGGACAGCGAAAACCGGGGACGGCTGGTGTGCCGTCCCCGGTCGGGGTGGTGCGCGCCGTGCGGCCGGTGCCGCCGCGCTCAGCTCTGGTTGTAGAACCCGGTGTCGTCCATCGGGCGGTCGATCACCATCACCTCGACGTCCGCCGGGGTGAGCAGGAAGACCCGGCGGGCGATCCGCTCGATGCCCCCCCTGGTCCCGAAGATCAGGCCGGAGGCGAAGTCGACCATGCGCTTGGCCTCGGCCTCGTTCATCTCGGTGAGGTCCATCACCACCGGGGTGCTCGCCCGGATGTGCTCACCGACCGTGCGGGCCGCCTCGAAGCCCGTCGGCCGCAGGGAGACGATCTTCGTGGGCGCGGGAACGGCGGGAACCGTCTCCTGATCCACCCACTCGTCGTCGTACACCGCGGCCGGGTAGTTCCCGGAGGGCATCAGCCACCCGTTGTGGTGCTCGTCGCGAAGTGCTCCCATGCCGCGCCTCCCTGCCTCGTCCCGTCTGGTCCCCCGGGGGTGGACGGTGTCCTTCTTGACACGTCATCCACTCGTCGGAACTGTCCGAGTATCGCACTGTTCACCGGTCCCGTGCCCGCTCGCGGCCCCCGTACGAGTCGTGCCGCGCCGGAAACCCGGGCGGACCCGGGCAAAAGAGAGCGACGCGGCGCAGGGCCGTACGGTTGCGCGCGTAGACCATATCGGTCGCGGTCACCGCGTAATTGACCTTCCGTCAACAATGCGGAAACGATTTCACTCGCCGGTCGAACCGTCCACCAGTTCGCGCAGCAAATCCGCGTGACCGTTGTGTCGCGCGTACTCCTCGATCATGTGGACGAGGATCCAGCGGAGCGTCACTTCCCGGTCCTGGCGCAGCCGCTTGCCGACGGTGTCCAGCGGCACGCCGGCCGACGCGCGGCGGGCGCCCTCGATCTCGGCGCGCCAGGTGGCGAGGTCGGCGGCCACGTCGGCGGTGTCGACGTTGTCGAAGTCGCCGTCCGGGTCCGCGTCGGTGCAGTAGGGGCCGGTGCCCACCTCCGCGCCGAGCAGGACACCCTGGAACCAGTACCGCTCCACCTCGGTCAAGTGCCGGACCAGGCCGAGCAGCGAGAGCGAGGACGGCGGGACGGAGCGCAGCCGCAGTTGGTCGTCGGTCAGGCCCGCGCACTTGAGGGCGAGGGTGCTGCGGTGGAAGTCGAGCCAGGCGGTCAGCATGGCGGCCTCGTCGGCGGCCATCGGCGGGTCGACCCGCGGGGTGAGTTCGGTCATGCCGGACATCCTGGCCACCGACGGGCGCGGGCGCGACCGGTTTGTGGGGGCGGCGCGCAGCGCGGGTGCGCCTACGGTCGGTGGGCCCGGGCCCGGGCCCGGCGGCGGGCGGCGGCGGCCCGCCAGAGGCCGACCAGGCTGCCGAGCACCAGCAGGGCGATCACCCCGGCCGAGACCAGGAAGGCCGCCGAGCCGGGCCGGTCCGCGCTGGCGGCGGCGACCACGTACACGGCGGTGGTCGGGACCACCCCGATCGCGGTGGCGCACAGGAAGGGGAGGAAGCGCACCCCGGAGAAGGCGGCGCCGTAGTTGCCGGCCTGGAACGGCAGGCCGGGGAGCAGTCGCAGCACCAGCACGCTGCGGAAGCCCTGCTCGGTGAAGCGCTGGTCGAGGGCGCCGAGCACCTTGCCGCGCAGATGGGGCTTCAGGGCCTCGCGGCCGAGGCTCCGGCCGAGGGCGAAGGCCAGCGCCGCACCCAGGGTGGTGCCGAGCACGGCGAGCAGCACGCCCTGCTGGACGCCCAGCAGCAGCCCGGCGACGGCGTTCAGCGCGGGGCGCGGCACGAAGGCCAGCGTGCCGACGGCGTAGACCAGGGCGAACAGCGGCGCGAACCAGTAGCCGGGCATCCGGTCCGCCAGTCCGCCGGCGAGCAGGCCCGTCGGGCTCCACAGCAGCAGCGAGCCCGCGCACGCGCCCAGCAGCAGGACCAGCAGGCCGAACCGCCACCAGGGCGAGCGGGCCGGGCGCGGCTCCTCCGCCGGCTCGGCGGGTCCGGCGGCGCTCGGCGCGGGGGGCGTGGTCAGGGCTGCGGGCACCGCCCGAGCCTAACCGGTCCCGGTGGCGGGCCGGCCGGGTGGGGAGCGGGCCGGAGCCGAGGGGCCCGGCTATCCGGGGCGCGGGGCGGTCCGTCGGTGGATCGGTCCGCCGGGGGCGTACCAGCCGGCCTTCTTGCGGACCGCGGGGCTCGGGTCCTGCGCCTGGGACGCCTGGAGGGCGGCGGCGGCCCGGGCGTCGGTGTGGGCGAACTTGCCGACGAGCTCGGCGGCCCGAGTGCGGACCCGGGGGTCGGGGTCGGCGGCCAGGTGCCGCAGGGCCGGTTCCAGCACCCGGTCCGCGCCCGGTGCGCAGGCGTCGTCCTTGCACCGGTCGCAGGCGAGGGCGTGGAACGCGGCGATCCGCACCTCGGCGTCCGGGTCGTCGGCCATGCCGATGAGCAGGCCCATGGACTCGGTGTCGACCAGGTGGTCCAGCAGCCGGCAGCAGCCCTCCCGGACGGCCGCGTCGTCGTGCGACAGTCCCGCGCGGATGGCGCCGAGCGCGGCGTCCGCGCGCCGGAGCAGTTCCCGGTAGGCGGCCACGGTGCGCTGGGGGTCACCCAGGCAGGAGACCAGGGCTTCGTTGTCAGTCCTGACGAATCCGAGCATGACGGCAGTGTCGGACCACACCGGCCGTACGGGCAAAGGGATTTCGCGCGGGGCCGGACGGGCACGCCGACGCCGGTGGTCGCCTCGGGCGGGGAGGCGGCGAACCCGGTGGCGTCGGCCGGGGGCGGGCGGTGCGTCGTCCGGGGCGTGGCGGATGGATCGGGAATCCCCTTGTGGATCGCGCGGACCGCCGGGCGTTGGAGTGCGCTCGGCGCTCGGCGGTCGGCGCTCGGCGGTATGAGCGGGAACGGTCCGTGGACTTCCCGCTCATATCGTGGAGAGGTCCTTTCCGGAAGGGTTGTTCGGTGACATGGCGGGCACGTCGCCGCCCGCGTCCGCCGCCGGGAAGTCCGGCTCGGCCCGGCGCAGGGCCCCGGCGCTGAGCATCAGGGCGAAGGCGAGCAGGGTGACCAGGCCGAAGGAGACGGTCAGCGAGGTGGCCTGGGCGAGGGCGCCGATCACGGCGGGCGCGATCAGGCCGGAGGTGTAGGTGACGGTGGCGACGCCCGCGATGGCCTGGCTGGGGTTGCGGCCGATCCGGCCGGCGGCGGCGAAGGCGAGCGGGACGATCACCGCGACCCCGACGCCGATCAGGGCGAAGCCCGGGATGGCCAGCGCCGGCGTGTCGGCGGCGACCACGAGCAGGCCGCCGAGGGTGGCGACCGCTCCACCCAGCCGGGTGGCGCGGACGGCGCCGATGCGGCGGACCACGGCGTCCCCGGCGAGCCGGCTGACGGCCATGGTGAGCGAGAAGGCGGTGTACGAGGCGGCGGCGCCGGTGGCCGAGGCGCCGGTGATGTCCTTCAGGTAGACGCCGCTCCAGTCCATCGAGGCGCCCTCGCCGAACACCGCGCAGAAGCCGACCAGGCCGATCACCAGAGAGCTGCGCGGCGGCAGGGCGAAGTGCGGGGGTGCCTCGGCCTCCGCGTGGGCGCGCAGGTCGGGCAGGCCGCGGCAGACCGGCTGGGCGAGGGCGAGCAGGACGAGCGCGGTGACGGCCAGCTGGAGCCGGGCGTCGAGGTCGAGGTGGGCGGCCAGGATGCCGAAGCCGGAGGCCAGCAGGCCGCCCGCGCTCCACATCCCGTGCAGTCCGGACATGATCGAGCGGCCGAGGCGCTGCTCGATCTCCACGCCCTGGGCGTTCATCGCGACGTCCGCCGTGCCCGCCGTGGCGCCGTACACCAGCAGCACCGCGCAGAGTGCGGGCAGCGAGGGGGCGAGCGCGGGCAGGGTCAGGGCCAGGCACCAGAGCGAGATCAACCCGCGCACCGCGGCCCGGCCGCCGTAGCGGTGGACGAAGCGCCCGGCCAGCGGCATCGCCAGGGAGGAGCCGATGGCGGGCATCACCAGGGCGAGGCCGAGCTGCCCGGGGGAGAGGTCCAGGCGGTCCTGGATCCACGGGATGCGGGTGACGAAGGTGCCGCCGACGGCGCCGTGCACGCCGAAGACCAGCGCGATGCTCAGCCGCGAGCGGCGTGGTTCGACGAGTGGTTCGAGGGTGGTGGCACTGCTCCTGATGCTTCGCTCGCTTCGCTCGTTCATGTACGGCGGTTCCCTCCCGGCGGATGGTCCGAACGGTTCGATAAACTATCAGGAAGGGACCCTGATAGAAACACTCTGGAAGGATGATCGCTCATGACCACCGCGCGTACGGCCACGCCGAGCACCGCCCGGGCGATCAACGACCGGCTGGCGCTCAACCTCCTGCTCGAACAGGGCCCCCTGACCGCGACCGAGCTGCGCGACCTCACCGGCCTTTCCCGGCCGACCGTCGCCGACCTGCTCGACCGCCTCCAGCGGACCGGCCTGGTCGCCGTCGTCGGCGAACGCGGCGAACAGCGGCGCGGCCCCAACGCCCGGCTCTATGCGCTGGTCGCCTCCCGCGCCCACATCGCCGCCTTCGACGTGCGCGAAGGCGGGGTCAGCCTGGTCGTCGCCGACCTCGCCGGGCGCACCCTCGGCACCGCCGAGGTCCCGGTCGAGGGCGACGGCACCCCCGACACCGCCGCCGCGATCGTGCGCACCCTGCGGGAGACCGCCCGCGCCGCCGGCGTCGACCGGCTGCACACCGTCGCCGTCGGCGCCCCCGGCCTGGTCGACCCCGCCACCGGCCGGCTGCACAGCACCGGCCAGCTACCCGGCTGGCACGCCGAACTCCTCACCGCACTGGGCGAGTTGCCCGACACCGAGGTGATCCTGGAGAACGAGGTCAACCTGGCCGGCCGGGCCGAGTACCGGGTCGGCGCCGCCCGCGACCGCGACACCTTCGTCCTGATCTGGCTCGGCCACAGCGTCGGCGCCGCCGTCATCCTCGACGGGCGGCTGCGCCGCGGCTTCTCCGGCGGCACCGGCGAGATCTGCTTCCTGCCCGTCCCCGGCGCCACCGGACTGCCCAGCGCCGACAGCTGCGAGGGCGGCTTCCACGGCCTGGTCGGCAGCGCGGCCCTGTGCGCCCTCGCCCGCCGCCACGGACTGCCCACCGGCCCGGCCGACGACGCGGCCGCCGCCGAGGCCGCCGTCCGCGCCGCGCTGGCCGCCGGGGCGGCGGGGGCGCCGTTCCTGGACGAGCTGGCCGAGCGGATCGCGCTCGGCGCGGCCAGCGTCTGCGTGGTGCTCGACCCCGGCTGCCTGGTGCTCGGCGGCGAGATCGGCCGGGCCGGCGGCGCCGAACTGGCCGGCCGGGTGGAACGGTGGCTGGCCGGGCTCTCCCCGCTGCACACCGAGGTGCGGGCCGGCACGGCCGGCGGCGGCGCGGTGCTCGCCGGGGCGGTGCTCACCGCGGGGGACGCCGTGCGGCGGGACCTCTTCGGGGAGCCGTAGGCCGTTTCCCGCCGACGTCCCCGGTACGGCAGGATGGCGGCCGGGGGGCGCGTACCCCGTACCTCGAACCACCGTCAGGAGACGCAGATGGGCCAGCCCGACGTGCCGGTCAACCCGTACCGCATCGGTGAGGCGGCCGCGCTGCTCGGCGTCAGCGCGGACACCATGCGGCGCTGGGTGGACGCCGGGAAGCTCGCCGCGGTGCGGGACGAGCACGGGCACCGGATCATTCCCGGGGTCGAACTCGCCGCCTTCGCCCGCGAGCTGGCCCGGCCGGAGATCGCTGAGGCCGAGGGCCGGCCGTCCTCGGCGCGCAACCGTTTCCCCGGGATCGTCACCGAGGTGCGGCTCGGCGACGTGGCCGCGCAGGTGGAGGTCCAGGCCGGGCCGTTCCGGGTGGTGTCGCTGATCAGCCGGGACTCGGTGGAGGAGCTGAACCTGGTGCCGGGCGCTCCCGCCACGGCGGTCATCAAGTCGACCAATGTGATGATCGAACGCCGCTAGCCTTCCCTGCGCGTTCTTCGAAACGAGAGACCCGGATGCCGTCCCCGAACCCACCGCACCAGCCGCACCTGCCGACCACCCAGGCCGCCGTCCTGGCGATCGAGGCCGTCGCCGCCCGGCACGGACTGGCCGTCCGCGCCCAGCACGACATCGGCAGCGACCAGACCTTCGCCGGACTGGCCGGCCAGGACGACGGGGCGGGCGCCATCCCGCACGAGGCGCTGCTGGAGTTCGGCGGGAGCCCGGTGACCACCGTCCGGCTGTTCACCCACGACGAGGCCGTGGTGACCGTCGAGGGCATCGCCTTCGACGTTCCGCGCGACGGCGTCCCGGCCTTCCTGAACTCCGTCTGGTCCGGCCTGGTGCACGTCAAGGCCCGGACCTTCCCGCCCGCCACCACCCTGATCGTCACCGTCCCGGGTGAGCCCGGCTACCGCGAACCGGTCGGTCTGTACGGCCTCACCCCCTGGCTCTCCGGAAGGATCCGATGACCACCCCCGCCGACCGCCGACCGGTGCTCGCCATCGCCCACCGCGGTGACCCCTACCGCCACCGCGAGAACACCCTGGCCTCCGTCGAGTCCGCGCTCGCCGCCGGGGCCGACGCCGTCGAGGTGGACGTCCAGCTGACCCGCGACAAGGTCCCGGTGCTGTTGCACGACCGGACCCTGGAGCGGCTCTGGGGCGACCCGCGGTCGATCGCCCGGGTCACCACCGAGCAGCTGGCCGAACTGCGCCAGGGCGAACTGGCCGTCCCCACCCTCGCCGAGACGATCAAGACCGTCGCCGCCGCGAACGGCCGCCGACTGCTGATCGACCTGGACGAGCCCGGCCCGGCCGCCGCCACCTGGGACGTCGTCACCGGACTCGGCGCCGAGGACCTCGTCGCCTTCTGCGGCCCCGCCACCGCCATGCTCGCCGTGCGCGGACTCAGCCGGGACGCCGAGATCGCGCTCACCTGGAAGCAGCCCCGGATGCCCGCGCCCGCCCTGCTGCGCGACCTGCGCCCGCGCTTCCTCAACCCGCCGTTCGGCCTGGTCACCCCCGCCTTCGTGGCGGCCGCCGCGGACGAGGGGCTCGCCGTCTCCACCTGGACCGCCGACCTGCGCCGCACCATGCGCCGGCTGCGCGACACCGGGGCCGCCTCCATCACCAGCAACCGGATCTCCGTCCTGCGCTCGGTGCTGGACGGCCGCCGGTGACGGTGCTCGGCCCCCGGGCCCTGGGCCGCGCCCTGCTGGCCCGTCAGCACCTGCTCGCCCGCACCGACCTGGCGCCCCTCGACGTCGTCCACCACCTCGGCGGGCTCCAGGCCCAGGCCGTACCGCAGCCGCCCTACCTCGGACTGCTCTCCCGCCTCGACGGGTTCACCCCGGACGGGCTCAGCACCCTGCTCGAACAGCGGGCCGCGGTCCGGATCGCGCTCCAGCGCGGCACCATCCACCTGGTCACCGCCAAGGACTGCCTGGCCCTGCGCCCGCTGCTCCAGCCCGTCCTCGACCAGGCGCTGCGCACCACCTACGGCAAGCGGCTCGCCGGGCTCGACCCGGCCGCGCTGGCCGCCGAGGCCCGCGCCCTGGTCGAGGAGGAGCCGCGCACCTTCCAGCAGCTCGGCGCGCTGCTGGCCGCCACCCGGCCGGACCGCGACCCGGCGGCGCTGGCCCAGGCCGCGCGCTGCCTGCTGCCGCTGGTCCAGGTTCCGCCGCGCGGGCTGTGGGGTCGCAGCGGCCCGGCCGCCCACACCACCGCGGAGGCCTGGCTCGGCCGGCCGCTCGACCCCGCCCCCGCGCCGGACCGGCTGGTGCTGCGCTACCTGGCCGCCTTCGGCCCGGCCACCGCCGCCGACCTGCAGAAGTGGTGCGGGCTCCGTCGCCTGGGGCCCGTGCTCAAGCGGCTCGCGCCGGGGCTGGTGGCCTTCCGGGACGAGCAGGGCCGGGTGCTGTACGACCTGCCGCAGGCGCCCCGCCCGGAGCCGGACGTCCCTGCGCCGGTGCGGCTGGTCGCGCCGTTCGACAACCTGCTGCTCTCGCACGCCGACCGCAGCCGGGTGCTGCCGGAGCAGTACAAGGACCGGGTGATGACCCGGAACGGTCTGGTGCCCGGAACCCTGCTGGTGGACGGGCTGGTCGCCGGGACGTGGCGGCTGACGGCGGAGCAGGACGTGGTCGTCGAGCCGTTCGTCCGGCTGGCGCGGGCGGACCGTGCGGAGGCGGAGGCCGAGGCCGAGCGGGTACTGGCCTTCGCGGGCGCCGGTGAGGGCGCCCGCCAGGGTGCGGCCGGGGGCGGGTCCGTACGGTTCGAGGCGGCGGAGCGGCCGTGACGGCCCGTAGCAGGCGTAACGGGCTCTAAATTGGGCAGATCGTCAGATTCTCTGTTGAGATGGGTCGGTTCGGACTCAACGACGATCCTCGGCGGAGGTGGCCGTGTCCGTGGAGCGCCCGCCCGGTGGGCGGCCCGACCGCCGCAGGCCCTATCTGATGCTGCCGCCCGCGGTGCGGTGGGCGGCGGCCTGGTCGGCGGCGGTGATCCTGCTGATCACCGTGGGCTCGCTGGTGGTGTTCGCGCTCGTCGAGCTGCGGGCCGCCACCGTGCCGTTCGTCCTGGCGCTGCTGGGGGTCTCGCTGCTCCACCCGGTGGTGCCCTGGATGGTCCGGCGGGGGGTGGGCCGCGGCCTGGCGGCCGGGCTGACCTGCCTGGTGCTGGTGGTCGCGGTGGTCGGGGTGATCGCCCTGCTGGTCAACTCCCTGGTGCACAGCGCCCCGCAGATCGCCGGTTCGCTCCCGGCGGCCGGGCGGCGGCTGGCCGACTGGCTCGGGCCGTTCGGGGCGAAGATCGAGCACGCGCTGAACAACGCCAAGGGCGAGACCAACTCGCTGGTCTCGACCCTGACCAACGGCGTGCTGTCCGGGCTCGGCCTGCTCACCCAGGTGATCACCGGCGCCGTGCTGGCGCTCGCCCTGGTCTTCTTCTTCCTGCGGGACGGCCACCGCACCAGTGACACCATCCGCGCCCACCTGCCCGGGCGCGGCGCCGACACCGTGATCGCCTGCGCCGAGCGGGCCTTCGAGGCGATGGCCGGTTTCATGCGCGGCACCACCCTGATCGCCCTGATCGACGCGGGCTTCATCACCGTCGGGCTGCTCGCCCTGGGCGTCCCCGGCGCCCCGGGGCTGGGCGCGCTGGTCTTCATGGGCGCGTACATCCCGTTCGTCGGCGCGTTCCTGTCCGGCACGGCGGCGGTGCTGGTGGCGCTCGCGGACGGCGGGCTGGGCACGGCGTTGTGGGCGCTCGGGGTGGTGCTGACGGTGCAGATGATCGAGGGCAACATCCTGCAGCCGGTCATCCAGAGCCGGACGGTCGAGCTGCACCCGGCGACCATCATGGTCGCGGTGGTGGCCGGCTCCGGCGTCGCGGGCATCATCGGGGCGCTGCTGGCGGTGCCGGTCTGCGCGGCGGGGATGGGTGTGATCTCAGTGCTGCGGGACGTCGCGTCCGCTCCTGAGTGAAGCCGGTTGCCGTCGGTTCGGTGGTCGTGGCAGCATCACTAACGCGACATGAGTTGCGATAGTTCGGAGGGGCGCTGATGGAACTGTTCGAGGTGGCAGAGGCGGGGGCCGGCCCGTACGGGGTGGCCGTGGGGCCGGACGGGGGTGTGTGGTTCACCCTGGTGCACGCCGGCGAGGTGGGGCGGCTGTCGGCCGACGGCTCGGTGGAGCGGTACGGGCTGGGGGTGCCCGGCTGCGGGCCGGCCGTCATCACCGCCGGGGCGGACGGGGCGCTGTGGTTCAGCCGGATGCGGGACCACCGGATCGGGCGGATCACGACCGGCGGGGAGGTCTCGTCGTTCGGGCTGCCGAGCGGCACCGGGCCGTACGGGATCACCGCGGGGCCGGACGGGGCGCTCTGGTTCACCGCCATGGGCACCGATGCGGTGGGCCGGATCACCGCTGCCGGGGAGGTGACGGACCATCCGCTGCGGATCGCCGGGGCGTTCCCGTCGATGATCACCGCCGGGGCGGACGGCGCGCTGTGGTGCACGCTCAACCAGGCGGACGCCGTCGCCCGGATCACCGTCGAGGGCGAGGTGGCCGTCCACCGGCTGCCTACCGCAGGCACCGCGCCGGTCGGGATCACCGCCGGGGCGGACGGGGCGCTCTGGTACGTCGGGATCGGCGGCGGGCTGGTCGGGCGGATCACCGTGGACGGGGCGGTGACCGAGTACCCGCTGGCCGACCGCGCCGCCAAACCGCACGCGATCGCCGCCGGGCCGGACGGGCGGCTCTGGTTCACCGAGTGGGGCGCCGGCCGGATCGGCGTGCTGGACGCGGATGGCCGGCTGGACGGGTACCCGATCCCCGGCCCGGGCGCCGAGCCGCACGGGATCGCCGTCGGGCCGGACGGTGCGGTGTACGCCGCGCTGGAGCGCGGACAGCTCGCCCGGCTGGTGGTCTGAGCCGCCGCGAGCGGGTGGAGGCCGCCGGCTGCCCGGGCGAACATCGCCGGCCGGTCCGGCTAGGACCGGCCGCCCCGGGACCGCGGGGCCGGGGTCGGCGTTGCGAGGGGTTGGCCGCGCCCGGTGGGGTCGGGGCTGGGCGACGGGCCGAGCCGGGTGCGAGCGGTCGACGGGGGCGGCGTGCGGCCCGTTCGCCGTACCGGTCCCGGTCGGGAGGTCCCGGTGGCGGGTCGGGAACTCGGGCCCAGCGGCCCCGGCCGGGCGGGCCCAACGGCCCTGGGGCGCGCGGGGCGTGCGTTCGGATCATGGATCGCCATCCATTCGCACGATGTTCCGAAGGAGTGCGTCCTTGAGCGCCACTCAGGCACAGGGCGACCCCACCGCACCGCCAACGCCCCTGCCGGCCGGGCCGGTTCGGGCCCGTCGACCCGGCTCGGCCGTGGTCAGGCTGCTGACCACCACCGACCACAAGACGATCGGCACCATGTACCTGGTGTCCTCGTTCGCGTTCTTCCTGATCGGCGGCGTCCTCGCGCTGGTCATGCGCGCCGAACTCGCCCGGCCCGGAACGCAGATCCTCTCCAACGAGCAGTTCAATCAGGCGTTCACCATGCACGGCTCGGTGATGCTGCTGCTGTTCGCGATGCCGCTGTTCACCGGCTTCGCCAACTGGATCATGCCGCTGCAACTCGGCGCGCCCGACGTGGCGTTCCCGCGCCTGAACATGCTGTCCTACTGGCTGTTCATGTTCGGCTCGCTGATCGCCGCGGCCGGCTTCGCCACCCCGCAGGGCGCCGCAGACTTCGGCTGGTTCCTCTACGCGCCCCTGTCCGACGCCGTCCACTCGCCGGGCGTCGGCTCGGACATGTGGATCATGGGCGTCACGCTGTCAGGCTTCGGCAGCATCTTCGGCGCGGTCAACTTCATCACCACCATCCTCTGCATGCGCGCCCCCGGGATGACCATGTTCCGGATGTCCATCTTCTGCTGGAACGTGCTGCTCACCTCGGTGCTGGTGTTGCTGGTCTTCCCGGTGCTGGCCGCCGCGCTGCTGGCGCTGGAGTGCGACCGCAAGTTCGGCTCGCACGTCTTCGACCCGGCCAACGGCGGGGCGATGCTCTGGCAGCACCTGTTCTGGTTCTTCGGGCATCCGGAGGTGTACATCCTGGCGCTGCCGTTCTTCGGGATCGTCTCGGAGGTCATCCCGGTGTTCAGCCGCAAGCCGATGTTCGGCTACGCGGGGCTGATCGCCGCCACGGTGGCCATCGCCGGGCTGTCGGTGACGGTGTGGGCGCACCACATGTACGTCACCGGGCAGGTGCTGCTGCCGTTCTTCTCCTTCATGACCTTCCTGATCGCGGTGCCGACGGGCGTGAAGTTCTTCAACTGGGTCGGCACCATGTGGAAGGGCTCGCTGAGCTTCGAGACGCCGATGCTGTGGACGGTCGGCTTCCTGGTGACCTTCCTGTTCGGCGGACTGACGGGCGTGCTGCTGGCCGCGCCGCCGATCGACTTCCACGTCTCCGACTCGTACTTCGTCGTCGCGCACTTCCACTACACGCTGTTCGGCACCGTGGTGTACGCGATGTTCGCTGGCTTCCACTTCTGGTGGCCCAAGATGACGGGCAAGAAGCTCGACGAGCGGCTCGGCCGGATCACCTTCTGGACGCTCACCGTCGGCTTCCACACGACCTTCCTGGTGCAGCACTGGCTCGGCGCCGAGGGCATGCCCCGCCGGTACGCCGACTACCTGGCCTCGGACGGCTTCACCACCCTGAACACCGTCTCCACCATCGGGTCGTTCCTGCTCGGGCTGTCGATCCTGCCGTTCCTCTACAACGTCTGGAAGACCGCCAAGTACGGCGAACGCGTCACCGGGGACGACCCGTGGGGCTGGGGCCGCTCGCTGGAGTGGGCGACCTCCTGCCCGCCGCCGCGGCACAACTTCGTCAAGCTGCCGCGGATCCGCTCCGAATCCCCGGCCTTCGACCTCCACCACCCGGACATCGCGGCCCGGGACGTGCTGCAGCACACCGGGAAGCCGGCCCAGTACCTGGGCGACGTGGAGCCGGTGAAGTACGACCGGCCGCTGAGCCGGGCGGAGCGGGCGCGGTCGGCCTCGGCGGTCTCGTCGTCGTCGGCGTCCTCTTCGTCCGCTTCGTCGTCCTCGGCCGCCGACAGCTGAGGACGCCTCCCGAACGCCGTCCCCGCCCGCGTCGCTACCCCCGGGCGGCGGGGACGGCACCCGACTTCCGTGCCCCCGACTTCCGTGCTCCCCGTCTCCCGTGCTCCCCGCGACAAAGGAAGGCCGGCCCGTGACCCACACCGTCCTCGCCATCGGCACCGCCGCGCTCACCGCGAGCGGCTGCGTCTGGTACCTGCCCGCCATCGCCGACCTCCAGGCCGGTGCCGACCGGCCCCGCTCCACCCGCACCGCGGCGGCGGCCTGCGTGCTCTGGTGGGCGGCGCTCGCCCTGGCGGGCGGACTGCTGCTCGCCCTGCACGACTGGCATCCGGCCGCCCAGGTGGCCCTCACCGGGCTGATCGGAGGTACGGCCCTGCGGGTGCGGGCGCTGTGGGACCGGCGCGAGGAGCAGCGGGAGAGCGCGGCCGGCTGGGCCGCCCTCGACCCGGCCCTTGATGCCGGGCCGGTGCCGCGGAGCGGCCGCCCGGCGGCCGTCGCGCTGGCCGGCTGGCTGGTGGTGGGCGCGGCGGTGGCCTCGCTGGGGGCGGCGGCGATCCTGCTGTCCGACGGGGGCGGGCCGGGTTCGAAGGTGGCGCTGGCGGCGGTCGGCGGGGCGGGTGTGGCGCTGGCCTTCCTGCTGGTGGGGCTGGGCGACGTCCGGCGGCAGGACCGTTGAGCGGCGGCTCGCCGGGTGGCGCGGCCGGGTGCCCGCGTGGCCGGTGCCCGCGTGGCCGGGTGCCCGTGCCGCGGGGAACGGCGTCCGGCCCGCGCCGGATGGGGGCGGCGCGGGCCGGGGACGGGGGTGCGGAGGGATCAGAAGTAGGTCGGGATGTAGGCGTAGCAGGGCTGGGAGTGGCTGTAGAGCATGTAGTTGCCGGTCTGCGGGCCGACGATGCCGTCCACGCCGACGGACGGGTCGGCGTTGTGCTGGACCTGCTGGAAGTAGGTCACCAGACCCTTCGTCTTCGGGCCCCAGATGCCGTCCTCCTGCACCTGGGCGCCCGGGTTGCCCACGACGTTGGCGACCCAGTTGTTGAGGACGGTCTGCACGCAGTGGACGGAGTTGTAGCTGTTCGGATAGCCGTCGCCGATGTCCGAGACGCCCTGTGCTGCCTGGGCGGGGGCGGCCAGGGCGAGGGTGGCGGCCGCGGTGGCGAGGGCGAGCGTCGTCTTGAGGGCGAGCTTCGTCCGCTTCATGAGGTTCTCCTCCGGTGGGCCCGGCACGGCGTCCGGGCAGGCGGTGATCAGCCAAGCAGTGCGCCGGACGTCCCTCCAGGGCGTTGCCGTCCCGGGATGGCGACGGGACAGCGGGGGGACATGTGTCCCGGCTGCTCGCCAAGCTCGGCGTGGAGCGGCGGGTGCAGGCGGGGCTGATCGCGACCGAGCTGCGGCAGGCGGCGGCGCGGTCCTCGCCGCTGCTCTTCGGCCGGGGCTGACGGCGCCGGGCTGACGGGCACCGGGCGCCGGGCCTGACGCGCGGGTGGTCCACACCGTCGGCGCCCTCCCGGCCGTGCTGCCGGCGCCCTTCCGACTGGTGCCCGGCGGGGTGCTGCTCTCCCGGGGCAGCGACGGGTCGCGAGGCCTGCTGACCGCGCATCAGGCGGTGACCGGAGGCGGTCCGTCCCCTACGCTGGGCCGGACACCGCCGACGGAGGGACCAGCGACGCCGTGTTCGACCCCGTGATCGCCGCGCTGTACGAGCGGGACGAGACCAGCCGCTCGCTGGGCATCGCCCTGGAGGAGGCGTCCACCGGGCGCGCGGTGATGCGGATGACGGTGGCCGCGACGATGGTGAACGGGCACGGCACGGCGCACGGCGGGTTCCTCTTCCTGCTGGCCGACGCCGCGTTCTCGTACGCCTGCAACAGCCACGGCCCGGTGACCGTCGCCCAGGCGGCGCAGGTGGCCTTCCTGGCTCCGGCGGCGGTGGGGGACGAGCTGGTGGCCGAGGCGGTGGAGCGTTCGCGGGTCGGCCGCACCGGGATCTACGACGTGACGGTGCGCAGGGCGGCGGACGCCGCGGTGATCGCCGAGTTCCGCGGGCAGAGCGTGGCCATCGGGGGCCGGCCGCAGGGCGGTTGAGCGGCCGGCCCCGTGCGGGTCGGTCCCGTGCCGGTCAGTTCCGGGGGCGCTCGTCCAGGACCTGTTGGAGCTTGCCGGTCCGCGGGTTGGTGACCAGCTCAGAGCGCGGCACCCACTCCACCGAGAGGCCGTGGATGTTGCCCACGGCGACCTCCGCCGGGTAGAGCGGCAAGGCCTCGTGGACGGCGGCGACGAGCCGGCCGGTCAGTTCGGCGGGCGGGGTCGGGCCGAGGTGGCCGAGCCGCAGGATGACGCCGTCGCGGCCGTCCCAGCGCCGTTGCACCAGTTGCATCCCGGCGATGTGCCGGTCCGGGTCGGCGGCGAGCAGGACCGCGCGGATCTCCTCGGTGGGCAGGGTGACGGTGCCGACCCGGGCGCCCTCGGCGGAGCGGCCGAGCAGCCGGAAGCGGCGGCACTCGCCGTCGACCCACTCGGCGCGGTCGCCGGTGGGGTAGCGCAGGATCGGCATCAGGGTGCGGAACAGGTTGGTGACCACGACCCGGCCGGGGGTGCCGGGGGTGGTGACGGGCTCGCCGGTGACCTCGTCGAGCAGTTCCACCACCGTGCGGTCGGCGAAGGCCTCGTGGACCCGGACGTCCTCGCCGGGGACGGGCGCGCCGACCAGCCCGGCGTCGTTGGAGGCGTAGCCGACGGAGGCGACGGCGGCCTTCGGGAAGGCCCGGGAGAGCAGCGGGCGCAGGTCGGCGAAGAGCAGGTCGCCGCCGAACAGCAGTAGTTCGACGCCGTCGGCGGTCTCGCCACGGGCGAGCAGGCACTCGGCGACGGCGCTGAGCTTCATCGGCTCGCCGGCCAGCACGTGAACGCCGAACCCGGCGATCAGGTCGGCGATGTAGCCGTCCGGGGCGGCGCCGCCGACGCCGAGGCGCACGTTGTCCACCGGGGCGTGGTGCAGGGCGTTCTCGATGTAGAGGAAGCCGCCGTAGAGTTCGCCGGCGACGAAGAGGTTGGCGACCCGGTGCCCGGGGCGCAGCCCGGCCCGGACGAGTCCGGCACCGAAGGCGGTGACGGAGTCGGCGTGTTCGGCGCGGGTCCACGGCGAGAACTTGGGGACGCCGGTGGTGCCGCCGGTCTTGTAGACGCCGGCGTCGGTGAGCGGGCCGGTCAGCACCCGGTTGTCGGGCCAGGCGTTGGCCGTCCAGAACGCGGTCTGGTCGATCACCGGGAGCTGGTCGAGCCGGTCGGCGCCCTCGGGCAGGTCGCGGTAGAGCTCGGCGTAGAAGGGTGAGTTGGCGCGGGCGAAGCGGATCAGCTCGGCCAGGGGCTTGGCGGGCATGGCGTGGCTCCGGGGGTCGGTGGTGGCAGCGAGGTCGGTGGTGTCAGCGGTGTCGGTCGGGTCGGTGGGCGGGTCAGGAGGGGGCCCGGCCGAGCCAGCCGCGGGCGAGGGTCTGGACGGCGGAGCCGTCGGGGTCGGCGAGTTTGGCGGCCAGGTAGTCGGCGGCCCAGGCGTTGGCGGGCACCCGGAACGGCGGCCGGCGGGCGCGCAGGGTGCGCACCACCACCTCGGCGACCTCCCTGGCCGGCTGGCCGGCCGACTCCCAGCCCTGGCTGCCGACCCATTCCAGGTAACCGGCGAAGGTGGGCGCGTACGGGCCGGAGGCGGCCTGGATGGTGCTGCGGTCGATGTCGGGGAAGACGCCGAACCCGGTGTCGGGGACGAAGCCGGGCACCACCACCGACACCCGGACGCCGTGTGCCGCGGCCACCGGGGCGAGTGCCTCCATGAAGCCCTCGACGGCGAACTTGGCGGCGCAGTAGGCCTCGTTGAAGGGCTGGCCGACCACGCCGTGCACACTGCCGACGGTGACGAGCCGGCCACCGGCGGCGCGCAGCAGCGGCAGGGCGGCCCGGCTGACGGTGGCGACGCCGAAGAAGTTGACGTCCAGGTTGGCGCGCAGCGCCGCGTCGGTGGACATCTCCAGGGTGGGGTCGGAGTTGGAGACGCCCGCGTTGTTGACCAGGGCGTCCAGCCGCCCGTACCTGCGGTGCACGGCGCTCAGGCAGTCGGCGACGGATCCGGGGTCGGTGACGTCCAGCCGGCGGACGTCGACGGTGACCCCGGCCGTCTCGGCGGCGGAGCGCAGGGCCCCGGCCCGGGCGGGTTCGCGCAGGGTCGCGACGGTGGTGTAGCCGGCCCGGGCCGCGGCGACGGCGGTGGCCAGGCCGATGCCGGAGGAGGTGCCGGTGATCAGCAGGACCCGCCCGGCGGGGTCCACGGGGTCGGGCCCGGTCACGCGGTGTCCTCCACGGCGTCGTCCGCGGTGT
The DNA here is from genome assembly GCF_055608425.1 of Kitasatospora sp. NPDC036934. Taxonomy (NCBI): domain Bacteria; kingdom Bacillati; phylum Actinomycetota; class Actinomycetes; order Kitasatosporales; family Streptomycetaceae; genus Kitasatospora; species Kitasatospora sp. NPDC036934. The sequence goes on along the minus strand of NZ_JBVJQR010000006.1, from coordinate 104,491 downwards.
CCGCCGCCGCGGTCGCCCCGGCGCGCCCGGCCGCGTCCAGCAGCGGTTGGAGGCCGAGGGCGGGGACGAAGGAGCAGGCCGCCAGCAGGGTGCCGCCGGCCATGGTGAACCGGGCGGCGTCCAGGACGCCGAGCGGTCCGGTGAGCAGCGAGACGGCCAGGCCGCCGATCAGCGCGGCGAGCGGGATCACTCCCCAAGTGACGGTGCGGAAGGCGGCGTGCATCACGCCCTGGTTGCGCGCGGACATCCGGGACTGCCGGGCCGGGGCGCTGCACACGTTGATGCAGGACATGAAGAAGCCGTAGCAGCCCATGGTCACGGCGATCACCGGGCCGGCCGGCAGCGCGGGGGCGGCGAGCACGCCGAGGCCGACCAGGCAGTGCAGCAGCAGCGACCAGGCCATCGTCCGGCCGAGGCCGTACCGCCGGGAGAGCCGGGGGGCGACCACGGCCCCGAGCAGCGCGCCGAGCGCCGCGACCGACATGGCCGCGCCGAAGACGCCGACCTGGACGCCCAGGCCGCGGTAGGCCAGCACGGGCAGCACGGTGACGAACACCGGGCCGCCGGAGTTGAGGATCACCGCCGCCAGCACCACCCGGCGCAGCACCGGGTCGGACCAGTTGAGCCGGAAGCCGAGGGTCAGCCGCTCCCGGACGGAGCCCTCCGTGACCGTCCGCTCGCCCCAGGGGCGCATGGACCGGAAGCAGGCCGCCGAGACCAGGTAGCTGGCCGCGTCGACCAGCAGGGCGGCCACGCCGAGCGCGCTGTAGAGGGCGGCGGCGATGGACGGCCCGGCGACCTCGGAGACCGAGCCGCTTCCCTCCAGCCGGGAGTAGGCGCGGACCATGGCGCCCTCGGGCACCACGGCGGGGACGGCGACCAGGTAGCCGACGTTGAAGAAGATGGTCGCGCCGCTGATCACGGCCACGCAGCCGAACAGCAGCGGGGTGGAGAGCACGCCCAGCGCGTAGGCGAGCGGGATCGCGGCGACGGCGGCCAGCCGGACCAGGTCGCAGGCCAGCATGGTGCGGCGCTTGTCCCAACGGTCCACCAGCACCCCGGCGATCGGGCCGAGCAGCGGGATGCCGAGGTACTGGGCCATCGCCACCACGCCGACCTGGAGGGCGGAGGCGTGCAGCGCGAAGATCATCAGGGTCGGGACGACGAAGACGGTGACCTTGTCGCCGACCAGGCTGACGGTCTGTCCGGCCCAGAACAGCGAGAAGCCGCGCCCGAGCGGCATCGGGCGGGACGAGCCGTCCGGGCGGGCCGGCTCGTCCGGGCGGGACGGCGCCGGGTCCGCCGTCATGACTCCTCCCGGACGACCAGCCCGGCGGTCTTGCCGGTGCGGCCGTTGCTGACCAGTTCCGCCACCGGGCGTACCCGGAAGGAGCCCGGGTCGTGCTGGAAGGCGGTGCCGAGGGTGAAGGTGGCGGTGAACAGTTCGGTGCGCAGCCGCTCGACGTCGGGGGCGGGCGCCGGCCCGGCGGGAACCACCAGCAGTTCCACGCCGGTCGCCCGGCCGGCCCGCTCGGTGAGCACCACCTGGGCCCGGGCCACGCCCGGGGTGCGCTCCGCCCGGGCGATCAGCTCGTCCACGTCCAGGCCGAGGCCGCGCACCTGGACGACGCTGTCGCGCCGTCCCAGCACCCGCATGGCGGGCTCCGGGCGCCCGCACGGGCAGGCGGTCAACTCGCCCGCGTCGCCGGTGCGGTAGCGCAGCACCGGGTTGAGCATCGCCGGGTCCAGGGCGGTGAAGTCCAGCAGGCCGTCGGCGTCGGCGTGCACCAGTTGGTGCGGCAGCGGGTGGAAGAGGTCCGCCGGGCAGTCGGGGGTGTTGGTGCCGACCACCCAGGTCTCGGTGCTGCCGAACATGCCCCAGCGCCGGGCCTGCGGGGCGACTGCGGCGAGGTCGGCGGCCAGTTGCGGCTGCCAGGCCTCGCCGAGCCACAACACCTTGCGCAGCGCGGGGAGTTCGATCCCGGCGGCGCGAGCGTGGGCGAACCAGAGCCGCAGCACGCTGGGGGTGCCGCCGATGGCCGTCACCCGGCGGGCGGCCAGGAACTCCAGCCAGGCGCCGTACTCGTCCCCGGGGACGGAGCCGAGGGCGATGATCCGGCAGCCGGAGAGGTCGGCGAGCGCGGCGGCGAGGAAGTGCGCGCCCCACATCCGGCCGGCGCCCCAGGCGTTGACGAAGAGGTCGGTGCGGTCGAGCGGCTGCCAGTGGGCGTGCACCCCGGCCATGTAGAAACCGGTGGGGGCGTAGCCGAGCTTCGGGGCGCCGGTGGAGCCGCCGCTCTGGAACAGCCAGGTGGCGGACTGCTCGGCGGCCGGCTCCAGGTGGGCGAGGGCCGTGTTGAGGTCGTCCTTGGCCAGCGGCGGGAGGTCGGCGAGCCGCTCCAGGGTGTCGGCGTCCAGGTGCGCCGGGTAGCGCGCGGCCAGGGCGGGGACGCTCCGCAGCCGCTCCAGGGTGCGCCGGGCCACGTGCAGCCGGGGCCCGGCGGCCTCGGGGGCGAGCGAGAAGGCGGTCATCGGGGGTCCGTCCGGTGCTGGGGGCCGAGGGGGAGGGAGAGCGGGCGGGCGCCGTCGGCGAGCCACTGGGCGTGGCCGTCCCGGTAGGCGGCGAACCGGGCCCGGGTGACGTCCCGTTGGAGGGTGCGGTCCGGGTCGGTGTGGTCGGGGGCGATCACGCCGTCCGGCTCCAGCTCGGAGAACCAGTAGCGCTCGCCGTCGTACAGGAAGTCGACGCAGAAGAACGGGATCGGCAGCCGTTCGGCGAACCAGGCGGTGGCGGCGGCGAGTTCGGGTGGCACCGGGGGGAACTCCATGCCCCCGCCGCGGCTGGCGTTGGCGACCGGGGAACCGGGTTCGGGGGTGCGCTTCATCACCGCGTAGGGGCGGCCGTCGACCACGTACACCCGGTAGTCGATGGTGCCGTCGCCCAGGTAGGGCTGGATCACCAGGCTGGTGTCGCCGCCCTGGGCGAGGCTGGCCAGGCCCCGGACGTCCTCGGGGCTCCGGGCCAGGTTGATCCCGCCGCCGCCGCACCAGCCGGCGGGCTTGACGATGGCCGGGTAGGTCATGGTGCCGAGCGCGACCTCGTAGCCGTACTTGGCGGTGTCCCGGCCGGTGCCGATCCGCACGGTCGGGATGGTCGGCACCGGGGAGTCGGCCAGGAACAGCAGGGTGGCCAGCTTGTCGTTGCCGATCAGCGACACCTGGGGCGGGAACGGCAGGTAGAAGCCGGCCTGTTCGAGCACCGCGTAGAGGGCGTACTGGTTGAAGACGTCCATCGCCTGGTACGGCAGCGAGTAGAGCGCGGTGATGAACAGGGTGTCCTCGGGGGTCACCGGTTCGTCGTCCACGTACACCCGGGGGCGGCCGGGGCCGGTGGCGTCCACGCTGACGGCGTCCGGGGCGTGCCGGCTCCAGCGCAGGCCGAGGTCGGCGGCGCTCTCGGCGTAGAGGTCCCAGAAGAAGCCGTGCCACATCTCGGCCATCCGGGAGGACTCCCGGTCGGGGAAGATCCAGCACATCCGGCGCAGCGGGCCGGCCGGGTCGCCGGGGCGGGGGCGCTCAGCGGTGCGGGTGCTCATCGGGCTCCTCGGGGTGCGGGGGACGACTCGGCCCACCAGCGGCGGCCGGCCTCGGGGAGGGTGTCCACCGGGTCGTAGTAGGGGTGGCGCCGGTCGAGCGCGGGCTCGTCGGCCGGGTCGTGCTCCAGGCTGGTGCGGTAGTTCTTGGTCCAGTACGAGATGCCGCGCTCGCGGTCGTAGGCCACGGCCTGGTGCACCCAGCGCTTGCCGACGTTCGGGACGTCGCAGACCAACCGGGGGGTGGCGTAGCCGGGGAGGTAGCCCATGATCGCCTCCTGGAGGTGCTGGGCCCGGTGCAGCGGGGTGCGCCAGTGCTCGGCGCCCGGGACGACGTCGCAGAGGTAGAAGTAGTACGGCAGGACGTTGGCTTCGCCCTGGAGGGCGAAGCAGAGGTCCAGCAGGTCCTCCGGGGTGTCGTTGACGCCGCGCATCAGCACGCCCTGGTTGCGGACGTCCCGGACGCCCGCGTCCAGCAGCGCCCGGGCGGCCTCGGCGACCAGCGGGGTGACGGATCGGACGTGGTTGGCGTGGGTGTGCACGGCGAGGTTGACGGCCCGGCGGGCGGCGATGCCGGCGACCCTGGCCACCCCCTCCAGCACCCGGGGCTGCAGCCAGTGCTGGGGCAGGCCCACCACGGCCTTGCTGGCCAGCCGGATGTCGCGGACCGAGCCGAGGTCCAGCAGCCGCAGCAGGAAGGACTCCAGGCGCGGCCAGGGGACGTTGGCGAGGTCGCCGCCGGAGACCACCACGTCGCGCACCGAGGGGGTGCGCTTGAGGTAGTCGAGCATCTGCTCCTGCCGGTCGGCGGGGCGCAGCAGCAGCCGGGTCTTGGCGACCTGCGGGGTGGAGGTGCCGACCAGGTCCATCCGGGTGCACTGGCCGCAGTACTGGGGGCAGGTGGCGGTCAGTTCGGCGAGCACCTTGGTGGGGTAGCGGTGGGTCAGGCCCTCGACGGCCCACATGTCCGCCTCGTGCAGGGAGTCCCGTTCGGCCCGCGGGTGGCTGGGCCAGCGCGGGTGGCGGTCGGTCCGGGCCGGCAGCATGTAGCGGCGCACCGGGTCGGCCAGGAAGGCCTCGGTGAAGGCCCGCGGCTCGACCGGGGCGACGGCCGCCATGGTGTTCAGCACCTGGGGCGGTAGCAGGATCGGCATGGTGGCGAACTGGGCCTGGTCGGCCGCGAGTTCGTCGTAGAACCGGTCGGTGAGCAGCTCGCCGACGACGGCCCGCAGTTGGCGGGCGTTCTGGACGGAGTGGGCGCGCTGCCACTGGGCGTCGCGCCACTGGGCCTCGGTGACCCGCCGCCAGCCGGGCAGCCGGCGCCAGTCCGGTTCGACCAGCGGCGTGCGGACGTACTGGTACGGCTGGCGGATCGCGGGGCGCTCCGGCGGGTCGCCCGCAGCGTGGTCCGGCGGGTTGCCCGCAGGGTTCTTCGCCGGCTTGCCCGCAGGGTCGTTCGCGGGGTGGTCCGCCGGACGGTGCACTGGGTGGTCCACGGCGCCCTACTGGCCGGTGAGGAGGGCGGCGTGGCGGGTGCGCAGTTCGCGTTTGAGCACCTTGCCGGTCGGGCCGAGCGGGAAGTCCTCCGGGGTGCGGGCGAGTCGGACGGCGGCGAGGGCGGCCAGTCCGGTGGCGGCCAGCGCCCGGTTGGCGGCGGCCCGGACCGCCTCCTCGGCGCCGTCCTCCGCCACTCCGTCCTGCAACTGCACGACGGCGACGGGGAGTTGTCCGGCGCCGGGGCCGGCCGGGACGCCGACCACCGCACAGTCCCGGACCAGCTCGGCGCAGTCGGCCAGCAGCACCTCCTCCAGCGGCAGGCTGTAGACCGGGCCGTCGACGGTGTCGATGACGTCCACGGTGCGGTCCAGGTGGTGGAAGCGGCCCTCGGCGTCGCGGCGGGCGACGTCGCCGGTGAGCCAGTAGCCGGCCAGCTCGAAGCTCGCGGTCAGCCGCTCGTCGTTCCAGTAGCCCGGGGTCAGCGAGGGCGAGTCGACGGCCAGCAATCCGGGGGTGCCGTCCGGGAGTTCGGTGCCGTCGTGGTCCAGGACGGCGGCCCGGCGGACCACCTCCAGCGGTCGGCCGACGCAGCGGTCGTCGCGCCCGCTCTCCGGGGTGGTGACCTGGCCGAACAACGCCATGCCCATTTCGGAGGAGCCCAGCCCGTCGACGAACTGCGAGCCGGGCAGGGCGGGTTGCTCGGCCTGCTGCCGCGGCAGCAGCCAGGGGCGGATGAGTCCGGCGGGCCGCTCGCCGAGGGTGACCAGCCGGCGGATGTGCCCGTGGTGGGCGCTGTCGCCGGTGTTGAACCAGGAGTGCACCCGGGCCGCGCCGCGCACCGGCAGCTCGCCGGTGGCCAGTTCGACGAAGGTCCGCGGGAAGGAGGCGACCATGGTCGGCTGGAAGGCCTCCATCACCGGCTCCACCACGCTGCGCCGCCAGTCGGACATCACCACGGTCGGCAGCCCGAGCAGGACGGCGGTGAGGAAGTAGCTGAGGCCGCCGGCGTGGGTGTGCGGCATCAGCGACATCAGCCGGTCGTAGGGCTCGGCGGGGAAGCGCGTCATGCGCGGCTGCTTGCCGTCCCAGAAGCCGCGGTGCGCCAGCATGGTCGACTTGGGGGTGCCGGTGGTGCCGGAGGAGTGGATCAGCGCCACCACGTCCTCGGCGGCGTGCCGGTACGGGTGGTCGGCGGGCAGGTCGGCGCCGGAGGCGTCGAAGGCCCGCACCTCGGCGGCCGGGGCCAGGAAGCGAGGGCGCCGCTGGGGGTCCTGGCGGTAGGCGGCGGCCAGCCGGGTGGTGTCGTCGGCGACGACACCGACCACGCCGACGTGGTCCAGGTAGCGCACCAGCGCGTCGTGCCGCAGCGCGTCGTTGACCAGTGCGGGGACGGCGCCGAGCGAGGTGAGCGCGAGGAAGTGCAGCAGCGGCTCCAGCCCCTCGCCGACCACCACGGCGACCGGTTCGCCGGGACGCACCCCGTTGGCGTGGTACCAGGTGGCGTAGCGGTCGCGCAGGGCGACCAGGTCGAGCAGGCTGTGGCCGCGCAGCACGACCTCGCCGCGGTGGTCGGTGCGGTGGGTGAAGACGAACGGGACGGACCGGTGGGGGTTCGCCGCGACCGCGTGGTCGAGGAAGTTGCCGGCCCCGAGGGCGGGTTCGGTCATCAGCCGCTCGCGGGCGGCGAGGGGCGCGATGGGGGTCTGATCGCTCATGGCGGTCTCCGGACGTGGGGTGCCGGGCGCGCGTCCTCGTGGGACGGCGCCTGGGGGGTGTGGTGAGGGTGTGGTGAGTGGCCGGGGCCGGGGGCTCAGTCGCGGGCGAGGACCTCGGCGACCACGCGGTGGCCGGAGCGGACCGCGCCCTCCATCAGGCCGAAGAAGGCGGTGCTGGTCTCGGTGCCGGCCCAGTGCACCCGCCGGTGCGGCGCGGTCAGCGTCGGGCCGGTGCGGATCCAGTCGCCGGGCCCCAGCAGGGCGGCGTAACAGCCCTTGCTGTACGGGTCGTCGAGCCAGTCGGTGATGTGGACGGCGACCGGCTCGGGGAGCATCGGGAACAGCCGCCCGGCCTGCTCGACGACCTCGGCGCGCTGCCGCTCCGGGGTGAGCGCGCCGAAGCGGTGGGCCTCGGCGCCGGTGACGAAGCCGGTCAGCACGCCGATCCCGGCCGCGGGCGAGTCGTCCACGGTGGACAGCAGCGGCCCCCGGGCGTTGACCGACCAGCCGGAGAGGCCGTGTTCGCGCCAGAGCGGGGACGGGTGCACCAGGTGGACCTTGATCGCGCAGCCGCGCGCGGTGCGCTCCCCGGCGCGCGGCGCCGGCAGCGCGGGTTCGAAGGAGATCGCGTCGGCGAGCAGCGGTGGCAGGGCCAGCACCGCGACGTCAGCCCGGTGGGTGCCCCGGTCGGTGTGCACCGTCACCGCCCGGTCGTCCTGGTGGACGGCCCGGACCGGCTCGCCCAGGCGCACCCGGGCGCCGAGCCGTTCGGCCAGCCGCTCGCACAGCTGGTGGGCGCCGCCGTCGATCCGGTCCTGCTGGGCGCCGCCGGCGAAGGCGTTGAGGTAGCGCAGGCCGCCGCCGGAGCGCAGGTAGAAGGCCAGGTGCAGGACGGACACGTCGGCCGGGTCGGCGGCGCACATCTCGCCGAGGAAGAGCGGGAAGAAGAGCCGGGCGTCCGGGTGGGTGAGGTGCTGTTCGGCCCACTCGGCGGCGGTCAGGGCGTCCAGCCGCTCGGCGTCGGGGGTGAGCCAGGGGGCTTCCGGCCGTACCGCGTCGGTGAGTTCGGCCAGCCGCTCGAAGAGGTCGCCGAGGGCGACGGCGTTCAGCGGGGGGAACCGGCCGTCCAGGGTGGCGGCTTCGGGGCCGCACCCGGCGTTCGGGGTGGGGTCGGTGTTCGGGGTCTCGTTGGTGTTGGGGGTGTCCTGGGCGCCCGGAGTGTCCTCGGTGAGGGCGAAGCGGCTGGCGCCGAGCATCGTGGTGGGGGTGGTCTTGAGTCCCAAGTCGGCGGCAAGGGCCAGCAGTTCGGTATGCCGGTCGCCGAGGTAGGCGGCGCCGGCGTCGACCAGGACGCCGGGGGCGGCCTCGATGCCGTGGGTGCGTCCGCCGACCCGGTCCCGGGCCTCCAGCACGGTGACGGCGTACCCGTGGGCGGCCAGTCCGGTCGCCGCGGTGAGCCCGGCCAGGCCGGCGCCGACCACGACGGCGCTGGGTCTGTGGTCCTCGGTCATGCGGCGGCCGCGATGCGCTGGGCGAGGCCGGCCGGGGTGGGCGCGAGCAGGAAGTCGTCGAAGGTGAGCTCGACGCCGTGGGCGCGGGCCACGGCGCTCAGCACCCGGGTGGCGACCAGGGAGTCGCCGCCCAGGTCGAAGAAATCGGACTCGGCGGTGACGTCCTCCCGTTCCAGCACGCGCCGGAAGACGGTCACCAGGGCCTGGGTGTCGGCGGGGGTGGTGAGGTCGGTGCTCATGGGGAGGTCTCCTTCGACCTGTCGGGGGAGCCCGCGTAGCGCAGGTGGCAGCCGGTCCGGTCGACCTTGCCGCTCGGGGTGTGCACCAGGGCGGGCACCAGGGTGATCCGGCCCGGCACGAGGTGGCCGGGGACGCTCGCGCGCAGGTGGCGCAGCAGTTCGCGGTCCAGCTCGGGGGTGGCGGCGTACGGGCGGGGCACCACGTACGCGACCAGGGTGGTGCGGCCGGCCGTGGTGACGCCGGTGACGGCGGCGGCGGAGACGTCCGGGTGGCCGGTGAGGTGCGCCTCCACTTCGGCCGGGTCCACCCGGATGCCGCGGACCTTCAACTCGCCGTCCAGCCGGCCCCGGTGGCTGAGCAGCCCGTCCGGGTCGCGGCTCATCCGGTCGCCGGTGCGGAAGAAGCGTTCGCCGTCCAGGGTGGTGAACCGCGCCGCGGTGGCCTCGGGCAGGCCTAGGTAGCCGAGCGCGAGCGACGGCCCGCCGATCAGCAACTCGCCCTGCTCGTCGAGGCGTTCGACGATGTGCGGCAGAGCGCGGCCGATCGGTGCGCGGGCGGTGCCGTCCCAGCCGCGCCCGGGCGCCAGCGGACCGGCGAGGTCCACGGCGTGGGTGATCTGGGTGGTCTCGGTGCAGCCGTAGGTGTTCAGCAGCCGGATCCCGCCGGTCGGCAGCCGGGCCCAGTCGGCCAGTCTGGCGGGTGCGGCGGCCTCCCCGCCGATCACCAGCAGGCGCAGGCAGGTGGGCAGCCGGTCGCCGGAGTCGACCAGGTGGTGGACCAGTTCGTGCCAGAAGGCGGTGGGCAGGTCCAGCACGGTGATCCGCTCGTGTTCGATCAGCCGCAGGAACCTGGGGAAGGAGCCGCTGTGCGCGTCCCGGTCGATGACCAGGGCCGCGCCGGTGGTGAGGGTCGGCAGGATCTCCTCGAAGCAGGTGTCCCAGTTGAGCGAGGCGAACTGGAGCACCCGGTCCTCGGGGGTGAGCCGGAACAGCGCGCCCAGGGCGTGGGCGGTGGCGGCGACGGCCCGGCGGGGTGTCAGGACGGGTTTCGGCTGCCCGGTCGAACCCGAAGTGAAGAGAATGTAGGCCGGTTGCTCCGGGTCGGCTCCGGGCGGGTGCGCCGGGGGGCTTCCCGGGGGGTTCCCGGAGTTTTTCGATGGTTCGGGTAACTCCACTAATCGCATTGCGAGTTCGAGGTGGTCGGTCGAGTCGGCGGACACCGCGGTACGGCACCGAGCGGCCGCCGCCATGGCGAGTCGGCGGGCCGCAGGGAATGCCGGATCGACGGGACAATAGGTGCCTCCGGCGGTCAGCACGCCGAGAAGTGCGACCACCGTTTCCGGTGCGTGGACGGCCGGCACGGCGACCGTGCCGGGGTCCGGGCCCAGGCGGGTGGCCAGGGCGTTCGCCGCCTCCTGGAGGCGGCCGTAGGTCAGGGCGTGTCCGTGGTGGACGATCGCCGGACGGCGGGGATTTCGACGTGCGATATCACTGAACGCGTCAAGTAGGTCGGGGGCGACCTGGAGAGTACCGTGATTATTTGACATGCCCGCCCCAAATGCGCTGAGAACTGCTCATCCGTGCTCGGCGAACGGCGACTCTACCTTCGAACATGCGTGGCGACAATGGATGTTGAGGGTGTTCTTCCAAGGCTCCGTGGTGGAACTGTGAACTGCCCCCGACCGGCCCGTCCGTTCGAGCAAGGACCGTGCCGGCGAGCTGGTCTGACATGTCCTCAACTCACAGTGGAGTCCCGGGTTCCGATGGATCCGCGCGCACCCCTTGCCGACCGCGCGCCCGTTCGCTTGACTACCGGTCGGAACGCGGAGCGGCGGTGCCCGGCCGGCTCGGCCTCCCGGCCTCGCCGCCACCCGCCGAGCGGTGCGGATCGCTCGCGATCAGGCCCGCCAGGGCCCGTACGCGGGCGAGCGGGAGGCAGCCGATCGGCGGGGTCCACTGGTTGACCTTGCTGGAGAGCACTGCGCCCGGGCCGTCGTCGCCGCGCAGCCGCCAGGCGAAGACCACCGCGACGATCGGCTCGGGGACAGGCCAGAAGCGTGGCCGGGAGCGCGGCGCGGCGGTGGTGGCGGAGTTCCCCCGTACGGCGGCGGGCGCGCGGTTCGGCCCGACCGCCGGGAATCCGTGTCCATGCGGTGGCGCCCGGGTGTCGGCGGGGTGACGGCCGGGGTCGCCCGTACTGTTCCGGCGGGGGGTCTTTCGTCCCGTGGGCGGAGGGCTTGTGGCCTCTGGCGGCGAGTCGCCGACGGGAGCAGGGTGGGAGCGGAGCAGAGCGGACGGGGCGTCAGGGCGCACCGGTCCCGACGCGGAACCAGTGGAGGAACGCACATGACGTCAACCGTGGTGGCCGGGGTCGACGGCTCACCGGAGAGCACCGCCGCCGCCCAGTGGGCCGCCGAGGAGGCGCAGCGTCGCGGGGCCTCGCTGAGGCTGGTGCACGCCTGGCCGTGGCTGACCGACGGGGTGTCCTCCTTCGCCGAGCCCGACGACCTGCCCGCCGCCGCCCAGCGCACCCTGGTCGAGGCCGCCGACGGCATCCGCGCGCGCCACCCCGAACTGGCCGTGGCCACCGACGCGGTGCTGGACGCCCCGGTTGACGGACTGGTGGCCGCCGCCGCGGACGCCGACCTGCTGGTGCTCGGCTCGCGCGGGCGCGGCGGCTTCACCGGGCTGCTGCTCGGCTCGGTCAGCATGGCGGTCGCCGGGCGCAGCGGCGCGCCGGTGGTCGTGGTGCGGGAGACCGGCTCCGCGGGTTCCGGCGAGGTGGTGGTCGGCGTCGACGCGCACGCCCCCGAGGAGGAGGTGCTCGCCTTCGCCTTCCAGGAGGCGGCCCTGCGCGGTGCCCCGCTCCGGGCCGTGCACGGCTGGGACCTGCCGCCCCTGTTCGGCTATGCGGGCGGGGCCGTCCCGGCGGGCGAGGTCGAGCAGTTGAAGGCCCTGGAGGCGAAACTGCTGTCGCTCGCCCTGGCCGGGCAGCGCGAGCAGCACCCGGCCGTCGAGGTGGTCGAGGACGTCCGGCTGGGCGCCGCCCGCGGCCTGGTGGAGACCTCCGCCGGCGCCGCAATGGTGGTGGTCGGCCGGCGGCGCCGCCCGAACGAGCTAGGCCCCCGGCTCGGCCGGGTCGCCCACGCGGCGCTGCACCACGCCGAGGCACCGGTGGCGGTCGTTCCGCACGGCTGACGTACGGCCTGCCGTCGGACGTGACGGCCCGGCGGCGCGGAACGTCACTGGTTCCGCGCCGCCGGGCCGTCACGCTCAGCGCGGGCGCTCGCCCGGCGGCAGGACCCTGGCGGCCAGGCGCAGTGGCGGGCTGTGCCGGAAGGTGAGGGTGAAGCCCACCCACTGGCCGCTGGTCAGCGGGGGCGGGGCGGCGATCATCAGATCGGAGTCCTCCGGGGACATCGCCAGTTCGCCGCGGGCGGGGACGGGCAGGCCGGAGACCGGCTCCCAGCGGCCGGCCGAGCCCTGGTGCAGATGCCGCTTGAGGGTGATCGGACCGCCGAACTCCCATCTGGCTCCGGTCAGTTCGTCGGGTGCGTCGCCCGGGTTGCGGATCGTGAAGAAGGCCGCGGTGGCCGAGCCGGCGCCCGCCGTGGGCAACAGCACCCAGCCGGCGTCGGCCTCCACCGGGCGGGGGCGGCCGGCGCCGCCGAGCGCCGTCCAGCCGGTCAGCAGGGCCAGTGCGAGCGCCGCCGCGCCGACCGGCGGGCCGACCACCGTGAACCGGTCGGTCATCCTCATCGCCGGCCCCCGTTCCGCTGCCCGCGCCCCGGCTCCCAGGTGCGCAGCCGCAGGCTGTTGCCCACCACCAGCAGCGAACTGAGCGACATCGCCACCGCCGCCAGCATCGGGTTCAGCAGCCCGACGGCCGCCAGCGGGATCAGCACCAGGTTGTAGCCGAAGGCCCACAACAGGTTGGTCCGGATGGTGGCCAGGGTCCGCCGGGCCAGCCGCACCGCGTCCACCACCGCCTCGATCTCGCCGCGCACCAGGGTCAGCCCGGCCGCGCCGATCGCAGCGTCACTGCCGGAGGCCAGCGCCACCCCGAGGTCGGCCGTGGCCAGCGCGACCGCGTCGTTGACGCCGTCGCCGACCACCGCCACCGTCCGTCCGGCGGCGCGCAGTTCGGCTACCACCTCGGCCTTGCGCTCCGGCGAGGCCGAGGCGTGCACCCGCCGGATGCCCAGCTCGCCGGCCACCGCCTCGGCCGCGCCCGGACCGTCGCCGGTCAGCAGCACGGTCTCCAGACCCATCCCGCGCAGCCGGTGCAGTGCCCGCCAGCTGCCGGAGCGCAGCGTGTCGCCGACCGCGAGCACGGCCGCGGCCCGCCCGTCCAGCTCCACCAGTACGGCGGTACGGCCCGCCGCCCCGGGTGCCGCCACCGCCGCCGCGAGCTCCGGGGGCAGCTCGGCGCGGTCCGGGCGGACGGCCCGGACCGCCCGGCCCTCGACCGTGCCGGACACCCCGAGGCCGGTCGCGGCCGCGAAGCCCGCCACCGGCGGCAGGGGCCCGCAGCGCTCCCGGGCGGCCGCCGCCACGGCCCGTCCGACCGGGTGCTCCGAACGGTGCTCGACCGCGCCCACCAGCCGCAGCACCTCCTGCTCCGGACACTCCCCGGTGACCGTCACCGCCGCCAGCTCCATCCGGCCGGTCGTCAGCGTGCCGGTCTTGTCCACCACCACGGTGTCCACCCGGCGCAGGCTCTCCAGCACCTCCGGGCCGCGTACCAGCACACCCAGTTCGGCGCCCCGGCCGGTCGCCGCCAGCAGCGCCGTGGGGGTGGCCAGGCCCAGCGCGCACGGGCAGGCCACCACCAGGACGGCCACCGCCGCCGTCACTGCCGCCTGCGGGGCGGCGCCCGCGCCCAGCCAGAAGCCCAGCACGCACACCGCGACCGTCAGCACACAGGGCACGAACACCCCGGCCACCGCGTCCGCCAGCCGCTGCGCCCGGGCCTTGCCGGCCTGGGCGTCGGCCACCAGCGCGGTGATCCGGGCCAGTTGGGTGTCCGCGCCGACGGCCGTGGCCCGTACCACCAGCGCGCCGCCGACGTTCACCGTCGCGCCCGCCACCTGGTCCCCGGGGCCGACCTCCACCGGCACGCTCTCCCCGGTCAGCAGGCTCAGGTCCAGCGCCGAACCGCCGTCGACCACCACCCCGTCGGTGGCCACCCGCTCACCCGGGCGCACCACGAACTCCTGCCCCGGCAGCAGGAGTTCGATCGGCATCAGGCGCTCCTCGCCGTCGTCCGCCCGGACGCACACCTGCTTGGCGCCCAGCTCGGCCAGCGCCCGCAGCGCGGACCCGCTGCGCCGGCGCACCCGGCCCTCCAGCAGCCGCCCGGCCAGTACGAACAGCGGCACGCCGACCGCCGCCTCCAGGTACACGTGCGCCGCGCCGCTGCCGTCGGCGGTCAGCGAGAACGGCATCCGCATGCCCAACTGCCCGGCCCCGCCCAGGAACAGCGCGTACGCCGACCAGCCGAAGGAGGCGACGACACCCAGGCTGACCAGGGTGTCCATGGTCGCTGCGGCATGCCGCAGCCCCTGCAGCGCCCGCCGGTGGAAGCCCGCCGAACCCCAGGTCACCACCGGCACGGCCAGCCCGAAGCAGACCCACTGCCAGGCGGTGAACTGAAGCGCCGGCACCATCGACAGGACCAGCACAGGGACGGCCGGTAGGGCGGCCACCAGCAGCCGCCACCGCTCGTCCGGCTCCTCCGCGGCGATCCCGGCCGGCACCCCGGCGGGCGCCGGCTCGGCGGTGTAACCGGCCCGCTCCACGGCCGCGACCAGCTCCGCGACGGACACCCCGGCCGGGTGCAGCACCCGGGCCCGGCCGGTGGCCAGGTTCACTCCGGCCGTCACCCCGTCGATCCGGCCCAGCCGCTTCTCCACCCGGCCCACGCACGCGGCACAGGTCATCCCGCCGACCGCCAGATCGGTGGACACCAGCTCCCCGGCCTCCGCGCCCACGGCCGGGCTCATCGCATCCCGCCCATGTCGTGCCCACCCGTCCCGGGCGAAGCCCCGCCACCCCGGCCCGGCGTCAGCCCCGGCGCCACCGGCCCCACCTGCCTCCCCGCCCCGTAGGCCACCACGAACACCACCACCAGCAGCAGGACGAACCCCGCCAGCACACTCAACGGCCGGACACCCGGCGACTTCGCACTCACGCCCCACCAGTCGGACGGCCGGAGCGATCGGTTCCCGCACCCCCCGGATTCCCGGAGCCGGTGCGCCGGGGCGGGCTGGATCACGGCGGTTGACGTTTCGGTGCGGCCCGTACGATCGATTCGTGTGCCGAAGACCGGCACGGAGGAATGAACACCATCGTGGGGGGATGACCATGAAGCGGACGAGGACGCGTGCACTGGCCGTGACGGCCGGGGTGCTGGGGGCATCGGTGGCACTGCTCGGCACGGCGTCGGCGCAGCCGACCGACGGGCCCGGCCCGGACACGCCGATCGGCGGGCCGGGGACGGGCCGGATCCTGCCGCCGACGCCGGACGAGGACACCATGTTCTCGATCCCGGACTGGATCGGGAACGGCGGCGCGGTGACGGCCTCGGCGATCGAGTCGCTGCCGATCTCCGTCACCGTCGGCTGCCAGGGCGGCGGTTCGGTGCAGGTGCACGTCGGCGGCCTGGCCCCGGCCGACTTCACCGTGCAGTGCCCGCTGGAGGCCGTCGGCGTCGGCTCCGTGGAGATCCCCGCCCGCCCGGGCCGGGACTTCCAGTTCACCGTGCACACCTCGGACCCGTCGATCCACTGGGGCATCAACGCCCTTCAGATCAGGCACTGAACCAGAGCCCGATCCGGGGCCGGATCAGGGCCGGACGCTCCGTGGGCCGGTCACGGCGGCGCCCAACGCGCCGACCCGGTCGCGCAGTTCGCGGTCCGCGGTGACGACCAGGCAGGCCCGCGCCGGATCCTCGGCGCGGGCCTCGCGCACAAGCTCCACGATCCGGTCGTCCCCGCTGCCGCTCGCCGACACCACCCGCACCTCGGGCAGCCCGCTCACGCCCCGGGCCGCGCCCTCGACCACCAGCACCACCTCCAGCGGCCCGGGCCGCTCCGGCACGCCGTGGGCGGCGACGGAGACCAGCGCGTCCCGCAGCCGCTCGGCGGCTCCCCGCCGATCGCGCCACCAGCCGTCCGGCACCGAGCCGACCACGTTCGCGCCGTCCACCACCAGCAGGGGCGGTCCGCTCTGCTCCAAGGACTCCATGGCCGCCAAGCCTGCCATGCCGAAGGCACTCACTCCGGCCAGTCGGAGCCCCGGATGACCTCCACGAAGTCGCCCCGCTCGAAGCCCGGCACGAAGTGCGCCAGCACATCGGCCTTGACGTTGCCGAAGGTGGTGTCCGGGCGGTGCCGGACGCCCTCGGTGAACGCGGCCAGGATGCGGTTGAGGCCGAGGTCGTGGAACGCCGCCCCGACGTACAGCAGCTCCGGGTCGTGCGCCAGGCCCTGTTCGGCGCCGCGCAGCGCCCCGAACAGGAACACCCGGCGGGAGTGGTCGAAGAGAGCAGCGAAGCCGAGTCCGCCACCGCCGCCCTCAGCACCCGCCACCTGACCCGGCTCTTCCAGGCCGAACTGCACACCACCCCCGCCCGCTGGGTGGAGCGGGTGCGCCCGGACCGTGCCCGGCAGCTGCCGCTGGACGGGTACGGCAGCACCGCCGCCGCCCGGCACAGCGGCCTGGGCAGCGACGAGACCCCGCGCCGCGCCATCGCCCGTCATCTGGGCACCACCCCCACCGCCCCCACCGAGTACCGGCGACGGTTCGGCAGCACCACCTGACGGACCCCGAGCGCCGTCAGTCCGCCAGGGTGATCCGGATGCCGACGGTGCCGTGCTCGCCGCGCCGCAGCCGGCTGCCGAGCAGGGTGAGTACGCCGAGCAGGCCGTACTTCTGACGGAGCAGGGTGCGGTAGGCGCCGGTGCGCTCGGGGGAGAGGAGCTCGGCGGTGGCCGGGTACTGCTCGCCGGTCGGCCGGCCCTTGACGTCGCAGGGGCCGACCAGGACGTCGGCGCGGTTGCGGATCCGCTTGACCTTCCAGGAGTCCGCGACGGTCCAGATGCCGAGGGCCTCGCCGTCGCGGACCACCCACACCGGGGTCGGCACCGGGGTGCCGTCCTTCTTGTAGGTGGTGACGAGCAGGTAGCTGCCGGAGGAGAGGCCGACGATCCGGGCGAGCCGGTCCGAGGCGGCGGGGTCGGGCGTGGTCATGGTCGGAAGTCTAGGCCCTGTCCGGTCAGGACCTACCGGGCCCCGACCCAGGCGACCCCGCAGGTCACTGCCGGTGGCCGGGGCGGGTGCCGCGCAGCAGGGCGCGGGCCCGGCGGGTGAGCCGGCGGGGGGTGCGGCCGCCGACGCCGGTGGCGCCGACGCGGGTGGCGCGGGCGTCGGTCGGGCCGTCGGTGGGTGTGGCGGGCGCGGCGGCGGCCGGGCGGGCGGTGGACGGTGCGGAGCGGCGGCGGGCGGCGGTGCGGGCGGTGCCCCAGACGGCCAGGGCTGTGGCGAGCACGGCGCCGGTCCACAGGGCGGGGGCCAGGCCGGAGCCGTCGCCGTCGAGGATGGGCGGGCGGGACCACGGCGGCAGCTCGGCGTCGGCCTGCGGGGCCCCGCCGCTCGGCGAGGTGCCGGAGCCGCCCGGGCTGCCGGCGCCGCCCGTGGTGTCCTTCGGAGCGCCGAGGTCATCGACCAGCTGCCCGACCGGCTGGACCTTGCCGGCGGCCGCGAAGCCCCAGTCGAGCAGGCTGGCGGCCTCGTCGTAGACCTTGCCCTGGGCCTCGGGGTGCATCACCGTCACCAGCAGGGTGCGGCCGCCGCGTTCGGCGGCGCCGGTGAAGGTGGCGCCGGCGTTGGTGGTGTAGCCGTTCTTGACGCCGATCAGGCCCGGGTACCTGCCGAGCAGCCGGTCGGTGTTGGCGATGTCGAAGGCGGTGCGTTGCCCGGTGGTCTTGTCCAGGCCGCCGGGGAAGCGCGCGGTGCGGGTGCCGCAGTAGGAGCGGAAGTCGGCGTTGCGCAGCCCGGCGCGGGCGAACAGGGTGAGGTCGTAGGCGGAGGAGACCTGGCCGTCCATGTCGTAGCCGTCGGGGGAGATCACCTTGGTGTCCTTGGCCTGGAGCGACTGGGCGCGGGCCTGCATCTCGCCGACGGTCTGCTGGACGCCGCCGTTCATGTGCGCCAGGACGTGCACGGCGTCGTTGCCGGAGCTGAGGAAGACGCCCCGCCAGAGGTCCTCGACCCGGTAGGGGAGGTTCTCCTTGACGCCGACCAGGCTGCTGCCGACGCCGAGGTTGGCGAGTTCGGCGGGGGTGACCTGGTGTTCCGCGCTGCGGTCGAACTTGGGCAGCACGGTGTCCGCGAACAGCATCTTCAGGGTGCTGGCCGGCGGCAGCGGCTGGTGGGCGTTGTGGGCGGCGAGCACCTCGCCGGTGCCGGCGTCGGCGACCAGCCAGGAGCGGCCGGTCAGTTCGGCGGGCAGGGCGGGCGCCCCGGCCAGCGGCGCGACCTGGACGGCCGGGCGGCCCAGCCGCTCCCCGCCGACGGCGGGGGCGGAGTCCTGGGCGAGGGCCGCCGGGGCCCCGGCGGCGAGCACCAGGGCGGAGGCGGCGGAGGCGGCCGCGACCCGGGCGGCGGACGGCGGTTTCTGCACATGCTTTGGCTGCACACGGCGAACGTACCGGCGGTGCCGCCGGGCCGCCGTGCCTGCTGCTCCGTCCGGATCCACCCGGCGGGCGGGGCGGCCGGCGTCCGGGTGCGACTTTGGTGGTCCGGGGTCGCGCCGAAAGTCGGTTGGGCGGGCGGCCGGGGGTTCCTAGGCTCGGGGGTATGAAGACCATGCTCGGCTACCTCGGTTTCGTGCTGATCCTGGGTGGCGGCTCCGGCCTGCTGGCCGACCGGCTCGGGGGTTTCCGGCTGTTCGGCTTCGTCCGCTTCCTGGTGCCGGACGGCCATGAGACCGCCGGGTACGCCGTTCTGCTGGTGCTCGGCGTCCTGCTGGCGATCCCGGCCGCCCGCCGGGGCTGACCCGGAAGGACGGCGCCGGGGATCAGGCGCCGGCCCGGGCCGCGACTCCGTCGAGCAGCACCGCCAGCCCGCTGCGGAAGGCCTCCCGCCCGCTCTCCTCGGGCGGGCCGCCGGCGGTGCTCTGCAGGGCGGTGAGCAGCGGGTAGCGCCGGGGGAAGTCGGGGGCCAGCTCGGCGAGTCGGGCGGAGCGGGTGGTCCACCACTCCTCGTCCGCGACGCCGGTGGCGGCGGCCGCGCCGCGGGCGTCGGCGGTGGTGGCGGCCGTGCCGCGGACGAACTGCCAGAGCGCGGCGACCGCGCCGCGGAGCCGTCCCGGGGCCAGTGCGGCCGGCTGCAGGGCGGCCAGCAGGTGCTCCATCGCGGCGAGTTCGGCCGGTCCGAGGACGGGCCGGGCCTGCGAGACCTGGAGCACCCAGGGGTGGCGCAGGTAGCAGTCGTACAACTCCTCGGCCCAGGCGGTGACGGCGGCCCGCCAGCCGTCCGTCGGCGGTGGCCCGGAGGGGAGTTCGGCGAGCACCCGGTCGTGCATCAGGTCGAGCAGTTCGGCCTTGCCCGGCACATAGGTGTAGAGCGCCATCGCGGTGCGGCCGAGTCGTTCGCCCACGGCGCGCATGGACAGGGCGGCCATCCCCTCGGCGTCGGCCACCGCGATTCCGGCGGACACGATCGCGTCCACACTCAGGCCCGGTTTCGGGCCACTGCGCCCGGTGCGCGGTTCATCGGGTCGGCCCCACAGCAGGGCGAGCGAGCGGTGGGCGTCTCCCTGCCCGGCGTAGACGGTCATCCAGGCATCTCCTTATGGCGTAAAGTATCGTCGTGCCAGCAACTCTTTATGCCGTAAGTTATCAGGTTCACGCATCGAAGGGGTTTCGCGATGACACTGCCCGTCACCTTCGTCGAGGTCGTAGCGGTGGAGCGGATCACGCCGCGCACCGCCCGGGTCGTCTTCGAGGCGGAGGCCCTGGCCGACGCCGTGGGCGACACGCCTGACCAGCAGCTCAAGCTCTGCTTCCCGCGCCCCGGACAGCGCGAGCCGCTGCTGCCCGCCGGGCAGGACGACCCGATGGGCTGGTACCAGGCCTACCTGGCGATCCCCGAGGCCGAGCGCCCGGTGCTGCGCAGCTTCACCCTGCGCCGTCGGCACCCCGGAACCCGGCGGATCGAGGTCGACTTCGTGCTGCACGGCGACACCGGCCCGGCCGCCGCCTGGGCGCTGCGCGCCGCGCCGGGGGACCGGCTCGGCCTGGTCGGCCCCTCCGCGCTGTACGCCCCGCCGGTGCCGCTCACCGAGGCCGCGACGGCGGCCGACTGGGTGCTGCTGGCCGGCGACGAGACCGCGCTGCCGGCCATCGCGACCCTGCTGGAGGCGCTGCCCGCCGGGGTGCGGGCGTACGCCTGGATCGAGGTGGCGGACCGGGCGGAGCGTCAGGAGCTTCCGACCCGGGCCGACCTGGCGGTGGAGTGGCTGTACCGCGACGGCGCTGCCCCGGGCGCCCCGCTGACCAGGGCGTTCCGGGACGCCGCGCTGCCGGGCGGGCGGCCCTTCGCCTGGCTGGCCGGGGAGGCGGGGGCGGTACGGGCGATGCGCCGGTGCCTGGTCGAGGAGCGGGGGGTGCCGAAGGAGTCCATCGACTTCACCGGCTACTGGCGCCACCGGCTGACCCAGGACGACGCCCCGACGGCGGAGGACCTGGCGGACGCCCGGGAGCGGCTGGCGGCCTCCTCCTGAACCGGCGCCTCCTGGACCGGCGGCCGTGAACCGGCGGCCGTGAACCGGTGCCCCTGAACCGGCTTTCCCGAGCCGGCGTTCCGGAAAGCGGCCGGGGAGCGGATGAACTCCCCGGCCGCCCGGTCGGTGTAGCGGGCCGGTTGCTGTTTCGATCGCGATCGACGGGGAAGGAAGGGTCGCGATGTCGACAAGTTGGCAGCAGGTGGCGGTGTTCCGCCTGTGGCCAGTGTTCGCCACCGGAAATTTTTGCAGGTGGATCGGTCAGTTCTAACCGTTCTCTGACCGGCTCTGATCGGTGAAAAAGGGGCGGACTCGGCCGGATTCATACTGTGTATTTTACTTTCCGATGGTCATTTTTACTTTCTGATGGGGTTTTGGCCCCTTGTCGTGGTCGTGGCGGATGCGCTGGAATGCGTCCGCTGTCGGGACGCGCGGTCCGGAGCAACCAAGCGTCCCATCAGGATCCCGGTACGCTCGGCCGTGCAACCTGACGTCGCATCAGACGAAAGGATGTCCATTGATCGGCTGGCGCAAGACCCAGCTAGCAGCCGCCGTCACCGTCACCGCCGCGTCCATGGTCCTGAGCCTCGGGACCATCGCGAGCGCAGCCCCGACCCAGGATCCGCAGAACGCCCAGGCGGCGTCCTCGGACGGGTCGCCGGCACCGGTGATCGTGATCCTGAAGGACCAGATAGCGGACGCCCCGGCCGACCACGGTCACCTGGGCGCCCGTCAGCAGAAGACCGCCAGCGCGCAGAAGCCGCTGCTGGACAAGGTCAAGGCCAGCGGCGGCACCGACGTCAAGAGCTTCGTGGTCGGCAACGCCTTCTCCGCCACGGTCAGCCCGGCCGAGCGCGCGGCGCTGCAGGCCGACCCGGCGGTCGCCGCCGTGGTCGCGGACACCCAGGTGCAGGTAGCCCCGGTCGCCGGCACCACCGCGAAGAAGGCGGACGCCGCGGCTTCGACGTCCGGCAAGTCCGCCGACGCCTCGAAGGCCGTTACGGGCAGCAACGGTCAGGCTCAGGAGAACGCGACCAACACGGTCTGCCCCTCCGACCCGTCCAAGCCGCTGCTGGAGCCCGAGGGCCTCTACTCGGTCCACGCCTACAGCGGCAACGGCAAGCCCGGCGTCGAGAACCTGGCCACCGGCAAGGGTGTCAAGGTCGCCTACATCGCGGACGCGCTCGACCCGAACAACCCGGACTTCATCCGGGCCGACGGTTCGCACGCCGTGGTCGACTACCAGGACTTCTCGGGTGAGGGCTGGAACACGCCGAGCGGTGGCGCCGAGGCCTTCGGCGACGCCTCGGCGGTCATCGCCCAGGGCCGTCAGACCTACGACGTCTCGCAGTGGGTCAACGCCTCGCACCCGCTGCCGGCCGGCTGCAACATCCAGATCCGCGGCCTCGCCCCGGACGCCGACCTGGTCGCCCTGAAGGCCGGCGGCGAGATGATGTCCAACTCGTCGATCCTGCAGTCCATCGACTACGCGGTGCGGGTCGCCCACGTGGACGTGCTGAACGAGTCCTTCGGCGGCAACGTCACCCCGGACAGCGGCGCCCACGACACCATCGCGCTCTTCAACGAGCAGGCCGTCAAGGCCGGTGTCACCGTCTCCGTCTCCACCGGTGACGCGGGCCTCAGCGGCACCATCGGCACCCCGGCCACCGACCCGTACGTGATCTCGGTCGGCGCGTCGACGGACAACCAGAACTACCAGCAGACCGGTTACGCGGCCTCCAAGTTCTCCAACGGGACCTGGAACGACAGCCGGATCTCCGCGCTCTCCTCGGGTGGCTTCACCCAGGCCGGCCGGACCCTCGACCTGGTCGCGCCGGGCGAGTCGGACTGGGCGCTGTGCACCGCCGACACCTCCAAGTTCGCGGACTGCACCAACTTCAACGGCAAGCCCACGAACATCCAGTCGTTCGGTGGCACCAGCCAGGCCGCCCCGTTCGTCACCGGCGCCGCGGCCCTGGTCATCCAGGCCTACCGCGACACCCACGGCGGCGACTCGCCGTCCCCGGCGCTGGTGAAGAAGTTCATCACCGGCACCGCCACCGACCTCGGCGTCCCCGCCGAGGAGCAGGGCGCCGGTCTGCTGAACGTCCGGGCCGCCGTCGAGGCCGCCCGCGGCTACGACGACGGCGACGGCACCGACGGTGCCCGCACCGTCGTGGTGAACACCGGCCAGGTGAGCATCCAGGGTGCCCCCGGCTCGACCCACACCACCGACGTCTCCGTCACCAACACCAGTGACGAGCCCCAGTCGGTCAGCGCCACCACCCGCAGCTTCGTGCCGCAGGCGAACAACCAGCAGACCGTCAAGCTGGACTCGTCCGCGACCGACACCTTCAAGTACGCCACCAACGGTGCCACCTGGGTTCAGAAGCAGGTCAAGTTCACCGTTCCGGCCGGTGCCGACCGCCTCGCGGCGTCGATCGCCTGGCACGGCGGCCCGAACCCGGTGACCAACGGCCCCGTGGTCCGCATGACGCTGCTCGACCCGTCGGGCCGCTTCGAGACCAACACCCGTCCGCAGGGCGGCGCCACCCCGGCCAACTACGGCCTGGTCGACGTCCCGCACCCGACGGCCGGCGAGTGGACCGCGGTCCTCTACACCCCGGCGGGCAAGGCCGGTTACACCGGTGACGTCCAGCTCGGCACCTCCACCCAGCGCGCGGTTCCGGCCGGCGCGGTGAGCCCGAACACCACCGACCTGCAGCCGGGTGAGACCAAGACCCTCAAGGTCCAGCTCACCACCCCGGCGACCAGCGGTGACAGCAGCGAGGCCGTCGTGGTCTCCAGCTCGAACGGCAACACCACCAGCGTTCCGGTCGTGCTGCGCAGCCTCGTCCCGGTCAAGGACGGCAAGGGCACCTTCACCGGCACCATCACCGGTGGCAACGGCCGCGGCTCCTCGCCGACGCAGATGTTCGCCTACGGCTTCGACGTCCCGAAGGGCCAGAAGGACCTGCGGGTCGGCGTCACCGTCGCCAAGGACGCGAACCTGTTCATGCAGGGCGCCCTGATCAGCCCGAACGGCACCCCGATCGACATCGAGGGCAACGCGCTGTTCGACGCCCAGGGCAACGTGACGGGCTCCGCCAACGGCGTCTCGGCCACCACGGTCAACCCGGCCGAGGGCCACTGGCGCTTCGTCCTGAACGTGCTCGGCCCGGTCAGCGGCCAGGAGCTCGCGCAGGACTTCGCCGGCACCATCGCGTTCAACCAGGACCAGGCCACCGCGGCCGGTCTGCCGAACGACGCGAAGACCAAGCTGGCGGCCGGCAAGCCGGTCACCGTCAACGTGAACTACACCAACAACACGGCCGCCACCCAGTCGATCGCGGCCGACGGCCGCCTCGACAAGCGTGTCGACCTGCCGCTGGTGCCGCAGGGTGCCTCGGCCAGCGTCAACCTGCCGCTGAGCCTCACCTCCTCGGTGCCGAGCTTCCTGGTGCCCCCGGGCACCGACCAGCTCAAGGCCGTGGCGGCGTCCTCGACGCCGGCGCAGATCGAGCTGAGCGCCACCACCGCCTCGCCGGACCTCTTCGGTGACCTGAAGAAGGCCCAGGACGGCTCGACCATCTCGGTCGTCACCTCCAAGGGCACCGCCGAGCAGCCGATCGTCCCGGGCGGCTGGAGCTCCTTCGTCCAGCAGATCGGTCCGTTCGGCACCGGTGGTGCGCCGAAGGGCACCTCCACCATCACCGCCAGCGCGCACACCCTGGCGTTCGACCCGGCGCTGACCTCCAGCACCGGTGACCCGTACGCCTCCGCGGTCGACGCCAAGGCCGCGGCCGCCGCCCCGGTGACCGTCGCCCCCGGCGCCACCGGCTCGCTGCAGGTGACCGTCACCCCGACCGGCCCGAAGGGCAGCACGGTCAAGGGTGTGCTCTACCTGGTGTCCGGCCCGACCTTCGTGCCGACCGCCAACAACAGCCTCGGCACCACCGGTTCGGTGCTCGCGGCGATCCCCTACAGCTACACGGTGAACTGACGCTCAACCAGTTCAGCGCGTACGCCTGAGGCCGAGGCCGTCCCGGAGTTCCGGGGCGGCCTCGGCCGCGTCGCGCCGCGGTGGCTCGCCGGTCGAACTCGCCGGTGGAACTCGCCGGGGTTGCAAGACCGTTGATCGGGCAGGAGGGTCGCAGGGGCCGTCGGGGCCCCACGGACCGGATCGGGAGCAGGAGTTGAACGAGGCCATCAAGCACAGTCACGTCGAGGTGAACGGCGTCCGGCTGCACCTCGCGGAACAGGGCGAGGGGCCGCTGGTCCTGCTGCTGCACGGCTTCCCGGAGAGCTGGTACTCCTGGCGGCACCAGTTCGCGCCGCTCGCCGAGGCCGGGTACCGGGCGGTCGCCGTCGACCAGCGCGGGTACGCCCGCAGCGCGCAGCCGGACGCGGTGGACGCCTACACCCTGCTGCACCTGGTCGGCGACGTCACCGCGCTGATCGGCGCGCTCGGCGAGGAACGCGCCGTGGTGGTCGGCCACGACTGGGGCGCGCCGGTCGCCTGGGCCACCGCCACGCTGCGGCCGGACCTGGTCCGCGGGGTCGCCGGGCTGAGCGTGCCGCCGCTGCCGTTGGGCGGGCCGCCGCCGCTGCAGGGCTTCCGGGAGAACTTCGGCGAGGGCTTCTACGTCAACTACTTCCAGGAGCCCGGCCGCGCAGACGCCGAACTGGCCGCCGACGTCAAGTCCAGCCTGCGCCGCATCCTGTGCGGCACCCAGCCCGACGGCAAGCCGCGCCCGTGGATCGTCCCCGAGGGCAAGACGCTGCTGGAGACCGTCCCGGAGCCCGAGCGGCTGCCGGACTGGCTCACCGAGGCGGACCTCGACGCCTTCGCGGCCGACTACACCCCGCACGGCGGGCGGGCCTTCACCGGTGGGCTCAACTGGTACCGCAACATGGACCGCAACGCCGAACTGCTGGCCGCCTTCACCGGGGTGACGGTCGAGGTGCCGGCCCTGTACATCGCCGGCGAGCAGGACCTGGTCAACGCGATGGTGCCGCCGGAGGCCCTGGCCCACCTGCTCGACCGGCTGCCCAAGCTCCACCGGCACCTCCGGCTGCCGGACACCGGGCACTGGACCCAGCAGGAGCGACCGGCCGAGGTGACCGGGGCGCTGCTGGACTTCCTCAAGAGCCTGGAGAGCTGACCCGCCTCGGGAACCGGCCCGGTCACCCGCTCGTACGGGCGGTGACCAGGCCGGACTCGTAGGCGGCGATCACCGCCTGGGCGCGGTCCCGGACGTCGAGCTTGCCGAAGATGCTGGTGATGTAGTTCTTCACGGTGGACTGGCTGATCTCCAGGGCCAGTGAGATCGCCGCGTTGTCGAGACCGGTGGCGATCAGCCGCCACACCTCGACCTCCCGGGGCGTGAGTTCGCCGGTGCCGGTGCCGGTGCCGGTGCCCGCGGAGGGTGACCGCGGGTCGGCGGCGACGGGCGCCCGGACGTAGGCCGAGATCAGCCGGGTCAGCAGCCGTGGGGCGACCACCGCCTCCCCGGCGTGCACGGTACGGATCGCCGAGCCCAGCTCCTCCGGGGAGACGTCCTTGGGAAGGAACCCGTGGGCACCGGCGCGCAGCGCGGCCACCACGTACTCGTCCATGTCGAAGGTGCTGAGCGCCAGCACCCGGCAGCCGGGCAGGAGACGGGCCAGCTCCGCCGTCGCGCCGACGCCGTCCAGGACGGGCATCCGGATGTCCATCACCACGACGTCCGGGCGCAGCCGCAGGGCGGCGGCGACGGCCTGCTCGCCGTCCCCGGCCTCGCCGACCACCGCGAGGGACGGGTCGGGGGAGAGGATCAGGGACAGGCCGCGGCGGACCAGCGGCTGGTCGTCCACGATGAGCACCCTGATCGCGTGGGCGCCGGGGGTGTCGGTGGCGGGGGTGGCGTCGGTCGGGCCGGTCATCGGACCGCCTGCCCGTGCTGGACGGCAGCCTCAGCCGCCTCGGCGGTGGTCAGCGGCAGTTCGGCCGTCACGGCGAAGCCGCCGCCGGGCCGCGGGCCGGCCTCCAGGGTGCCGCCGTGCAGGGCGACCCGCTCGCGCATGCCGAGCAGGCCGTACCCGGCCCGGCCCGCGCCCGGCCCGCCCTCCGGCGGAGGCGCGCCGCCGCCGTCGTCCCGCACCTCGACGGTGACCTTGTCCGGGTGGTACGCCAGCCGGACGGACGCCCGGGCGGGGCCGGCGTACTTGCGGGCGTTGGTGAGGCCCTCCTGGACGATCCGGAACACCGTCAGGCCGAGGGTCGGCGGCAGCGGGCGCAGGGGCCCGTCGACGGTCAACTCGGTCGGCAGCCCGGCCAGGCAGGACTCGCCCACCAGCCGGTCCAGCTCCTCCGCCCCCGGCTGGGGCAGCGGCAGGGCGGCGTCCGGTTCGTCCCCGGCCCGCAGCACGTTCAGCAGCTGCCGCATCTCGCGCAGCGCAAGCCGCCCCGAGGACTCCAGGGTGACCAGGGCGTCCCGGACCACCTCGGGACTGCCGAGATTGGCGCGGGCGCCGCCCGCCATCAGCTGCATCGTGGTGATGTGGTGGGCCACGATGTCGTGCAACTCCCGGGCGATTCGGCGGCGTTCCTCGGCCACCGCGCGGTCCGCCAGCAGCCGGCGGTTGGCGGCCACCTCGCGCCGCCAGCGGGCCACCGCCAGGCCGGCCGAACCCACCAGGGCGGCGGAGAAGGGGTCGGCGAGGAGCTCCTGCCAGAGCGGGACCTCGAAGCGGCTCTGGCTCAGCGTGGTGGTCACCCCGGTCACCACCATGGCGGCCACCGTGACCGGGACGCCGCGGCTCACCGCGACCGAGTACAGGGCGACGATCAGCACGGCGCCGAAGTGCGGGCCGACCGGGGCGGCCAGGTCGGCCGCGGCCTGGAACACCAGGACGACGGCCAGCGCCGGCACCGGGCGGCTGCGCCGGGCCAGCAGCGGCAGGGCGGAGAGCACGACGAGGGCGAAGCCCGGCACGGTCAGGACGCGGCTGTCGCTCACCGGGTCGAGGAGCAGGTAGCCGAGCAGGTCCAGGATGCAGGCAACGACGGCCACCAGGGCGTCCGCGCGGGTCCACGGCATACCGGCCGTCCGGTCCCTCCACGGCCTGCGGGTACCCTCGTCCACCCCGGGGCGCTGACGCCCGTTCATCTGGTTCCTCCCGGCCGATCAGCGCTGACGCCCCCATTCTGGCATCGGCCCGCCGGCCCGGACGTGGTCCCCGAGGCCGAGGAGGGCGGCCAGGGACCAGGACCACGGTCCCGGTCCCGGCCCTGGCGGGGGAGCGCGGGCCCCCGCGCGGATCCTCCGCTGCCCGGACGCCCCGGCACCCCCGTGGCTGATGGTCTTGGACCGGGCCGGGAACCGCCGGCGCAGAGGCCGACGTTCGCGTCCACCGACCGGAGGAACAGTGATCCGCGCACTGACCGGATTCTCCACCCGACACGCATGGAAGGTCATCGCCCTGTGGGCGGTGCTGGGCATGGGGCTGAGCGTCCTGAGTCCGATGCTGATGTCCCGGGTGACCCAGTCCCAGAGCGGGGAGTTCCTGCCCCGCAGCTACGACTCGGCCGCCGCGCTGCGGATCGCCGAGGAGGAGTTCGGCGTCAAGCCGGACGCCACCACCGTCACCGTGCTGGTCGCCCGGACCGACGGCAAGGCGCTCACCGCCGGTGACCAGCAGCAGATCGAGGCCGGCGCCGCCGGGCTCGCCGAACACCGGGTCACCATGCCCCGGCGGGAGGACGAGCCGGCCTTCCTGGTCACCGACCACTCCCAGACGCCCCGGATCGCCCCCGCCACGGTGGCACCCGACCGGACCTTCGAACTGCTCACCGTCGAACTGACCGGCAACGCCTCGGACGAGGGAGTGCAGGGCGTCTACCGGGCCTTCCGGGACGAGGCCCGCGCCCGGTTCACCGGGATCGGCATGCGCACCGGCTTCACCGGCGGCCTGGCCCAGCTCTCCGACACCACCGAGGCCAACCGCGGCGCCGCCACGCTCGGCAGCGCCCTGCTCACCGCGCTGATCGTGCTGCTCAACGTGCTGGTGTTCCGCAGCGTGCTGGCCGCCCTGCTGCCGCTGCTCGCGGTCGCCGTGATCGGCGGCGCCGCCGCCGGCGCGGTGGCCGGGGCCGCCGCCCTCACCGGCCTCAAGCTGGACGCCTCCACCCCCGGCCTGATCTCCGTCGTCCTGCTCGGGATCGGCGTCGACTACCTGCTGTTCCTGCTCTTCCGGTTCCGCGAGCAACTGCGCGCCCGGCCCGAGCAGCCCGCCCGGGCCGCCGCCGCCGAGGTGGCCGGCCGGGTCGGCACCGCGATCACCTCCGCCGCGCTGACCATCGTCGCCGCCTTCGCCACCCTGGGCGTCGCGAGCTTCGGCCAGTTCCGCTCGCTCGGCCCGGCCATCGCCGTCGCCGTGCTGGTCATGCTGCTGGGCAGCCTCACCCTGATGCCCGCGCTGCTCGCCGCCTGCGGCCGCGGGATCTTCTGGCCCTCCCGCAGCCTGCGGCAGGTGCCGCGCCCGGGCGTCGCCGCCCGCTTCGGTGAACTCGTCGCCCGCCGGCCGCTGGCACTGCTGCTCGCCTCCGTCGGCCTGCTCGGCGCGCTGGCCGCCGGCAGCGTCGGGCTCCGGATGGACTACAGCCAGGCCGACGACACCACCACGGCGGCCGCGGCCACCGCCGCGGAGATCTCCCGAGCCCTGCCGGCCGGCGTCTCCGACCCGACAACCGTCTACCTCGTCGCCCAGGACGGCGGCACCCTCGACACCGGCCGCTTCGACGGCCTCGCCCGCGTCCTGACCGGGGTCGAGGGCGTCGGCCAGGTCGGCCGGACCGTCCTCGCCGACAACCACCGCGCCGCCCGGATCGACCTCTACCTCGACGCCGACCCGCAGAGCCAGCGCGCCCGCGACCTGGCCTCCGGCCCGGTCCGCGCCGCGGTGGCCGCCCACACCCCGGCCGGGACCACCGGCCACGTCGGCGGCACGGCGGCGGTCTTCGCCGACATCTCCACCGCCGTCGACCGCGACCTCACCGTGGTCTTCCCGGTCGCGGCCGCCCTGATCGCCCTGATCCTGTTGCTGCTCCTGCGCAGCCTGCTCGCCCCGATCGCCCTGCTGCTCTCCGTCGGCCTCGGGTTCGCCGCCACCCTCGGCGCCGCCACCCTGCTGTTCCAGCACGGGCTGGACCGGCCCGGCGTCTCCTTCACCCTCCCGCTGGTGCTGTTCCTGTTCGTGGTCGCCCTCGGCACCGACTACAACATCCTGATCACCGACCGGATCCGGGAGGAGATGCACCGCCCCGGCTCGGCCCGGACCGCCGTGGCCCGCGCCGTCCGGCACACCACTCCGGCCATCGCCACCGCGGGCCTGGTGCTGGCCGGCTCCTTCGCGACGCTGGCCACCACCCCGGGCAGCGAGCAGGTCGCCTTCTCGCTGACCCTGGGCATCCTGCTCTCCGCGCTGGTCCTCTCCCTGGTCACCGTCCCGGCCCTGGCCGCCCTCCTCGGCCGCACCCTCTGGTGGCCCCTGCGGCCCACCCCGGTCGCGGCGCCGTCGGCCACCGACCGCCCGCCGGTCGCGGCGCCCCGCCCGGCGCCGGACCACCTCGGCGTCCGCTGACGCCCCGGAGGTCGTACCCGGGGGCGGCTGTGGCGCCCCCGGGTTCCGGGCTGCCCGGCGCCCGGCAGGATCCGCCGGACCCTAGACCGGCAGCAGGCGGGTGATCAGCTCGGCGAGGCGGCGGGCGTTGCGGCAGGAGTGCATGTCGACGACGTCGGCGTAGGCCTGGGCGGCGGAGTCGCCGGTGGTCCAGAGGTCGGGGGGTTCGGGGTTGAGCCAGAAGACCCGGCGAGCCCGGGCGGCGATCCGGCGCAGGGCTCCGGTGTTGGGGTCGCGGTGGTTGTTGCGGGCGTCGCCGAGGACGAGCACGCAGGTGCGGGGGCCGACGGCGTCCAGGTGGTGGTCGGCGAACTCGCCGAGGGCGGAGCCGTAGTCGCTGTTGCCGTGGTAGCCCGTCACCTTGGCCTCGGTGAGGATGCGGGCGGCGAGGCGGGCCGGGTCGTCCTGGCCGCGCCGCAGCAGGTCGGTGACCTCGGCGGTGCGGTTGACGAAGGCGAACACCCGCACCTTGCTGAACTGTTCGCCCATCGCCTGGACCAGCAGCATGGTGAAGTCGGCGAAGCCCGCCACCGAGCCGGACACGTCGCACAGCAGCACCAGTTCGGGCCGGGCCGGGCGGCGCAGCCGGTACGCCGGGCGCAGCGGCACCCCGCCGGTGGTGAGCGAACGGCGCAGGGTGCGGCGCAGGTCGATCTGCCCGCGGGCGGCGCGGCGGCGGCGGGCGG
The DNA here is from genome assembly GCF_055608425.1 of Kitasatospora sp. NPDC036934. Lineage (NCBI taxonomy): Bacteria > Bacillati > Actinomycetota > Actinomycetes > Kitasatosporales > Streptomycetaceae > Kitasatospora > Kitasatospora sp. NPDC036934. Next base: position 73,799 of record NZ_JBVJQR010000006.1, on the reverse strand, counting down.
CCAGCCGGGTGGCGAGTTTGCGGGCCAGCGGGTGGACGGTGCGGCGCAGTTCGGCGAGCTGCTCGCGGCCGGCGTACAGGAAGTCGACCCGGTCGGCGGTGGGGGCGACGGCGCGCTCGGCGATCCGTCCGGCGCCGCGCAGTTCGGCGACCCGGCGGCGGGCCTCGCCGGTGACCAGGGCGCGGAAGTCCCGGATGCGGCGGCGGATCTCGTCGGTGAGGACGCGGTCGGCGAGGTCGCGGTCGGAGGGGCCGTCCGTGCCCTGGTCCCGCAGGGCGGCGAGGATCCGGGCGAGCAGGGTCTCGGGGGCGAGCCGGCCGAGCGCCTGGTGGGCGGACCAGCCGTCCGAGCCGGGGGTGCTGCCGGTGCCGTACCGGCCGAAGGCCTCGACCACCTCGCCGGCCAGCCGGGCCTGGGCGGCCCGGTCGTCGGCGGCCAGGGCGGCGGCGAGGCGCTCGCGCAGCTGTTCGCGCAGTGGGTCGGGGCGGCCGAAGCGCGGCGGTTCGGGGTCGTCGGGCAGCGGCGGCGCGGAGCTTCGCAGGGCCTCGGGGGTGCCGACGCCGAGCGGGAAGAACAGGTCGAAGGCGGCATCGAAGACGACCCGCTGGCCGTCCGAGCGCAGTAGGGCGGCGGCCAGGCCGGCCCGCATCTGCTCGCGGTCGGTGAAGCCGAGGACGTCGAGCACGGCGGCGGCGTCCACCGTCTCGGACGGGCCGATCCGCAGGCCGTGCCCGCGCAGGGCGCGGACCAGGCCGGTGAGTCGGGCGGCGGTGTCGGTGGCCGCCGGGGCCGGGGTCACGCGAGGGTGAGCTTCTGGGCGGCCTTCCGGATGTCGTCCTGGTGCTTGAGGATCACCCCGAGGGTGTCCTGGACGACCGCGTCGGTCAGGGTGTCCGAGCCGAGCGCCAGCAGGGTACGGGCCCAGTCGATGGTCTCGGCGACGGACGGTGCCTTGCGCAGTTCCATCGCGCGCAGCGCGCCGACCACCCGGACCAGTGAGGCGGCCAGGGTGTCGTCCAGGCCGGGCACCTTGAGCCGGACGATGCGGCGCTCCAACTCGGCGTCCGGGTAGTCGAGGTGCAGGAAGAGGCAGCGGCGGCGCAGCGCCTCGGAGAGTTCCCGCGTGGCGTTGGAGGTGAGCAGGACGAAGGGGCGGCGGCTGGCGATGATGGTGCCGAGCTCGGGGACGGTCACCTGGAAGTCGCTGAGCACCTCCAGCAGCAGCGCCTCCACCTCGACGTCGGCCTTGTCCATCTCGTCGATCAGCAGCACGGTGGGCTCCTCGCCGCGGATGGCGGTGAGCAGCGGGCGGGTGAGCAGGAACTCCTCGCCGAAGATGTCGCCGCGGGCCTGGTCCCAGCCCTCGTCGCGGCCGGCGGTGATCCGCAGCAACTGCTTGGCGTGGTTCCACTCGTACAGCGCCCGGGCCTCGTCGATGCCCTCGTAGCACTGCAACCGCACCAGTCGGGCCGCGCCCAGTTCGGCGACGGCCTTGGCGAGTTCGGTCTTGCCGACCCCGGCGGGGCCCTCGACCAGCAGCGGCTTGCCGAGCCGGTCGGCGAGGAAGACGGTGGTGGCGACGGCGGTGGAGGCGAGGTAGCCGGTGGCGGCGAGCCGTTCGGCGGTGTCCGCCACCGAGGTGAAGAATCCCGTGCCGTCGCCGTTCCCGCTGCTGCCGCTGGCCATCTGCCCCGCCCCGTTCCGGTTCGCCGTGCCCGTGCCCGTGCCCGTGCCCGAGGCCCGGGGATCGCTCCCGCGGGCCCGTTCCGCCGGGCCCGCGCGGCGCCACCCTACCGGCCGGTCACTTGCTTGTCCCGGGGGATCGGCCGGCGCGGTGGAGCGGCGTACGGAGGGCAGCCGCCCTCCGTACGCCGCTCGCGTGGATCGGCCGGACCGGGGCGTCAGTTGACGTACAGGACCGGGCTGCCGGCGGCCGAGGTGTCGGTGACCGGGCCGTAGCTGGCGCTGAAGTAGCCGGTGGAGAAGCACAGGCCCGGACCGGAGACCAGGTTGGCGGCCTGGTTGGAGAAGGTGATGCTGTTGTTGCTGTTCGAGGTGGAACCGGTGATGCCGCTGGGGCTCTGGTAGACGCAGTTCACGGTGCCCAGGAGGGTGTTGAGGACCACCGTGATGCCCACCGGGCCGGCACTGGTGCCGTTGAGCGAGACGTTGGTGCCGGAGCCCGAGGTGACGGTGTTGGTGTACGGCAGGCTGGTGGCGGTGACGCTCTGCACGCTCATGACGCCGAAGACGCTGGAGGTGCAGGAGTCGAAGGACTGGCTGTTGAGCTGCTCGGTCGCGCTGCCGGGGGCGGCCGGGTTGGACGTCACGGTCGCGGAGAACGAGGAGGTGGCACAGCTGACCCCGTTGGTGCTGCCGGGGCCGTCGGTGAAGGTGGCGGCGGTGCCGGAGGCCAGGTCGGCGACCAGGGTGTCGCCGACGGCGATGGCCGGGCCGGACGCGCTGCCCTGGGTCAGAACGGCGGCGGCACTGGCCTGGGCCGGTGCGACCGCGGCGCCGGTGAGGGCGACGGCGGCGAGGGATGCGGCTGCGAAGGTGCGACGGATGCGCATGAGGGCGCCTCTCTCCGTCCGGAGGGACGGGTGGGGGAATCCCCGTGTGCCGGTGTGGTGGCGTGCACGACGGGGGCGGTGCATGGCGTACCGGGAGCCCCGCCGGACCGTGGGTGCGGGCGGGCCCGGCGCCACGGGCCCGCTCGTGCGGTACGGCGGTGTTCGTGCTGCGGTGCTGCGGTGTAACGGTGCTGCGGCGTAACAGTGCAGCGGTGTGGTGCATGGTGGTGGTGCGTGGTACGTCGTGCGTGGTACATCGTGCGAGGGGCCCGTACGGCGGTGCCGGTACGGCAGTTGGGTACCCGGCGGGGCCGGAGGGTGCGGTTCGGTGCCCGGTGGCACGGTGCGAGCCGTGCGGACGTGCGGTGGTGCGGGTGCACGGGCGGCTGCCACCGCCGCGGACCCGGATCCGCCCTGGTCCGGTGGCCCGGGCGGCTCGCCCGGGGCCGTCGGAGCCCCTGGTATCCACCGGTGCTGGCCTGCGCACGACCGGTTGGAAACCTGGCAGTGTTGTAAACCCGGCGTTCCGTCAATGTCAATACAGGACACAGGAGTTGGTGATGGATACCAAACACCTTCGGAGTGTCGACGTGGTCCTGCTGCCAGGCGCCCGGACCGGCCGGGATCCGGCCAGGTCGATCAAGCCGGGTCCGCGCCGGCTGCCCGCCGGAGTGGTCGCCGCGACCCAGCGCGAGCGGCTGCTGGACGCGTTGGTCCGGACGGTGGCCGAACGCGGCTACCGGCACGCGACGGTGAGCGACATCTGCCGCGCGGCGGGCGTGACCAGGCCGGTCTTCTACGAGCTGTTCAGCGGCAAGGAGGACGCCTTCCTGGCCGCGTACCGGTACGGGACGGGCGTGGTGCTCCGGCGGATGGCGGCGGTCTTCGCGGCCGAATCCGATTGGTGCACCGGGATCCGGAAGGCGCTCGGGGCGATGCTCCAACTCCTCGCAGGGACACCGTCCTTCGCGACCATGGCGGTGATCGAGATCGAGGCGGTCGGCCCGGCCGGGCGTCGTGAGCGGGACCAACTCCTCACCCGGTTCCGCGCGTTCTTCGCCGAGGTGCCCCAACTGCCGTGCGGGGTAGGGGTGCAGGACATGACCGACGCGGTGGTGGGCGGCGTCTACAGTGCGGTGTACCGCCGGATCTCCTCCGGGTGCAGTGATCAACTGACTGAACTGCTACCGGTGTTGAGCATGTTCTGCCTCGCGCCGTTCCTGGGGCCGGCCGAGGCGGCCCGGCGGCTCGGGTCGAGGATTGGTGAAGATCCTTCGTGCACCTGTATTGACCCGGCGAATACCGGGCAGTAGCTTCCCAGTTACTCCACGCGCTCCGACCCGGATCCGCCCCGCTGCCGAGGGGCGGACGGCCGGTCGGAGCGCGGAACGCTGTCCGCGCCAGGGCAACGTGCCAGTGCCTGCACACCCAATCCATCCACAGGGAGCACACATGGCCATGTCCGAGGAAGCCGCCGCCGCGGCGGAAACCCCGCAGACGCCGACCGGGACCAGAAGAGGACGGGTCCGGATGAAGCGTTCCGCCCTGATGGCCGTACCGGCCATCGCGGTCGGGGGCATCCTGATGACCCTCACCGCCCAGGGCGTGCTCGCCGCGCAGTTCTCCATCTCCGGCATGCCGTTCACCATCACCGCCGACAAGCTCGACGGCGACGGCTTCGCCCAGTTCGGCTCGCTCGACCACATGATCCCCGGCAGCCCCAACCAGGGCCACACCGGCGGTCAGGTGCTGGTGGCGGTGTCGGCGATCAAGACCGCCGAGATCACCAACCTGTGCCAGAGCGTCGACCTCGGCGGCGTCAACCTGGTCATCCACGCGGGCGACCAGGGCACCCCGGTCGCCGCCTCCGACCTCACCACGGACTCCGATCTGCTGTCCGGCGACGCGGAGTTCAAGAACATCGAGATCGGCGGCGACGCCAGCACCTACACCAAGGCCGGCCCGGTCGGGGTGGGTGGCCGGGGCGTCTTCGGCCAGCAGGCCGACCACGTCACGCTGACCCACCTCAACCAGCACAACTACGCGAGCACCGCCGTCGGGTTCAAACTGCCCAACCTGCGGCTGAGCTTCAGCTCCAAGGGCTGCTGAACATGACGGAGTCCGTACCGGAGCAGGCCGGGACCGGCGAGGGCGCCACCGCGCGGACCGAGGAGGTGACGGCCGAGGGGACGGCCGCCGCCCCCGCCGCGGCGGCCGCCTCCGTCGCCGGCCCCGCCGCCGCTCCCGACGGAGCCGCCGCGACCGCCGCGCCCGCGAGCCCCGCGGGACCGGCCAAACGCGACTGGCGGGGCAAACGGCCGTTCTGGGGCGGGCTGCTGGTGACGCTCGGCGGTGCCGAGATCCTGTTCACCCTGTGGGCCCCGCTGCCCCTCCTGCTGCACATCTCGCTGGTCGGCCTGGCAGGCTACCTGGTGCCGTCGGTGATGGTGCTGTGCGGCCTGCTGATCCTGTTCAACCCGACCCAGCGGCTGTTCTACTCCATCCTCGCCGTGCTCGCCTCGCTGGGCAGCTGGGTGACCTCCAACCTGGGCGGCTTCCTGATCGGGATGCTGCTCGGGATCGTGGGCGCCTGTCTGACCTTCGGGTGGCTGCCCGACCAGCCGCTGCGCCGTGGGCGGCAGCGGCGGGAGGACCGGCGCGCCGAGCGCCGGGCCGGGGCCGGGGCCAAGACGGCCGGAGTCTGAGGGCAGGGGCCGAGGACAGCGGGTCCGCGGGAGTCACCGGCGACGCCCCGTGCAACCGGTGGTGGGAGAGCACCGGGTGCGCGGGGCGTTCCGCCTGCCTGCCGTCGGAGGTTCCGCGGGTCGGCGTCAGATGGTCGAGGCGTCGATCACGAACCGGAACCGGACGTCGCCGTCCAGCACCCGCCGGTACGCCTCGTTGATCTGGTCGGCCCGGATCAGCTCGATCTCGGCGGTGATGCCGTGCTCGCCGCAGAAGTCCAGCATCTCCTGGGTCTCCGGCAGCCCGCCGATCGCCGAACCGGCCAGTGAGCGGCGCCCGATGGCCAGCGGGAACGGGTGCAGCGACACCGGCTTCTCCGGCACGCCCACCTGCACCATGGTGCCGTCGACGCGCAGCAGACCGATGTAGGCGGTCAGATCGAGGTCGGCGGAGACCGTGTTGACGATCAGGTCGAAGCTGCCCGCCAGCTCCTCGAAGGTCGCCGGGTCGGAGGTCGCCCGGTAGTGGTCCGCGCCGAGCCGCAGGCCGTCCTCGCGCTTGCGCGGCGACTGGCTGAGCACGGTGACCTCCGCGCCCATCGCGTGGGCCAGCTGCACGCCCATGTGGCCGAGCCCGCCCAGGCCCACGATCGCGACCTTCTTGCCCGGGCCGGCGCCCCAGTGCGTCAGCGGCGAGTACAGCGTGATGCCCGCGCAGAGCAGCGGTGCGGCGGCGTCCAGCGGCAGCGCGTCCGGGATGCGCAGCGCGTACGCCTCGTCGACCACCAGCTCCGCGGCGTAGCCGCCGTAGGTCGGCCGGCCGTCCTTGCCGGTGGCGTTGTAGGTGAAGACCATGCCGCCCTCGCCGGTGCAGTACTGCTGGAGCCCGGCCCGGCAGTTGTCGCACTCGCGGCAGGAGTCGACGAAGCAGCCGACCCCGACCCGGTCGCCGACCCGCCACCGGGTGACGGCCGGGCCGACCTCGCTCACCACGCCCGCGATCTCGTGGCCCGGGACCATCGGGAAGATGCCGTCGCCCCAGTCCTCGCCGACCTGGTGGATGTCGGAGTGGCAGATGCCGGAGTAGTGGACGTCGATCACGATGTCGTGCTCGCCGACGGCCCGGGTGGTGACGGTGGTCTTCGCCAGCGGGGCCTTGGGCCGTTGGGCGGCGTAGGCGGCGACGGTGCGGGTGGCGGTGGTCTGCGTGGTGCTCTGCGTCGTCTCGTTCGTCATGCCCACCAGGCTGCTGCGGGGCGGCTGGCCCAACCAGATCCGGGCTCGTCGTACGAAGGCGGAGCGTACGAGCCCCGGGCGTAGGGAAACGGGACGTACGACCGCCCAACCTACGCACGGCAGTATCACCCTCGCCCGCCCCCGGGCCGCCCACCCCGCCCGCATACTGCAGTAATGGACCAGCGCACCGAACTCATCGAGTTCCTCCGATCCCGCCGTGCCCGGCTGCGGCCCGAGGACGTGGGCTTGCCGGAGGGCACCACCCGCCGGCGGGTGCCCGGACTGCGCCGCGAGGAGCTGGCCCAGCTCGCCGGAGTCAGCACCGCCTACTACACCCGGCTCGAACAGGGCCACGGCGAGAACGTCTCCGCGGCCGTCCTGGACGCCATCGCCCGGGTGCTGCGTCTTGGCCCCGCCGAGCGCGACCACCTCGGCCGGCTCACCGAACCCGCCCGCCGCCGCCCCGGCCGCGCCGCGAGCGCCCGCCCGCAGCGGGTGCGGCCCGCGCTGCAGCAGCTGCTGGACTCCATGGAGGGCGTGCCCGCGTACGTGCTCGGCCGACGGCTGGACGTCATCGGCTGGAACCGGCTCGGCACCGCCCTGCTCGGTGACTTCGCGGTGATGCCGCCCGAGCAGCGCAACATGGCCTGGCACGTCTTCCTCGACCCCGCCGCCCGGGCGCTCTTCGAGGAGTGGGAGACCAAGGCCAGCGATGTCGTCGGCCTGCTGCGCCTGGACGCCGGACGCTACCCGGACGATCCGGGGCTCGCCTCGCTGGTCGGCGAACTCTCCGTCAAGAGCGAGGAATTCCGGCGCCTCTGGGCCACCTACCGGATCCAGGACAAGGGCCACGGCACCAAGCGGCTGCAGCACCCGGTGGTCGGTCCGCTCAGCCTCCAGTACGAGACGCTCCGCCCGGCCGGGGACAGCGACCAGGTGCTGGTCGCCTACCATGCCGAACCGGGCTCCGCCTCCGCCGAGTCCCTGCGGCTGCTGGCGAGTTGGGACGCCACCGAGCGCCGGGTGGAGGGCGCCGAGGAGGCCGGGCAGGCGGCTTCCGGGCAGAGCCGGTAGCCGGGCTGCGTGGTTGCCGGGCTGCCTGGTTGCCGCCCCGCCGCAGGCGCCGGGGGTCGATGGTCCCGGGGCCGCCCGGGGCCATCGACCCTTCTCCCGTCCATCGGCCCGGCGGTTGACTGGGCAGGTCATGGACAACAGCAGCCAGGCCACCGCCACCGCCGAGTACGACCGTCTGATCGCCCGCCACCATGCGATGAGACTGCGGCGCCAACTCCTCGCCCCCGCAACGCCGTCGGGCTCCGATCCGGTCACCGGAGCCGTCCCCGGCCCCGGTGGCGAAGGCTACGACGGCGCCGCGGACCAGCACCTGGCGCTCGCCGAACTCTCCCTGCACAAGACCTGGTTGTCGCTGACCCCGGTCACGGCCGGCCGGCTCGCCGACGTCGTCGCGGGCGCCGGGGGCTGGCGCGGGCACGTGGCCTGCGTCAGCGGGCCGGCCGGGATGGTCGCCTCGGTGTGTGCCCAACTGCTGGCGTTGGGGCTGCCGGTGGACCAGGTGCGGTTCGACCGGGTGGTCCACCGCTAGCCATCGCGGGCCGGCCCTAGCGGTAGCAGTAGGAGTCCGAGGAGGCGTCCCCGCCCGCCAGATGGGTCTGGTGGACGCGCAGGCCCTGGAAATCCGCGCCGTGCGGGAAGAACCTCTCGTCGATGCTCAGGCCGCCGGCCACCGGGTCGGCGTCCAGCTTCACCAGCCAGGGCTCGATGCCGTCCGGGTAGAACTGGTCGTCCCAGGCGCCGTAGAGGGAGTTGGTGACGTAGAGCCGCCGTCCGTCCCGGCTGATCTCCACCATCTGCGGCGCCCCGCTCAGCGGCCGCCCCGGCTCGGCCGGGTGCGGTGTCCGGGCGGCGACCCCGCCCAGGCGGACGGAGGAGGCCAGCCGGGGGTGGAACGGGTCCGAGACGTCGTACTGGAACAACTCGCCGGTGCCCCAGGCCGAGACGTACAGCCAGCGGTCGTCCACCGACAGGTTGATGTCGGTGACCAGCGGCGGGACGGCCCCGAACGGCCGCAGTGCGGGCGGTAGTCGCTCGACGGCGGCCGGTTCGGCAGGGAGCTCGATCACCTTGCGGGCGGTGAACGCCGGCCCCTGCCGGTACCAGAGCCAGACCGAGGAGGAGAGGTTCTCCACGTTCACCACCGCCCCGGCGAAGCCCCACTCCGCCTGCGGGTCGTGCGCGGGGCGCAGCTCCAGCACCATCTGGTACTGGTCCCCGAGGTCGACCCGCTGGAGGTGCCGGCCGGTGCCCAGCTCCCAGAAGTGCAGCGCGTGTCCGTACTTGCGGGCGAGCAGCTGCTCCGGCAGCACTCCGTCCTCGACCATCCACGGGGTGCCCCACTCGCTGGTCACCCCGACGTCCGTCCCGAGGTGCCACCAGACGTCGTACGCGAAGTGCTGCGGCCCGCGCTCCGTCTCCCAGGGGCGCAGCACCTCGAAGGTGGTGTGGTCCAGCAGCGCCACCCCGCCGGGCCCGTCGTCGCCGTCGCCGGAGCCGAGGCAGGACAGGAAGACCCCCTCCGGCCCGCAGTGCAGGGTGTGCGGCCGCGAGTAGCCCGACTTCGCCGCCAGCTCCTTGGCCTCGACCGTCTTCACCAGCCGGGGGCGGACCGGATCCGGCCGGGTGTCCATCACGTGCAGCCGGGAGGACCGCAGCCCCGGCAGCAGCAGGAACCGCCGCTCCGGGTTCTCGTGGCAGGCGTGTGCCAGGGCGCTGGAGCAGGCGTTCCATCCGAAGTGGTGCAACTCGTCGCCAAGTGTCGGCAGTTCGGCGAAGTTCAGCACCTTCCCGTAGCTCGCCGAGGCCGGATCGGTGTCCACGGTGAGCAGGGCGTCCGGCCGCCGGGCCGACCGGTCGAACCCGGCCACGTAGGCCAGCTTCTCCGGCGGCGCCGCGATCGCCTCGGCGGCCGAACGGTACAGGGATGGATCGATATGCCCGTGCTGCATGCAAACTCCCCAACTCGCCGTCTCTGTCCGGGAAGCGTTCCACACGACCACCGGCGCACAGGAGGCGCACGAGAGGCGGTCGGGAGGCGTGGACGGCTACCCCGGCGGGGTACGCGAGGCGCCGCGACGAGGAGGGCCCGCCGACCGCGCGGACGAGGAGGGCGGGGCGCTGCCGGAGGCCGTCGCCGGGCCTCGGAGGGCGGCGCAACCCCGCCGCCGCGCGGGGCGGGCCTACCGGCCGGTATGGTCGGGGCGGAAACGGGTGGACACCTGCCGAGCAGGGGCAGGCGGAGCAGAGGGAACGGGTGCAGCGGCAGATGGAGTTTCGGGAAGACATCCTGGGTGCCCCCTACGAGGCGGCCGAGCTGACGCTGCGGCCCGACGACGAGGGGGCGGTCTGCGCCACGCTCGTGCGGCGGCTGGTGCCGGGCTCGGAGCGGGCGGTGCTGTACGTCCACGGGTACAACGACTACTTCTTCCAGACCAACCTGGCCGACCACTTCACCGCGCTCGGGTTCTCCTTCTACGCCCTGGACCTGCGCAAGTACGGCCGCTCGCTGCGCCCGCACCAGTCGCCGAACTTCGTCCGCGACCTCGCCGAGTACGACGAGGAGATCGACGAGGCGGTGCGGATCATCCGGGAGGTGGACGGCCACCGTCAGCTGCTGCTGAACGGGCACTCCACCGGCGGGCTGGTCGGCGCGCTGTGGGCGGGGCGCCGGGCCGGGCGCGGGCTGGTGGACGGCCTGTTCCTGAACAGTCCGTTCCTGTCGATGCCGGCCGGGGCGGCCGTGCGCACCGCCGGCGGGCCGGTGGTGACGGCGCTCGGGCGGGCGAAGCCGACCCGGATCCTGCCCTCCTCGCTCAACCCGCACTACACCCACAGCCTGCACAAGGACCACAAGGGCGAGTGGGACTTCGACCTCAGGCTCAAGCCGGCCGAGGGCTTCCCGCTGTACGCGGGCTGGCTGGCCGCGATCCACCAGGGGCACCGGCGGCTGCGGCACGGCCTGGGGATCGACGTGCCGGTGCTGCTGATGGCCTCGACCAGGTCCGTCTCCACCACCAAGTGGCACAACGCCCTGCACCACGCGGACGGGGTGCTGCGCGCCGACGACATCGCCGCGCAGGGGCCCCGGCTGGGCCGGCACGTGACGGTGGTCCGGATCGAGGGCGGGATGCACGACCTGGTGCTGTCCGGCGAGAAGGCCCGCACCGAGGTGTTCGCCGAGCTGGACCGCTGGCTCGCGGCCCACCTGGACGTCCGCCCGGTGGGGGAGCCCGCGTGACGGACGAGCCGCTTCCGGGGCCGGACGAGCCGGTACCGGTCGGCCGGCGCACCGACCTCGGCTTCGCCAAGCTGATGCCGGACATCGACCGAGACGGCGGCTGGCTGCTCACCCTGGACGGCACCCCGCAGTCCTACGTCGACCTCGCCGACCCGACGCACCTGGAGTTCGAGTACACCCGCCGACTCGGCCACCTGGCCGACGTCCTCGCCCCGTCCGGCCGTCCGCTGGACGCGCTGCACCTGGGCGGCGGCGCGCTCACCCTGCCCCGCTACCTGGCCGCGACCCGGCCCGGTTCGCGGCAGCGGGTCGTGGAGGTGGACGGGCCGCTGCTCGACCTGGTCGCCGGGCAACTGCCCTGGCAGGGCCCCGGCGCGGACATCACCGCGACCGTGGGCGACGCCAGGGCGGCGCTGGCCGTCACCCCGGCCGACTCCCAGGACCTGGTGATCGCGGACGTGTTCCACGGCTCCCGCACCCCCGCGCACCTCACCTCGGTGGAGTTCCTGCGGCTGGCCGCCGCCGCGCTGCGCCCGGGCGGCTGCTACGCGGCCAACCTGGCGGACGGCCCGCCGCTGGCCTTCGCCCGGGCCCAGGCGGCCACGGTGGCGGCGGTGTTCCCGTACGTCTGCCTGGTGGCGGAGGCCCCGGTGCTGCGCGGGCGCCGGTACGGCAACATCCTGCTGGCCGGCTCCACCGCGCCGCTGCCGGCGGCGGAGCTGAGCCGGCTGCTGGCGGGCGACATCTTCCCGGCCCGGCTCACCGACGGCGAGGAACTGGCCGCGCTGGTCGGCCGGGCGGCCCCGGTCACCGACGCGGACGCCACCGACTCCCCGCCGCCGCCGGACGGCGCCTTCAGCATCGGCTGACGCCCGGGCGGCTCAGGAGGCGGGGCCGGGCCAGGGGACGTCGGTGGCCACCGGGGCGGTGTAGTCGACGCCCGGGACGGCGAAGCCGTACAGGCGCTGGACCTCCGCGTGGAACCAGCCGAGGTCGGCGAGGTCGGCCACGGTGTCGGTGGTGGCGGCCGCCCAGCGTTCGGCGACGGCGGCCTGGACGCCGTCGGCGAGTTCCCAGCCGTCCAGGCGGACCCGGCCCTCGTCGTCCAGGACGAGCGGGGCGGCGCCGGTGAGCTGGTCCCACAGGGCGGCGAGCTGGTGCACCGGCGGGACCATGCCCGCGCCGAGGACGCCGCGCAGCAGCCCGGTGTACAGGGCGATGCCGGGGACGGCGGTCGAGGACTGGGTGACGGCGGCGCCGTTGACGGAGGTGACGGCCCGCCCGCCCAGCGTCTCGCCGAGCCGCTCGTCCAGGGTGCGGGCGGTGGCCTCCAGGTGGGCCTTGGCCGCGCCGATGGTGCCCTGGCGGTAGATCGCCGCCGTCAGCGGGGAGCCGATGTACGAGAGCGCGGCGGTGGTGAAGCCCTCGCCGAGCAGTCCTCGCCCCGCCAGGTGGTCGATCCAGCGCTCCCAGTCCGTCCCGCCCATCACGGCCACGGTCTGCTCGATGTCGTCGCCCTCGGCCGGCGAGATCTCGACCGCGCGCACCTCGGGACGGCCCTGGTCGTCGAAGACCAGCGTCCTGGTGCGGTTGGTCCGGCCGATCGGCTTGAGGACGGACGCGTACGTGGCGCCGGTGTCGGGGTCGGTGCGCCGGGGGGCGGCCACCGAGTAGACCAGGTGGTCCAGCCGGCCGCCGAACCGCCGCTCGACCAGGTCGGCGACCTGGTCCTTCATCGCGTCGGAGAACGCGTCGCCGTTGAGGAAGACCAGGTCCCGCCCGGCGGCGCGGGCGAGTTCGGCGGTGGCGGCGGTGCGGTACCAGCCGGCCGTGCCGGTGCGGCGCCCGGTGGGGGCCTTCTCGAAGCAGACCAGCACGCCGCGGATGCCGGCCCGCTTGAGCCCGGCGACGGCCGCGGCCAGGCCGTACCCGGCCGAGGAGCCGATGATCAGGGCCACCGGCCCTTCGCCGTCCGGCAGTTCGGCCGGGTCCGGGCAGTCCCGCCACATGTCGGCCACCAGCCGCTCGCAGCCCGCCGGGTGGGAATCGAGGAAGAGGAACCCCCGGTTGCGGGGGATGAGAACGCGCTCGCTCACGGTGGCAGTCCTTGGGTCGGCTGAAGAGTGCGGACGCGGCGACCGGCCGGGCCGTCGCGTGCTGCCAGTCTGGGACAGCGCCGGGCGGGGCTGTGGCCACCACCGGGCACAACGATCACGAGTCGATCTTGGAGTGTTCCGCCACTGACGCCGCCACTGACGCCGCCACTGACGCCGGCACTGACGCCGGCACTGACGCCGGCACTGACGCCGGCACTGGCGGCGGGCGGCGCGTCGCCGGAGAAGGGGATGCGGCGCGGGTGCCAGAATCGGCGGGTTCATGCCCGAGCGTGGTGCACGTCCGAAGGAGTGAGCGAATGAGCGGCGGCGGGGAACGGCCGGAGTTGGGGCAGGTGCCGGAGACGGCGCTGTGGACCCTGTGGCACCGGGCGCTGGAGGCGAGGCGGCCGGACGCGGTGCTGCACGACCCGGTGGCGGTCGAGCTGGTGGAGCGGATCGACTTCCCGTTCGCCGAGCGGTTCGGGCGGGCACCGCTGGTGAGCCAGTTGCAGGCGCTGCGGGCGGGTTGCTTCGACCGCGAGGTGGCGGACTTCCTGGACCGGCACCCGCGCGCCACGGTGGTCGGGCTCGGGGACGGCCTGGAGACCCAGGCCTGGCGGGTGGACAACGGCCGGGCCGACTGGCTGTCGGTGGACCTGCCCGAGACGGCCCGGCTGCGCGAGCGGCTGCTGCCCCCGGACGACCGGCGCCGCATCCTGGCCTGCTCCGCCACCGACCTGCGCTGGGCGGACGAGGTCGACCCGGACCCGGACCGCGGGGTGCTGATCACCACCGAGGGGCTGCTGATGTACCTGCGGCCGACCGAGGTCCGGGAGCTGATCGCCGCCTGCGCCGAACGCTTCCCCGGCGGTGAGATGGTGCTCGACGCCGTCCCGCGCTGGGCCGCCCGCCGGGCCGTCCGGGGCACGCTGCGGGACCGCCACTACCAGGCGCCCCCGATGCCCTTCGGCATGGACGCGAACGAGTTCGGCAAACTGGCGCAGGCGCACCCGGCGGTCACCGACGTGCGCGAGGTCTACCCCGAGGGCGGGCGCGGCCTGCTGCGGGCGCTGCTGCCGCTCGGACGGCGGATCAAGCAGCGGCCGTCCGTCGTCGCCCTGCGCTTTACCCAATCTTGAAGAAAGGCCGGTCGGCCTGGAACTATTGGCGCGGGAGCGTACGTCGTAACGACGGGTGATCGGCCAGGGGGACAGGCCGCCCGGCACGTTAGGCTGCGCCCCGGGGCGCGGCCCGGGTGCCGCCATCGGACGACCGCCGGGACGGGAGTGCGGCTCCACGGGGAGCCGGCCCCGCCCCGACCTGCCACGGAGGTACTGGCCTTGCACATCGACGCCTGGATCGAGAGCGTCCCACCGACCGCGGTGTACGCCCTGATCGGCCTGATCATCGGGATCGAGTCCCTGGGCATCCCGCTGCCCGGTGAGATCGCACTGGTCACGGCGTCCCTGATGGCCGTCAAGGGGGCGGTGAGCCCGTGGGGGATCGCGCTCTGCGCGATCGCGGGCGCGATCATCGGCGACTCGATCGGCTACTCGATCGGCCGCAAGGGGGGCAAGCCGCTCTTCGAGAAGCTGGGGCGGAAGTTCCCCAAGCACTTCGGGCCCTCCCACCTGGCCACCGCCGAGCGCTCGTTCCAGAAGTGGGGCATGTGGGCGGTCTTCTTCGGCCGCTTCATCGCGCTGCTGCGCATCTTCGCCGGTCCGCTGGCGGGTGCGCTGAAGATGCCGTACTGGAAGTTCCTGATCGCCAACGTGCTGGGCGGCGTGGTCTGGGCCGGCGGCACCACGCTGCTGGTCTACAAGGTGGGCAAGGCCATCGAGCCGTGGCTGTCCCGGTTCTCCTGGGCGGGTCTGGCCGCGGCCGTGGTGATCGGCGCGACCTCGGCCTGGGTGATGAAGCGCCGGGCCGCCAAGACCCACGCGAAGATCGAGGCGGAGGAGGCGGCCAAGGCCGCCGCGGCCGCCAACGCCACCGTCGCGGAGTGACGGAGCGTAACCGGTAGTCGCCCCGGCGTCGTCGGGCCCCCGGAGTAGCATTCGGCCGAAAGCTGCCGATCTTGCACCACTGGAGGGCCCGATGACCCAGCCGAACCAGCAGGCGACCTGGAACGCGGTGGACGCCTACTTCTCCGACCAGTTGGTCGGGCACGACCCGGTGCTGGAGGCCGCCACGGCCGACGCCGACGCCGCCGGGCTGCCGAACATCGCGGTCGCCCCCAACCAGGGCAAGCTGCTGCACCTGCTGGCGCTGACCCAGGGGGCGCGCCGGATCCTGGAGGTCGGCACCCTCGGCGGCTACAGCACCATCTGGCTGGCCCGGGCCCTCCCCGCGGACGGCACCCTGATCTCGCTGGAGATCGATCCCGCGCACGCTGACGTGGCGCGCGGCAACCTGGCCCGCGCCGGGCTGGAGAAGGTCGCCGAGGTGCGGACCGGCCGGGCCGCCGACTCGCTGGCGGCGCTGGTCGAGCAGGGCGAGCTCCCCTTCGACCTGGTGTTCATCGACGCCGACAAGCCGAGCAACCCCGAGTACTTCCGCCGGGCGCTCCAGCTGACCCGGCCGGGTTCGCTGATCATCGTCGACAACGTGGTGCGCGGCGGCGCGGTTGCCGACGCGACCTCCACCGACCCGGCGGTGCTGGGCACCCGCGCCCTGCACGAGCTGATCGCCGCCGAGCCGAGGGTCAGCGCGACGTCCGTGCAGACCGTCGGCAGCAAGGGCTACGACGGCTTCACCCTGGCCCGCGTCCAGGACTGACCCACCCCGGCCCGTCCGGTGGATCCCGCCGGGCGCGCCCCGGAAGAACGGAGAAACGACGTGCGGATCGGACTGCTGGGCACCGGCACCTGGGCGGAGCGGGTGCACGCACCCGTCCTGGCCGAGCACCCCGGGCTGGAGTTCACCGGCGTCTGGGGCCGCCGGGCGGAGGCGGCCGAGGCGCTCGGCGCCGCGCACGGCGTGCCCGGGTACGGCGACCTCGACCGGCTGCTGGCCGAGGTCGACGCAGTCTCCGTCGCGCTGCCGCCGTCCGTCCAGGCCGGGCTGGCGGTGCGGGCCGCCGAGGCCGGCTGCCACTTGCTGCTGGACAAGCCGGTCGCGTTCACCGTGCCGGAGGCCCGGGCGGTGGCCGGGGCCGTCCGTGAGCACGGCGTCGCCTCGGTGGTGTTCTTCACCGTCCGCTTCGGCGGCGAGCAGATCCCGTGGATCGAGCGGCAGGCCGGGCTCGGCGGCTGGTTCACCGGCCGCTCCGACTGGCTCGGCTCGGTGTTCGCGCCGGGCAGCACCAGTCCGTACGCGGCCTCGCCCTGGCGCCGGGACAAGGGCGCGCTGTGGGACGTCGGTCCGCACGCGCTGTCCGTGCTGCTGCCGGTGCTGGGCGACGCCGTCCAGGTCACGGCGGTCGCCGGGCCGCAGGACACGGTGCACCTGGTGCTGCGGCACGCCGGCGGTGCCTCCAGCACCCTCGCCCTCAGCCTGACCGCCCCGCGGGCCGGCGGCGGGGTCGCGATGGAGCTGCGCGGCGAGCACGGGGTGGTCCAGCTTCCCGAGCGCGGCGAGGGCCCGACCGTCGCCCTGCACCGGGCGGTGGACGCCCTGCTGGCCTCCGCCGCCTCGGGCGAGCCGCACCCCTGCGGGGCGGACTTCGGGCTGCGGGTGGTGGAGATCCTGGCCGCGGCCGAGCACTCGCTGGCGCGCGGCGGGCCGGTGGCGGTGTGAGCTCCCGGTCTGAGATCGAGGCCTGAGCGCGACGTGTGAGCGCCGGGGCCCGAGCGCGAGGTCTGAGCACGAGGGAGGTCGCGGGGCGGGCACCGAGGTGCCCGCCCCGTGCCCGTCCGCCAGATGCCCGACGGCGGCGGGTGGCGGTCAGCCCGGCGGTAGGCCGGGCCGGGTGGCCTCCGGGCGGCGGTCGGTGGGGCGGGCCGGGGGGATGACCGGGGCGCGGAAGTCGCGCGGGCCGGTCCACAGGGCCGGGACGGAGTCGCTGCGGCGGGCCAATTCGTACGCCAGGGCCTCGTAGTTGACCCGCCAGCCGCGGAAGTGCCGCCAGGCCTCCTCGACCGGGCGCTCGCGCGGGAAGCCGGCCGCGGTGATCATCGCGACGGCGCCCAGGTACTCGGCGTAGGTGAGGCGGATCGGGGTCTCCGGGTCCGGGTCGGCGTCGAAGTCGATGCGTAGCGCGCGGCCGATGTCGCGCATCGCGGTGAAGCCGGCCCGGACCACCAGCCGGGCCTCGGGCGGGGCCGAGCGCGGGCAGAGGGCGAGGTGGAGGGCGGCGGCGTCCATCACCGCGATCAGGCCGACCACCCAGCTGCGGTTGGGCTGCGGGGAGCGGAAGGCCAGCAGCACCGGGTAGTTGGAGTGGCTCTCGCCGATGTCGGCGGCCAGTCGCTCCCAGTCCCGGTAGAGCTGGGGGAGGGCGGTCTCGGTGTCCACCAGGGACTGCCGGGCGAGCAGCTCGGGGCCCCAGGCGGGCTCGCCGGCCCGGGACTGCAGCAGCGTCACCTCGGTCTCGCGCCGCTGGTAGGCGGCGTACAGGGTGGGCAGGTAGGCGATCTGCAGGGCGATCACCAGTGGGCCGCTGGCGGCGGCCAGGAAGTCGATCGCGGACAGCTGGAGCCGCTCGCCGCTCGCGTACCCGAGGGTGAACAGGCTGGACCCGGCCTCCCGGATGGCCACCGACCAGCTGAGGTCAGAGGTGCCGTGCAGCAGCAGGGTGTAGGCGACCAGCATCCCGCTGAGCCACACCCCGAGCATGCCGAGCAGCACCAGCGGCGCCAGCCAGGTCAGCGCGCGGTCCTGCGCGCGGTAGGTGCCGAACGGCGCGGCCCACAGCCGCAGGGCGGTGCGCAGCCCCGACCAGAGCCGGAACACCAGGGCCGAGTAGAGGCCGCGCGGGACGACCAGGGTGCGCAGGATGCTGCCGATGACGAGCAGGAGCAGCAGCACGCCGAGCACGGTGTGGATCAACCTCATGGCGCCATTGTGGCGGTAGGCCGCAGGGGGTGCGGGGCCGGACCGCAGGTCGGACGCCGCCGTGCCCGGGCCTGGAGCGGCCCGCGATCCGGTTCCCCTTCCCGTTATGAGCATGATCACACCGGTTTCGCGCGGCCACAGGACGCCCGGTCCGGCGTCTAGGTGGGTGGAGGGGGTCGCCCCAGGAGATCGGAGACCGGATGCGCGCACAGCGGGGTGGGGACGCCGAGGAGCAGCAGGGCGGGGAACAGCGGGGCGAGGAAGAGCAGGGTGAGGAACAGCGGGGCCCGGACGCCGGGGAGCAGAAGGCCGGACGACGGCGATGGCGTCCGTTGCGGCGGATCGACTCTCCGCGCGGCAGCCGGCGCGGGGTCCGGCGCTGGCTGCCGTCCTGGCGGCAGCTGCTGCTGACGACCGGGTTGCTGACGGTGACGCTGAGCGGGCTGTCGGCCTGGTTCTTCGTCACCACCAAGGTTCCGGAGGACCTCAACGCCTTCGCCACTCAGCAGAACAACGTCTACTTCTGGGCGGACGGCACCGAGATGGCCCGGAGCGGCGAGACCAACCGGCAGGAGGTGCCGCTGGACCGGGTGCCGGAGTCGGTGCGCTGGGCGGTGCTGTCGGCCGAGAACGAGACCTTCTACTCCGACCCGGGGATCTCCGTCACCGGCATCGGCCGCGCGGTCTACACGATGGCCACCGGGGGCGACACCCAGGGCGGCTCCACCATCACCCAGCAGTACGTCAAGAACATCTACCTGAACCAGCGCCAGGACGTCTCCCGCAAGCTCAGCGAGATGGTCATCGCGATCAAGCTGGACCAGCGGATGAGCAAGCAGGACATCCTGGCCGGCTACCTGAACACCAGCTGGTTCGGGCGCGGCAGTTACGGCATCGAGCGCGCCGCGGCGGCCTACTACGGCAAGGACGTCTCGGAGCTGAACCCCAGCGAAGGGGCCTTCCTGGCCGCCCTGTTGAAGGGCGCCGGGCAGTACGACCCGGCCCTGAGCCCCGAGAACCACCAGCGGGCCGAGGACCGGTGGTCCTGGATCCTGGACCGGATGGTGGACACCGGAAAGCTCTCCGCCGCCGAGCGCGCCAAGTACACCGTCTTCCCGGAGCCGAGGACGCCCCCCAAGGCGGCCGGGATGAGCGGACAGGTCGGCTACCTGGTGGACCTCGCCCGGAGCTACGTGGAGAGCCACAGCGACATCTCCCCGGCCCAGTTCGACCTCGGCGGCTACCAGATCCGCACCACCTTCGAGAAGCCCAGGGTCACCGCCCTGGCCGGGGCGGTGCAGGAGGCCACCAAGGGCCTCGACCCGGACGGGCGCGAGGCCGACAAGCTGGTCAAGGTCGGCGCCGCCTCGGTTGCCCTCGACGGCCGGATCGTCGCGCTCTACGGCGGCCCCGACTACCGCAAACAGGGCTTCGACAACGCCAACACCTCGACGGTGCCGATGGGTTCGGCCTTCACCCCGCTGGTGTACGCGGCCGGACTCAGCCAGGGCGTGCAGCACCAGCGCGGCGGCCCGCGCACCCCGGTGACGCCCGGCACCACCTACGACGGCGACAACGGGGTCAACGTGCAGACCCCGGAGGGCCCGTACTGGGGGCGGGACGGGAAGATCGTGAAGACCGCCAACGACGGCAAGCGCAACTGGGGCCGGGTCAGCCTGCGGGGTGCGATCGAACAGTCCGTCAACGGGCCGATGATGCAACTCGGCATGGACGTCGGCCTGGACAACGTGCAGCAGACCGCGGCCGCCCTCGGCCTGCTCCCCGACAGCATGGGCGAGCTGGTGCCCGCCTTCGGCACGGGCAACTCCACGCCCAGCGCCATCCGCGCCGCCGACGCCTACGCCGCCTTCGCGGCCGGCGGCAGCCACACCGACCCGTACTCGGTGCTGGGCGTCACCCGCAACGGCGCCGCGGTCGACCTGCGGCTGCCGACCGCCGTCCGGGCCCTGCCCGCGGCGGTGGCGGCGGACGTGGACACGGCGCTCAAGGGCGCGGTCCGCGGTGGCAGCGCCCAGTCCCTGGCGGCGGCCGGCCCCGGCCTGGCGGCCAAGCCCGGGACCACCCCGGACCGTACCGCCGGCTGGACCGTCGGCTACAACGGGCAGCTGTCGACGGCGGTCACCGTCTTCCGGGCGGACCTCAAGGACATGAAGCTGCTCTCGCTGGAGGGGGTCGGCGGGGCGGCACCGGACACCCCGGACTCCGAACTGCCGGGCCGGATCTGGACGTCGTTCATGAA
This sequence comes from Kitasatospora sp. NPDC036934, assembly GCF_055608425.1. Taxonomy (NCBI): domain Bacteria; kingdom Bacillati; phylum Actinomycetota; class Actinomycetes; order Kitasatosporales; family Streptomycetaceae; genus Kitasatospora; species Kitasatospora sp. NPDC036934. The sequence continues at coordinate 53,643 of NZ_JBVJQR010000006.1, read as the reverse complement.
GGCGGCCGGGTAGCGGCTCAGGCCCTGTCCGTCCACCGGCGGAGCTTCTCCGGGTTGCGGACCGCCCAGATCCTGGTCACCCGGCCGTCGGCGACGTCGAACGCGGCCACCGTCAGGACGACACCGGCGCGCCGGGCCACCAGGCCCGGTGCGCCGTTCACCGAGCGCTCCAGGAGCTCCAGCCCCGGCGCCCGCTCGGCGATGGCCAGCAGGTACCGGGCGATCCGCTCGCCGCCCTCGACCGGGTGCAGCACCGCACTCGCCAGGCCGCCGCCGTCGGCGGTCATCACGGCGGCCGGGTCCAGCACGGCGACCAGGGCCTCGATGTCCTTGCGCTGCCAGGCCTGCCTGACCCGCCGTACGGTGTCGGCCCGGTCGGCGGTCCGCGCGGGGGTGGTGGCGGTGCCGACCCGGCGGCGGGCGGAGGAGGCCAACTGCTTGCAGGCCGCCGGGGTGCGGCCGAGGACGGCGGCGATCTCGGCGAAGGGGTAGCGGAAGACGTCGTGCAGGACGAAGGCCACCCGCTCGGCGGGGGTCATCGACTCCAGGACGACCAGGAAGGCCATCGCCACCGACTCGTCCAGCACCACCTGGTCGGCGAGATCCTCGGCACCGGATCCGTCCGGCAGCGGTTCGGGCAGCCAGGCCCCGACGTACCGCTCCCGCCGGGCCCGGGCCGAGCCGAGCTGGTCCAGGCAGATCCGGCCGGTGACGGTCGTCAGCCAGGCGCCGGGGGCCAGGATCTCCCGCCGCTTGCCCGGCGGGAGGGCGTACCAGCGGGCGTAGGCCTCCTGTACGGCGTCCTCGGACTCGGTCAGCGAGCCGAGCAGGCGGTAGGCGACGTTGATCAGTTGGCGCCGCTCGCCGGCCGTGCCGTCGGCGCCCACCCCCGCTGCCCCCATGCCTTCGCCTTACCTTTCGTGGGCCCGTGTCGTCGGGCTGGTGAGACCCTACCGATCCACTGCCCCCGGGCGGAAAAGAGGACCGTGACCATGGCGACCACCCAGGCGACGACGGCGCCGCGCACCTTCCCGTACCTGCGGGCCGCGATCGCCCTGCAGACCCTGACCATCCTCCTCCAGGCCGTCTCCGCCGGACTGCTGCTGGCCACCTCCTACGGGGAGACACTGCACGGCGTCGGCGCCCGGGTGATGTACGGGGCGTCGATGCTGTACCTGCTGGCGGCGGTGCTGGCGTGGAAGCCGGGCGGTGGGCCGGTGCGGCCGGTGTGGGAGGCGTCCGGCTTCCTGGCCCTCGCCTCGGCGCAGGTCGTGCTCGGCATCGCGCACGTGCCGGCCGTCCACCTCCCGCTGGGGGTGCTGATGTTCGGCCTGAGCCTGCTGGCGCTGGCCCGGCGCTGAGGGCCGCTCCGGAGGGCTTCCGGGGCCGCCCGCGCGGCCCGGAGCCCCGGGGTCACCTGGGTAGGCGGGACCAGTCGCCCGGTTGGCCCGGGTCGAGTTGGCGCAGGCTGTTGAGGACCTTCGGGTCCTGGGCGTCCAGCCAGTCGGCGACCTGGCGGAACGACACGCAGCGGACGCCGTCGCGGTGGCAGACGTCCTTCACCACGTCCGCGACGGCGTCCATGTAGATGCCGCCGTTCCAGTCCTCGAAGTGGTTCCCGATGAACAGCGGGGCGCGGCTGCCGTTGTAGACCCGGTTGAAGCCGGCGAGATAGCTGTCCCGGGCCTCCTTCTCCCACTCGTCGTACTTCTTCGGATCGCCCTTGGTGGAATTGCCGGACTGGCCCGCGAGGAAGTTGAAGTCCATCGACAGGCCCTGGGTGGACTTGGCCGGGAAGGGCAGCATCTGGAGCGGAAAGTTCCAGATGCCGTCCTTCTTCGTCGGCCAGACCTGGAACTCCCCCGGGGAGCTGGCGTCGTAGCGGAACCCGGCCGCCTTCTCCGCCTGGAGGAGGTTCTTCTGCCCCTCCAGACACGGCGCCCGCCCGCCGACCAGCTCCTTGGTGTAGTCGAAGGGCAGCGGCGGGAGATTCTGGTAGCCGGTGTTGGTCTTCCAGTTGGTGACGAAGGAGACCGACTGGTCCAGCTCGCTCTTCCACTCCTCGGTGCTCCACTCACCGCCGCCCTTCGCCCCGCAGAAGTGGCCGTTGAAGTGGGTGCCGATCTCGTTGCCGTCCAGCCAGGCCAGCCGCAACTGCTCCAGGGTGTCCTTGATGTGGGCGTCGGTCGCGTAGTCGATGGACGCGGCGCCCGGGTCGTGCTGGGGCGGGTGGTAGAGGCTCCGCTTCGACTTGGGGAGGGTGTAGAGGCCGGTCAGGAAGTACGTCATCCGGGCGTTGTTGTCCGCGCCCAGCTTGCGGAACCGGGAGAACAGGTGGTCGTCGCCCTCCAGGGCGCCGTCCCAGGAGAAGACCACGAACTGCGGCGGCTGCTCACCCGGTTTGAGCTTCTCCGGCTTGGGCTGCTTGGGCTGCGGGCCGGTGTAGGAGGTCGAACCGTCACCGATCACCTTGACCTGGCCGTCCCAGGTCGGCGTCGCGCTCGGCTCGGGCGCGGGGGCTCCGGCGGCGGGTTCGGGCTCCGGTGTCGTCGGGTCGGGGGCGGCGGCGTTCGGTCTGCCCTCCGAGAACGAGTCCCCCGTGGTCAGCGTGAGGGACGCGACGACCCCCATGGCCAACAGGACGGCTGCGCCTCGAGCGGTCCGCACGTGATCCCCTTCGCTCAGCCGACGGTTCGATCATTCGATCAACAGGGCACTCATGTGATCGATGACGTGAAGGGTGGGAAAGGTTGCTCGGATCGCCGAAGAGATTTTCGAGCGGAGCGGCCCCGGTTCTGCGGACAGATCGAGTCTCAGGGCGGATGGTGGCGCCCTGTGCCCGATTGTGTGCTCAGCGTGCGCCGGTTGCGGAGGTGGTCGTGGCGGTGCCGGGGCTGGTCGGCGCGCGTTGGGGGCCGAACGGCTCAGGCGCGGCAGTGGTCCGCGGCGGATCGTGGAGAGCAGTGAGACGGGCGGGGTGACCGCGGCGAAGGCTGCGGGGCTCGGCGCGACCCGGGCATTCTCCAGCGAAAGGGCGCTCGCGCCGAACGCACCCTCAGAGGATCGAGGAACGGAGTGGACTGATGGGCCAGGCAGCGATCGCCGTCTCCGGGCTGAGCAAGCGCTACGGTTCGCTGCTCGCGCTGGACGACGTCGATTTCGAAGTCCCCCAGTCCACGGTGTTCGGGCTGCTCGGGCCGAACGGCGCGGGCAAGACCACCGTGATCCGCATCCTGACCACGATCCTCCACCCGACCGCGGGGCGGGCCGAGGTACTGGGGCACGACGTGGGGCGCGAGGCACGGATGGTCCGCCGCCTGATCGGGCTGGCCGGACAGTACGCCGCCGTCGACCCCAACCTCACTGGCATCGAGAACCTGCGCCTGATCGCACGCCTGACCCACCTGCCCAGGCCCCTGGGCCGCCGCCGGGCCGACGACCTGCTGGAACGCTTCGACCTCGCCGACGCGGCCGACCGGCCAGTGCGCACCTACTCCGGCGGCATGCGCCGCCGCCTGGACGTGGCCGCCGCCCTCGTCGCCCGCCCACCGGTGCTGTTCCTGGACGAACCCACCACCGGACTCGACCCCGGCAGCCGCAACGCCCTGTGGGACCTGATCAGGGAACTCGTCGCCGACGGCACCACAGTCCTCCTCACCACCCAGTACCTGGAGGAGGCCGACCGCCTGGCGTCCCGCGTCGCCGTCATCAGCGAGGGACGCGTCATCGCCGACGACACCCCCGCCGCCCTCAAGGAAAGCCTCGGGGACACCGTCGTCGAACTCGGCATGGGCGACCCTGCCCGCGCGGAACGCGCCGCAGACCTTCTCGCGCCGAGGCTGACCCGGCCACCCGAACGCGACGGCTCCCTGCTGCGCCTGACCTCCCGCGACGGCTCGGACCTCGTGCTGGGCGCCCTGCACAGCCTGGACGCGGTGAACCTCACCCCGCGCACGCTCTCGGTGCGCGAGCCCAGCCTGGACGACGTCTTCCTCTCCCTGACCGGACACCGCACGCCGGACGGCGAGACCCCCGAGTCCCGCGAAACCCCTGGAGGGACCCCGTGACCGCCACCGCGCGTCCGCTGCGCTTCCCGACAGTGCGCGACAGCGTGATCGATCGCCTGTCCGAACCGGTCCAGGACGCACTCGCGGTTGCCGGACGGAACCTGATCGCCCTGCGCCGTGTGCCGCGGCTGCTGGTGTTCTCCACGATCCAGCCGCTGGTCTTCGTCCTGATGTTCCGCTACGTGTTCGGCGGGGTGATCGGAAGCAGCCTCGGCAACGTGCCCTATGTCGACTTCCTCATGCCCGGTATCTTCGTGCAGACCGCCGTGTTCGGGGCCATGAACACTGCCATCGGTCTGGCCACCGACATGCGCACCGGGCTGATGGAGCGGTTCCGCTCGCTGCCGATGGCCCGGTCCGCGGTGCTGTCCGGCCGCACGCTGGCAGACCTCATCCGGAACGTGTTCGTGGTGGCGATGATGACGGCGGTCGGCTTCGCCGTCGGATTCCGCATTCACACCAACGTGCCGGCGTTCCTGGCCGGGACGCTGCTGGTCCTGGCTTTCGGCTTCGCGATGTCCTGGATCTTCGCCGTCGTCGGGCTGGCCGTCGGCGATCCGGAGACCGCCCAGGCCGCGGCCTTCCCCGTGCTCGCGCCGCTGGTCTTCGCCTCCGCCGTGTTCGTCCCGGTGCACACCATGCCGGGCTGGCTGCAGGCTTTCGCGGCCAACCAGCCGGTATCGCTGAACGCTGAGGCCGTCCGCGCGCTCGTCCTGGGCGGACCCACCGCCTCGTACGTGTTCCAGGCCCTGGCCTGGGACGCTGGCATCGTGGCCGTCTTCGCCCCGCTGGGCGTATGGCTCTACCGGCGGGCGGTCTGATCCGCACAGCCGGCGGGGGAGGCCGTCCGCCGGTCCGGCGGAGGGTGCCGCGCCGAGCGGTTCGCCGGGCCCGCCGCGGCACCTGCGGCGGTCGGGCCGCCTCCTGCGGAGCGGCCGAGGAGCGGCCGGGCGCGAGGGCGCCGCAGGTGTGGCGAAGCCCCGCCGGAGCCCGAGGGCGCCCGGCGGGGCTTCATGCCGCGTGGGGGCGGCGGGTTTCGGGGCCGTCGGGCGCCGGTGGGGCGCCGGTCGGGCGTCGGACCCGGGTATCGGGCCCGGGGCGGGTCATGAGCGGGCGGCGTCGATCTTGCCCTGGAGGGCGGTGAGCAGGCCCTTGAGGATGCCGATGGTGCCCTCGTCGGTCAGCGTGCCCTCCTCGTCGAAGCGCTCGTGCGAGCGGAAGGCGACGAGTTCGGGCTTGACCACGACGTCGCTGTCGGTCCAGACGAAGACCTGGCGCAGCGCCAGCTGGGCGCGGACGGAGCCGAAGTTGGTGGGGGCGGCGCCCATGATCGCGGTGGGCTTGCGGTGCAGCGGCAGGCCCTCGGTCTTGCTCCAGTCGGTGCTCAGCCAGTCCAGGGCGTTCTTGAGCACGCCGGGGATCGAGTAGTTGAACTCCGGGGTGGCGATCAGCAGGCCGTCGGCCTCCAGCACCTTGCGGCGCAGCTCCTCGACGACGGCGGGGCGCACGCCCGGGTGGTCGAGGTCGTAGTCGTAGGGCGGGATCTCGCGCAGTCCGTCGTAGATCTCGATCTCCATGCCGGCCGGGTCGAGCTTCCGGGCGGCGCGCAGCAGCGCGGTGTTGTGCGAGTCGGCGCGCAGCGAGCCGGAGATGGCGAAGACCTTGGACGCGCTCATGGCGGTGCTCCTTGCGGTGTGGGTGCGAGTACGGGTGCGGGTGGCCTGCCCGCGGTGCGGAACGGGGGCGGGGCGTGTGCCGGGCCGGGCCGGGCTGGTGTTCCGGTGCCGGAACGGGAGCGGGGCGGGGCGGGGCGTGTGCCGGGCCGGGCCGCGCTGTCGTTCCGGTGCCGGAACGGGAGCGGGGCGGGGCGGGGCGTGTGCCGGGCCGGGCCGCGCTGTCGTTCCGACGCCGAGAAATCTAAACCGTTCAGTTCAATGCGTCAACCAGACGGTTCAGTCTTGACTCTGGACTGAATCGTGTAGTTCAGTTTCCGGCATGACGCCGACTCAGCTCGCCGCGGCCCAGGCCGCCCCCGCCCGCCCGACCGCTCCCGTCCGATCGACCGCCACCGTCATCGATCCCGTGCACACCTTCGAAGGCGCTGGCTTCCCCGTCCGCCGCCCGTTCCCGGTGGCCGAGCTCCCGATGCTCGACCCGTTCCTGATGGTCGACCAGACCGGCCCGCTGCTGCTCGCCCCCGGCGAGGCCAAGGGCGCCCCCGCCCACCCGCACCGCGGGTTCGAGGCGGTCTCCTACCTCATCGAGGGCTCGATGGACTGGGCCGACTCGACCGGCCGGCGCGGCACCAGCGTCGCCGGCGAGGTCGAGTGGCTCACCGCCGGCGCCGGCATCGTCCACTCCAACGAGCCGACCGCCGAACTGCTCGGCCACGGCGGCCGCCAGCACATGCTCCAGATCTGGGTGAACCTGCCGGCCCGGCTGAAGGACCTCCCGGCCCGCAGCCAGAACCAGGGCCCCGACACCATCCCGGTGGTGCACACCGAGGACGGCAGCCGGATCAAGGTGATCGCGGGCCGCAGCCACGGCGTCGCCGGCCCCTTCGAGACGCACCTGCCGGTCCTGCTCGCGCACGCCGTCCTGCCCGTCGGCGGGCGGGCCGAGTTCACCGTGCCGGCCGGTCACAACGCCGCCGTCTACGTGCTCTCCGGCGCCGTCGAACTGCCCGACGCGCCGCTGGCGGACGGCCAACTCGCGGTGCTGGCGCACGACGGCGAGCGGATCGTCGTCGCCGCGCCGGACGGTCCGGCCGAGGTGCTGATCCTGGCCGGCGAGCCGATCGGCGAGCCGGTGGCCCGCGGCGGCCCGTTCGTGATGAACACCGAGGCCGAGCTCCGGCAGGCCCGACTCGACTTCTCGAACGGAAAGTTCGGGAGCATCCCGGCATGAGCTCGGGAGTGCTGGACACGGCGGCGGGGGCGGGTGCGTTCCCGCCGGAGCCGGCGGAGGGCGGCACCGGCCGGGGCGTACAGGGGTCGCTCCGGACCGGTCTGCTCCTCGCGTCGGTCGCCGCCCCGGGGGCGGCCGGGCTCTCCAGCCCGAGCCTCGTCCTGCCACTCATGGCGCGGGAGCTGCACACCGGCCCCGGCCCCGCCGCCTGGCTGATGAGCGGCTACGGGCTCGGCATGATGCTCGGTACCCCGCTACTCACCGCCACGGCCGGGCGGCGCGGCCCTCGGGCGCTGCTGCTCGCCTCCGCGGGGGCGCTGGTGCTCGGGGCGCTGGTCACGCTCGCCGCCGGAGCGGACCTCGGCCCGCTGATCGCCGGGCGCGCTCTGCAGGCGGTCGGTGCGGCCGGGTTCAACGTGGCCGCCTTCCAGCTGGCCGCGCGCCAACCGGACGGACGCGCCTCCGGGGTCGTCGCGATCGGCAGCGCGGCGGGCGGCACCGCCGGGCTGTTCATCGGCGCGGCGGTGGCGGCCGGGCTGGGCTGGCGGGCCTGCCTGGTGCTGCCGGTGCTGACCCTGGCGGTACTGCCGGCCGTACTGCGGGGGTGCGTCGGACCGGGCACGGTCCCGGTCGTGGGCCCGGCGGCCGGGGCCGGACCGGAGCCGGCGCGGGGCGTGCGGGCGGCGAGCCGCTCCTTCCTCGGCCTGGACGCCCTGGCGGTGCCGCGCTTCCGGGCCGTCGCGGCGGTGATGCTGGTCCTGGCGACCGTCAACTTCGGCCTGGTCTACGGCGCACCGCGACGGGCCGCCGCGCTGACCGGCTGGAGCGCCGTCCAGACCGGCGCCGTCGGCTCGCTCGCCGCCCTGACCGGCGCGCTGCTCTCCTGGTCGCTGGTGCGCGCCGCGCCCCGGCTGGGCCTGCGGCGGACCACCGGCCTGCTCCTCGGCGTCTCGTTCGCCGGACTCGCGCTCGCCGCGTTCGGCCCCTGGGCGCCGCTGGTGCTCCTGGGCACCGGGGCCAGCGCCTGTGTCAACGCGGGCGGCCAAGGCGTCCTGACCGGTGCCGCCGCCGAGGCCGTGGCACCGCAGCGGCGGCCGGAGGCGATCGGGCTGTTCAACCTGGTCTTCCTGCTCGGTGCTGCGCTGGGCCCGCAACTGGCGGCGTCCGGCGAGCGGATCGCCGCGCTGGGTCCGTACCTCGCCTCGCTGGTGCACTGACCGGGCGCCGGACGCGCCGATCGGGCCCGGCGCCGGGCCCGTCACCGCGCGCTGCACCGTACGCCGCGCGCCCAACCAAACCGTTCAGTTTCCTATACTGGCCCGTATCGTCTCCCCCCGAGCACCCGAGGAGAACCCAGATGGCCGCCGACAGCCCCCAGCCGACCGACGAGTTCGGCATCCCGATCATCCCGGGGCCCACCGACGCCGCCCAGCGACGCCGGCAGGCGATCATCGACGCCGCACTCGCCGAGTTCCTCAAGGAGGGCTACTCGGCCGCCTCGATGGACGCCATCACCGCCCGCTCCGGCGTCTCCAAGGCGACCATCTACAAGCACTTCGGCAGCAAGGAACGGCTCTTCCTCGCGGTGATCGGCGGCATACTGCCCACCACCTACGAGGACCTCAAGCCGTGGAACTCCACCATCGCCGAGGCCGACGACCTGCGCTCCGCGCTCATCACCCTCACCCTCGACTGGACCCGCATCCTGCTGCGCCCCGACATCATGTCGCTGCGCCGCCTGGTGATCGGCGAGATCGACCGCTTCCCCCAGCTCGGCCAGCTCTGGTACCGGGTCAGCTACGACATGAACAACGGCCCGCTGATCGCGGCATTCGCCGAACTGGACCGCCGCGGCGTGCTCGCCGTGGACGACCCGGCGCTGGCCGTGCAGCAGCTGGTCGCCTGCACGGTGGGCGTGCCGCAGCTGGTGCGGACGTTCAGCCCGGAGGCCGAACTGGACGAGGCCGGGATGCACCGGATGATCAGTTCCGGGGTCGACCTGTTCCTGGCGCGGTACGCACGCGAGCGGTGACCCCGGCGGCGGGCCCGGCGTCCGGGTCCGCAGTCACGGCCGGGCCCACGGCCGCCGGAACGCCGGCCGCCGGTTCCACGGCTGCCGCATCGCCAGCCGTCGGTGCCCTGCCCGGCCCGCGCCGGAGCCGCCGCACCCCGGCTACCAGCAGCAGCACCGCCGTCCACGCGCCGGTGCAGAGCACCTGGCTGCGGCTGCCCGGGTCCACCAGCATGAACACCAGCACCCCGGCCACCGCCGCCAGCGCCAGGTACCCCAGGTACGGGAAGCCGCGCATCGGGGCCGTCCTCGGCCCTCCGCGCCCGCGCCCGTGCAGTCGCAGGTGGGACGCGGCGATCAGGATCCAGACCACCAGGATCGCCGTCCCGATCGAGTTCAGCAGGAACGGGAAGACGGTCTGCGGCCACAGCAGGCTGAGCACCACCGACGCGAAGCCGAACGCGGCCGAGGCGAGCACGGCCCGGCCGCTCCCGACGGCGTCCTGCCCGCCCCGGCGCCGGGTCAGCAGGCGCGGTGCGTCGCCGCGGGCGGCGAGGGCGTGCAGCATCCGCGAGGAGCCGTAGATGTTGGCGTTCATCGCCGACAGCAGAGCCACCAGCACGACCGCGTCCATCAGCTGCGCCGCGCCCGGTACCCCGATCCGGCCGATCGCCGCCGCGTACGGGCCGCCGGCGACCGCCGGGTCGTCCCACGGCACCACGGTGACGATCACCGCCATCGAGCCGATGTAGAACAGTGCCACCCGCCAGAGCACCGTGCGCACCGCCCGGCGCACTGCGGCCACCGGGTCCTCGCACTCGGCTGCGGCAATGGTCACCGTCTCCAGCCCGCCGTACGCGAACACCGCCGCGAGGGTGCCCACCGCGACCCCGTGCCAGCCGTGCGGCAGCAGCCCGCCGTGCCCGGCCAGGTTCTCCACCGCCGGAGTCCGGCCGGTGAACACGGCAGCTGCGCCCAGCAGGACGAACACGCAGATCGAGGCCGCCTTCACCCCGGCGAACCAGAACTCCAGCTCACCGAAGTGCCGCACGCCCGCCAGGTTCGTCCCGGTGAACAGCGCCATGAACACCGCCACCCACGCCCAGGCCGGCACCTGCGGCAGCCATCCCGCCATGATCCGCGACGCCCCGATCGCCTCCGCGGCCACGCTCACCACCAGCAGCGCCCAGTACATCCAGCCGGCCAGTAGCCCGGCCCACGGCCCCCAGGCACGGGCTGCGTGCGCGGAGAACGACCCGGAGCCGGGACGGGCGGCCGACATCTCGCCGAGCATCCGCATGACCAGCACGGTCAGCGCCCCGGCCACCACGTACGACACCACGATGCCGGGCCCCGCCGCGGCGATCCCGACACCGGAGCCGACGAACAGCCCGGCCCCGATCGCACCACCCAGCGCGATCATGGCGATATGGCGCTGCCTCAGCCCACGACCGACCGATCGGTCCTCGGACATTACGACTCCCCCCGTTGTGATCCAACCGGAGGAGATCCTGGCCCCGACCCCCCGTCGTGATCAAGCCCCCCGGCCGACCCGTCGTGGTGCGGTGGCGATGAGGGTCCGGCGGAGGTCGACGGTGCGGGCGGAGTCGGCGGCCGGGCAGGGCGGCGGCCTGCTGGTTCCGGCGCGGGGCCACCGCGTGGCCGTCACCGGACCTGACGCGGACCAGCTGGCCGCCTTCGCCGCGTCGGCCGGAGCGGGCGAGCGGCTGGTCGTGGTGGACGGCTGGGGCCGATCGGACAACGTCATCGCCAACGCCGGTTTCTCGCTGCCCGGTAACCTGGAGGGCCACGCCCCCGAGGACATGCGCGCCATGGTCCTCACCAACGTCCCGGGAACGTCCCGGGTTCGGCCCTGCTGGTGCGGGAGACCCTGCCGGACCCCAGGGAGCCCAAGGGCCGGATCGTGATCGTCGGTTCGGTCGCACCCCGACGCCTCGCCGACGATGACCCCCGAGCAGATCGCCGACACGATCGCCTTCGCCGTCAACCAGCGCGTGGGCGTGGACATCAACCGCATCACCGTACGGCCGACCGGCCGGCTCGGCTGACGCGGCGTCCCCAACGGCCTGGCGACGAAGGCGGCTTCGGCCTGCACCGCGTACCAGGTGGCGCGGGCCGAAGGCATGCCGGGAGCGGCCTCCCGTGGCAGGGGGCCGTCACTCCAAGACGTAGCCAGGGGTCGGGCCCGCGGGTGGGGTGCCGGTGGTGGCGGCCCGGTAGAGGGTGCGGAGGGCGGAGGTGAAGGGGGCGCTGTAGGAGACCTGGGGAGTGTTGCCGCCGGTGTGGTAGCCGCCGATGAGGCCGATCACGGCCCAGCCGCCGAACCACGGGACGAGCATGGGGCCACCGGAGGTGCCGCCGGTGAAGCCGTCACAGGCGATGCGTTCGAAGGCGCCCGGGTCGGAGGGGTCGTCGCTGGGCCAAGTGGTCGTCCAGCTGAGGCACTCCACCGGCTTCTGGGCGCCGCCCGGGTAGCCGATCATCCGGACCGGGGCGTGGACGTACCCCGTGTCGGTGAGGAGCCGGACGGCGCCGACGGCGTCTTCGAGGCGTTGGCCGTCCTGGTTGGGCTCGGTCACGGCGAAGCCGAAGTCGTAGGCGGCGCCGGCGTGTTCGCCCCGTTCGTAGTACTCCTGGGCGAGGTAGACGCCGTTCTCCTCGACCGGGAAGATGCCGAACGGCTTGAGCCCGTCGTGGTACTGGGGAACGAAGCCCAGGTGCCGCTCGGGGGAGGTGCCGGCGTAGCCCTTGAGGCAGTGGCCCGCGCTCAGCACCAGGTCGTGGTCCGGGCTGTGGACGACGGAGGCGCTGCAGGTGCGCCCGGTGCCGGTGGCGTCGGTCCAGAAGAAGGCGCCGGCCTGGGGGATCCCGTCGAAGCTCCGGCTCGGGGGGATGTACTCGTCGGGGCGCGGGCCGTCGGCCGTGGGCTGGGCGGCCCTGGCGTCCAGGGGGACGGCGGCGGCCATGCGGGCGGGGGTCCAGAAGGCGCTGAGCTGTGCGGCGGTGGCCGAACGGCCGGTGGTGGCGGAGGCGGCCGGGGCGAGTCCGGCGGCGGAGAGGAGGACGGCGGCGGTGGCTGTGGCGAACCTGGACGCCATGGGTGGTCCCTTCTGGTCGGGTGAGACGGTCGTCGATGTGGGCCCCCGCACAGTGTGGGGTGCCCAGCTCGGAGCCCGGCTCACCCTGACGGGGACCAGTCAGCTGACGGCACGTCGGAAGGTCTCGGCGTCCTCGGGGCTGAAGAATCGCCGGATGCGGGCGGAGGAGCCGGGAGCGTCTCCGGCGAGTTCGGCGACGTCCGACCTCCTCGTTCCTCCTCCCGCGAGCCCCCGGACCGGCCGGTCCAGGGGCTCGCGGCATTGACACGGCCCCTTCTCCGTTGAATGCTAAGCAAGCGCTTAGTCAATGATCCGCTTTCCCCGAGGAGCCGCTCGATGGCCGAGACCCCCGCTGACCCGCCCGGACTGGATCTGGCCCGGCTCCGCTCCCACCTGGACGCGGAACTTCCCGGCCTCCTCCACGGGCCGCTGCGGGCCGACCTCATCGAGGGGGGCCGCTCGAACCTCACGTACGTCCTCACGGACGGCCGTTCCCGCTGGGTCCTCCGCCGCCCACCGCTCGGGCACGTCCTGGCCACCGCGCACGACATGGGCCGCGAGCACCGGGTGATGTCGGCCCTCCGGGACACCGACGTCCCCGTCCCCGAGATGCTCCTCATCGACCACGGCACCGACGTCCTCGGCGCCCCCTGGTACCTCATGGAGCACGTCGACGGCGTCGCCCACCGCTCCCGCAAGGCCCTCCTCGCCCTCGGTGAGGACCGGGTCACCGCCCTCGGCCGACGCCTGGTCGAGACCCTCGCCGCCCTGCACAAGATTGACCCCGCCACCGTCGGCCTGGCCGACTTCGGCCGCCCCGACGGCTACCTGGAGCGCCAGCTGCGCCGCTGGTCCACCCAGTTGGAGAACTCCCGCAGCCGCGATCTCCCGGACCTCGACCGGCTGCACGCCCTGCTCGCCGAGCACCCACCCACCTCGCCCGCCCCCGCCCTCGTCCACGGCGACTACCGCCTCGACAACGTCCTCGTCGACGACACCGATGCCATCACCGCCGTCCTCGACTGGGAGATGTCCACCCTCGGCGACCCGCTCACAGACATCGGCCTCCTCGTGATGTACACCGAACTCGCCGGGGTGGGCGGCGGCATCATCCCGTCCGCGATGACCGCCCCCGGCTTCCCCAAGGCCGACGAGATCGTCTCGTACTACGCCCAACTGACCGGCCGTCAGGCTGCCGACCTCGACTGGTACGTGGCCTTCGCCTCCTTCAAGCTGGCCGCAGTCGCCGAGGGCATCCACTTCCGCTTCCAGCAGGGCCGTACCCTGGGCGCCGGTTTCGAGCGCGCCGGTGAGATGGGCCCGATCCTCGCTCGGCACGGCCTGAGCACCCTCAAGGAGGGCTAAGAACCATGGACTTCGCGTACGACTCCCGCACCGAGGAACTCCGCGAGCAACTCCTCGCCTTCATGGCCGAGCACGTCCACCCCGCCGAGACCACTCTCGCCCGCCAGCTCGCCGACCCGGCCCGCGAGCCGTGGAGCGTCCCGCCGGTGGTCGCCGACCTCCAGGCGGAGGCCCGCAAGCAGGGCCTGTGGAACCTCTTCTTCGTGGACAAGCACAGGAATCCGGGTGAGCACGGCGCCGGCCTCACCAACCTCCAGTACGCCCCGCTCGCCGAGATCACCGGCCGCAGCATCCAGTTGGCCCCGCCCGCCCTGAACTGCGCCGCCCCCGACACCGGGAACATGGAACTCCTCGCCCAGTTCGGCAGCGCCGAGCAGAAGGAGCGATGGCTGCGCCCCCTGCTCGACGCCGAGATCCGCTCGGCGTTCGCCATGACCGAGCCCGAGGTGGCCTCCTCGGACGCGACCAACATCGCCACCCGGATCGAGCGGGACGGCGACCAGTACCTGATCAACGGCCGCAAGTGGTACATCACCGGGGCGATGAACCCGGACTGCAAGCTGTTCATCGTGATGGGCAAGACCGACCCGGACGCCGCCCCGCACCGCCAGCAGAGCATGGTGATCGTGCCGCGCGACACCCCGGGCGTCACCGTCAAGCGCGGTATGACGGTCTTCGGCTACGACGACGCCGACCACGGCGGTCACGCCGAGGTGCTGTTCGAGGACGTCCGCGTCCCGGTCGAGAACCTGATCGGTGAGGAGGGCGGCGGCTTCGCCATCGCCCAGGCCCGGCTGGGGCCCGGCCGGATCCACCACTGCATGCGGGCGATCGGTCTCGCCGAGCGGGCGCTGGAGCTGATGTGCCGCCGGGCGAACGAGCGGGTGGCCTTCGGCCGTCCGCTGGCCGAGCAGGGCGTGGTGCAGGACTGGATCGCCGAATCACGGGTCCGCATCGAGCAGTTGAGGCTGCTGGTGCTCAAGACGGCCTGGCTGATGGACACCGTCGGCAACCGGGGTGCGCACACCGAGATCCAGGCCATCAAGATCGCCACGCCGCGTACGGTGGAGTGGATCCTCGACAAGGCCGTCCAGGCGCACGGCGCGGCCGGGGTCAGCCAGGACACCCCGCTCGCCCAGCTGTGGGCCGGCAACCGCACCTTGCGGCTCGCCGACGGGCCGGACGAGGTGCACAAGCGCTCGCTGGCCCGGCGGGAACTCAAGCAGTACCGCTGACCCCCCGGGTCGCCGTGTGCCGGGGCGCGCCGGGGGTCTCGCCCACCGTAGGGGTGTGATACCCGGGTACTCAGGGGGAGTTGGCTCCCGGGTATGACGGCCCGGCCCCCGCTCCGCCCGTAGCGTCTCCTCCGTGACCGATCAGGACGAGGAGACAGCGATGAGCAGGCGGGGACGGGCCGTGGCGGCGGTACTGCTGGCGGCGACGGCGACGTTGGGCGTGGTCGGCGCACCGGGGGCGGTGGCGGCGCCGGCCGACGGCGGCGGGCAGCGGCAGGCCAGGGCCTGGCTGCCGCAGCCCACCGGGCCGTACCCGATCGGCACGACGTCCCTCCAGCTCACGGACGACGCCCGGGACGACCCCTGGAAGCCCGGGCAGCACCGCAGGCTGATGATCAGCCTCTGGTACCCGACCACCCGGCCCGCCACCGGCGACGACCGCGCGCCGTACATGCTCCCCGCCGCCGCCGACCACTTCGGCAGCGCCGGGAGCGTCGGCCAGGGCAACAACGGCTTCGAACCCGGCCGCACCGACTGGGCGGGCATCCGCACCCACGCCCGCGCCGACGCGCCCGCCCTGCCGGGCGGCAAGCGGCCCGTCGTGCTGTACGAGGCGGGCTTCGGCGACCCGCGCACCTGGGGCACCGGCCTGGTGGAGGACCTCGCCTCGCGCGGCTACGTCGTCGTCACCGTCGACCACACCTACGAGGCCTCCGAGGTCGCCTTCCCCGACGGGGACCTCGCCACCTCCGTCTTCCCCGCGCTGATGACCAAGCCCGGACTCGACATCGGCGCCCTCCTGCGCAAGATGCTGCAGAGCCGGGTCGACGACACCCGCTTCGTCCTGGACCAGCTCTCCGGGCTGCGCCGCGACCGGCAGCTGCCGACCGGCCTCGCCGCCTCCCTCGACCTCGATCGGATCGGCATGGTCGGCCACTCCGGGGGCGGCTCCGCGGCCCTCCAGACCATGCACGACGACCCGCGACTCAAGGTCGGCGTCAACCTCGACGGCCAGCTGCACTTCCCCGGCCCGGACGGCCGGACCGGCGTCTTCCTGCCCACCGTCGCCCAGGACGGCCTGACCCGGCCCTTCCTGCTCATGGGCACCCAGAACCCCGACTCCGGCAGCTACCACCAGCAGCCCGGCTGGGACGCCCTGTGGCAGCACAGCAGCGGCTGGCACGCCGACGTGACCCTCACCGGCTCCCGGCACGGCTCCTACACCGACGCCCAGTCCCTGCTGCCCCAGCTCGCCCGGCAGGGCGCGATCAGCGGGACGCAGCTGACCGACGACGTCGGCGACGTCCGCCCGGACCGCGCGGTGTCGGCCACCCGCTCGTACGTCGCGTCGTTCTTCGACCGCTGGCTGCGCGGCCACGACGACCACCTGCTGGACGGGCCCTCGGCGCGCTTCCCGGAGATGACCTACGAGCGGTAGCGGCGGGATCAGGGCGTGCGGGCCCGGAGGTGGGCCCGCTCGCCCTGGTGGCCGAAGAGGACGAGGAGTTCGACCGTCCGCTCGCCGTCCGGGCCGAGCCAGTGCGGCACGTGGGTGTCGAACTCGGCGGCCTCGCCCGCCCGGAGGACCAGGCTCTGGTCGCCCAGCAGCAGCCGCAGCCGGCCGGAGAGCACAAAGACCCACTCGAAGCCCTCATGGGTCATCAACTCCGGCTCGGTGCCGGGCCGGGGCGGGATCACCAGCTTGTGGGCCTGGACGCCGCCGGGGTGGCTGAGCGGCACGTACGTCATGCCGTCCCGGACCACCGGGCGCAGGTGGATGCGAGGGTCCCCGGTGCGCGGCGCGCCGGCCAGGTCGTCCAGGGGAACGGCGTGCACCTCGGCGAGCGGCAGCAGCAGCTCCAGGGTGGGCTTGCGGGTGCCGCCCTCCAGCCGGGAGAGGGTGCTCTCGTTGATGCCGGTCCGTTCGGCGAGGTCCGCCAGGGTCATCCCGCGTCGGCGGCGCAGCTCGCGCAGCCGGGGGCCGACGGCGGCCAGGACGTCCTTCTTCGCGTGGTCCACGCCGCTCAGGTTGCCGAAACGGCATGGGGCGTTGCAAGCCCGGCAGGGCGCGCGGCACCGTCGGTGGCAGCCGGGCCGGCGCGCGATGCCGGCCGCGAACCCCGTCGCCTGACGAAAGGCCCCCGATGCACACCGACAGCGACCCCGCGACCTTCTGGGAGACCCACTACGCCGGCCTGGACGCCGAGTGGGGCACCCGGCCCAACGCCGTCCTGGCGGAGCTGGTCACCACCCTCGCGCCCGAGCCCGGCACGGCGCTGGACCTCGGCTGCGGGCACGGCGGCGACGCGCTCTGGCTGGCCGGCCTCGGCTGGGACGTCACCGCCGTCGACATCGCCGCCACCGCGCTGGACCGGGTCGCCGACCGGGCCCGGGCCGCGGGGGTGGCCGCGCTGGTCCATCCCGCCCGCCACGACCTGGCGCGGAGCTTCCCCGAGGGGGCCTTCGACCTGGTCGGCGCGAGCTACTTCCACACGCCCGTCGAGCTCCCCCGGGCCGCCGTACTGCGCCGCGCCGCGGCGGCGGTGGCGCCGGGCGGGCTGCTGATCGTCGTGGACCACGCCTCGGTGGCCCCCTGGTCCTGGCAGGCCGGGCAGGACGTGCGCTTCCCCACCCCCGAGGAGGCCCTCGCCGAGCTGCGGCTCGGCGCCGGCTGGCACACCGAGCGCTGCCACGCGCCGCAGCGCACCGCCACCGGCCCCCAGGGGCGGAGCGCGACCGTCACCGACAACGTCATCGCGGTGCGGCGGACGGGCTGAGGCACGCGGTCGTGCCCGCCGGCCTCCGGGCGGGCGTCGGCTCAGCGGATCTCGGAGCCCGGGTTGGCCTCGTCCCACTGCTGTCGGGAGGTCACGATCGCGTCGTGGTGGGAGTAGGACCAGTCGACCATCGCCCGCACCAGGTGGGTGAGGCTGTGCCCGAGGGGCGTCAGCTCGTACTCCACCTGGGGCGGGACGGTCGGGTGGACGGTGCGGGAGACCAGGCCGTCGCGCTCCAGCCGGCGCACCGTCAGGGTCAGCATCCGCTGCGAGATGCCCGGCAGGGCGCGTTGCAGCTCGCGGAACCGCCGTACGCCCTGGGCGAGTTCGACCACGGCCAGCACGGACCACTTGTCGCCGAGCCGGTTCAGCAGGTCGCGGATCCCGCAGTCCACGTCGTCCTCGCACCAGACGACCGGGCGGGGAGCGGTGGTTACCGCGGTGTGCCCTACTGACATGGAAGTGCCTCCTTACGCCGGACGCCCAGGCTACCGAGGATGGACCCGTCCCCAGCGGTCGCACGTCCCAAGGAGAACCATGCTGCTCGTCACCGGTGTCAACGGAGGCCTCGGCACCCTCGTACTGGAGAGGCTCGGCGCCCGGGAGGGCGTCGTCGCCGGGAGCCGGACGCCGGAGCGGGTGGCGGCCGAAGTACCCGTCCGGCTGGTGGACTTCGACCGGCCGGAGACCCTGGCCGAGGCCTTCGAGGGGGTGCGGACCCTGCTGCTGATCTCGGCCGGCGCCGCCGAGGACGACGTGGTGATCGCCCGGCACGGCGCCGCGATCGAGTCGGCCGAGCGGGCGGGCGTCGAGCACGTCGTCTACACCAGCCTGTCCGGCGACGGCGACCACCTGCCGTACGCGCTGGCGCACCGGTGGACGGAGCGGCGGCTGCGCGCGTCCGGCACGCTGCGCTGGACGGTGCTGCGCAACGGCCTCTACGCGGAACTGCTGGCCGCGATCGCCGCGCCCGGCCCGGACGGGGTGATCACCGCACCGCTGGGGGCCGGCCGCTTGGCCGCGGTGGCCCGGGCGGACCTCGCCGAGGCGGCGGTGAACGTGGCCCTGGCGCCGGCCGGGCACGCGGGGCGGACGTACGAGCTGGTGGGGGAGGAGGCGGTGGGCGGCGCGGAGCTGGCCGAGGCGCTCGGTGCCGAGTACCGCCCGGGCCGGCTCGCGCAGGCCCGGGCCGTAGTGGCGGCCTCGGACGCCTCCGACTTCCAGGTGCCGATGCTGGTGGGCACCTACTCGGCGATCGCGCACGGCTTCCTGGCCGGGCCCGGCGAGGCGGGCGACCTGGCGGCGCTGCTGGGCCGCCGGCCGCGCCCGGCCCTGGAGGTCATCACGGGGCGGTAGCCCCACGCCTGAATCCAGGCGCCCATGAACTCAGTCGCCCAGGACGGCGATCCGCCCGGTGCTGCGCCCGTCGGCGACCAGCTGGACGGCCGCCGCGGCCTCGGCCAGCGGCACCCGGGCGCTGACCAGCGGACGGACCACGCCCTGGTCGGCGAGCTCGGTCAGCTGGTCGTGGGCGGCGCGGACCGCCCGCGGGTCGTGGGTGTTGTAGAGGCCCCAGTGCAGGCCGAGGATCGCGTAGTTCTTCACCAGGGCGTGGTTGAGCGCCGGTGCCGGGATCTTCCCGGCCGCGAAGCCCACCACCACGATCCGGCCCTCGAAGGCCACGCACTTGGTGGAGCCGGTGTAGGCGTCGCCGCCGACCGGGTCGAAGACCACGTCCGCACCGCGCCCGCCGGTGAACTCCTTGACGGCGGCGACGAAGTCCGCGCCGGTGCGGTCCACCACCAGGTCGGCGCCGAGCGCCCGGGCCGCGTCGGCCTTCGCGGGCCCGCCGACCACGGCGACCACCCGGGCCCCGGCGGCCCGGCCGAGCTGGACGGCCGCGCTGCCGACCCCGCCGGCCGCCGCGTGCACCAGCAGGGTCTCCCCGGCCCGCAGCCGGGCCCGGCGGTGCAGGGCGAACCAGGCGGTCTGGTAGCCGATGTGCAGCGCCGCCGCCTCGGCGTCGTCCAGCGCCTCGGGCGCCGGGAACGCCGCCGCGGCGTCCAGCAGCGCGTACTCGGCGAAGGCACCGTGCGGCAGCACCGGGTTGCCGATCAGCCGCTCACCCCGCCGGGCGCCCTCGGCGACCTCGCCGCACAGCTCCACGCCCGGGGTGAACGGCAG
The DNA here is from genome assembly GCF_055608425.1 of Kitasatospora sp. NPDC036934. Lineage (NCBI taxonomy): Bacteria > Bacillati > Actinomycetota > Actinomycetes > Kitasatosporales > Streptomycetaceae > Kitasatospora > Kitasatospora sp. NPDC036934. The sequence continues at coordinate 33,978 of NZ_JBVJQR010000006.1, read as the reverse complement.
CGGCGGACGGACCTGGTACTGCCCGCGCACCATCAGCGCGTCCGGGAAGTTCACCGCCGCCGCCCGGACCCGGACCAGCAGCTGCCCCGGCCCCGGCACCGGCCGGGCGACCTCCTCGGCCAGCCGCAGCACGGCGGCCGGCTCGCCCAGCTCGTGCACCTGCCAGGCCCTCACAGCGCCCCGCCCTGCTCCAGGCCCTGCTGGAGCCGGTTCATCCCGGCGATCCAGCGGTCCGGCTCGGTGGCCCGGGTGCGGTAGAACTCGGCGGTCTCCGGGTGCGGCAGGATCAGGAAGCGGTCCTCGCGCAGCGCGTCCAGCGTCGCCTCGGCGACGGCCTCCGGGTCCAGCGCGGTCGGCGCGAGCAGCACCTCGCCGACGGCGCCGGTGGAGGCCAGCATGTCGGTGCGCACCCCCTGGGGGCAGAGCGCGTGCACCCGTACGCCGCGGTGGCGGTAGGTGGCGGAGAGCCACTCGGCGAAGGCGAGCGCGCCGTGCTTGCTGACCGCGTACGGCGCCGATCCGAGCATGGTGAGCAGCCCGGCGGCGGAGACGGTGGCCAGGAAGCGGCCCTGGCCGCGCTCCAGCCAGCGGGGCAGCAGCAGCTCGGCGGCCCGGACGTGGGCCATCACGTTGACCTCCCAGGCGCTCGCCCAGGCCGCGGCCGGTGCGTCGGCGCCGCCGGTCGGGGCGACGCCGGCGTTGGCGCACCACAGGTCGATCTCGCCGAGTTCCGCGCGGGAGCGGTCGACCAGGGCGGCCAGACCGGCGGCGGAGGCGGCGTCGCCGGGCAGGGCGGTGCCGGCGCAGTCCGCGGCGACCGCGTGGGCGGCCTCGGCGTCCAGGTCGTTGACCACCACCCGGGCACCCGCCGCGGCGAAGGCCCGGGCCAGCGCGGCGCCGATGCCCCGGCCGGCGCCCGTGACCACCACGCCCTGGCCCTTCAGGTCGGCCGTCACATGCCACCGCCGAGCGTGACCCCGCCGTCCACCACCAGGGTCTGGCCGGTGATCCAGCCGGCCTCGGGGGAGAGCAGGAACGCCACCGCGCCCGCGACGTCCTCGGGGACGCCGAGCCGGCCCAGCGGATAGGCCTTGGCGACCTTCTCCTCCCGGCCCTCGTAGAGCGCCTCGGCGAACCTGGTCTTCACCACGGCCGGGGCGACGGCGTTGACCCGGATGCCCTGCGGGCCCAGCTCGGCGCCCAGTTCGGTGGTGAGCCGGATCAGCGCGGCCTTGCTGACGCCGTACATGCCGATCCCGAGCGAGGCGCGGATGCCGGCGATCGAGGCGACGTTGACGATCGAGCCGCCGTGCTCACCCATCCAGGCGGCGTGCGCCCGGCGGGTCCAGGCCAGCGGGCCGAGCACGTTGACGGCGAAGATCTTGGCGGCGGCGGCCTCGTCGGTCTCCAGGACCGGCCCGTACACCGGGTTGATGCCGGTGTTGTTGACCAGGTGGTCGAGCCGTCCGAAGGCCTCCAGGGTGCGGGTGACCGCCTCCTCCTGGTGGGCCGGGTCGTCGGCCTTGCCCGCGACGGCGATCGCGTTGTCCGGGCCGCCCAGGTCGCGGACGGCCTCGGCGAGCGGCTCGGGGTTGCGGGCGGTGAGGCAGACCTTGGCGCCTCGGTCGACGAGTTCCCGGGCGATGCCGAGGCCGATGCCGCGGCTCGATCCGGTCACGACGGCCACCCGGCCCTTGAAGGAGTGCACCACGGAGGGTCCTGCCTTTCCGGTCTGCCCTGCTCTGGATTGCTGACGGTCTGGGGTTCGCTGATCAACCCGGGTCCGCTGATCAGTCCGGGGTTGCTGACTAAGCGCTTGCTCAGCATGGTGTCGGTGGGGGAGCCTGTCAACAGTCCGACCGGCCCCCGCCCCCGCCCCGACGCCGGACGGCCGACGGGAAAGCCTGTACGAGTTCTCTGCGAGGATGACGCCATGACCAGCACGCCCATCGCCGACCTCTGGCCGACCCTGCCCGGCGCCGACACCCGCCCCGAGGCGGCGTACCGGCTGCTCCAGGCGGCTGTCGAGTCGTTCGCGGAGCGCGGCTTCCACGCCACCACCACCCGGGACATCGCCACCGCGGCCGGGATGAGCCCCGCCGCGCTGTACATCCACTACCAGTCCAAGGCCGCCCTGCTCGCCGAGATCAGCCGGGCCGGGCACGCCGCCACCCTCACCCTGGTGCGGGAGGCGGCGGCCGGGGGCGGCGGCCCGGCGGAGCGGATGCGGCGACTGGTCGAGCAGTTCACCGCTTGGCACGCCCGGGCCCGGACCGTCGGCCGGGTGGTCAACTACGAACTGCACGCCCTGCCCGAGGACGACTACGCACTGGTCGCCGCGCTGCGCCTGGACATCGAGCGCGAGGTCAGCACCCTGATCGAGGCGGGCGCGGCGGCCGGGGAGTTCCAGGTCTCCGAGGTGCGCACGGCGGCCCGCGCGGTCACCTCGCTGGGTATCGACGTCTCCCGCTGGTACACCGAGCGCTCCTCCGAGACCCCGGAGGAACTCGGCCGCCGCTACGGCGAGTTGGTGCTGCGGATGCTCGGCGCCAGGATCTGACCGAACCGAACGAACCGAACGAACCGAACGAACTGACCGACCGAACCGAACCGGCTCGCCACCGTCGGCTGCCGCCGAGGTCACCCCAGCAGCAGCCGCAGGGCGAGCCCGCCGACCAGGGCGGCCGAGCCGAGGGCGGTGTACAGCCGGCCGCGGGCACCGGTCAGGGACCGGCCCAGCAGGGCGCCGCCGGAGGCGAGCAGCAGCTGCCAGCTCGCGGAGGCGGCGAAGACGGCGAGGGTGAACACCGCCCGGGCGAGCGGGCCCGAGGTGTCGCCGGCCCGGCCGTCGCCGCCCAGGATCAGGGCGGCGAAGTAGAGCACGGTGAGCGGGTTGAGCAGGGTGATCCCCAGCATGGTCAGGAAGGCGCGCACCGGGCCGGGCGGGGTCGGCGCCGTCAGGGTGCCCGGGGTGCCCGGGGAGCGTCGGGCACGCAGGGCGGTGACGGCGGTGCGGACGGCCAGGGCGAGCAGCACCACGGCCGAGGCGATCCGCAGCGGACCGGCCGCCGGCGCCAGCAGCGGCGCGAGGCCGCCGCCACCGACGGCCGCGAGCAGCGCGTACAGCCCGTCCGCGGTGGCCACGCCGAGGGCGGCGCAGGCCCCCGTGCGCAGTGAGCTCCGCGCGGTGAGCGCCACCAGGTAGGCCCCGACGGCCCCCACCGGGACGGCCACGCCGTACCCGGCGAGCAGCCCCGCGAGCAGCGCGGCCCTCATCCGCGGGCGCGGTCGCGCCTCCGGGTGCGGCCGGGCTGCTGCTGGACGGCGGCCGGGCGGGCGGTGGCGGTCAGGGGCAGCGGGCGGGCGGAGGCGTAGGTCATGGGCCGATGGTGGCGGCCGGACCGCAGGGGTGCAAGGGGTTTTTCCCGGGGTGGAAGGTACCGTGGGGGTGTTCCGGTGAACGGTGGTTCGAGGAGGAGACGATGGGCAGTCAGAACACCAGCGTCAACGAGATGTTGGCCGAGGCCTGGTCGTCCTGGGCGGAACGCGGAGCGGCCCTGAGCGCGGCGGACTGGGACCGGCCCACCCGGCTGACCGAGTGGACGGTGCGGGACCTCTACGCCCATGTGGCGCCGGTACCGGAGCAGTTCGCCGGGTTGCGCGCCATCGTGGTCGACGGCCCGGCCGGGCTGACCAGCGGGGCGGACATCCTGCGGACGTTCAACCAGCCGGGCGGGCTCGCCCACACCGCCGCCGGCCAGGTCGCCGAGTTGGCCAAGGAGGCCGCGAAGGCGATCGAACCGGCAGCGCTGATCGCCCGGTTCGGCGCCGAGGGGCCGGCCGCCCTGGCCGGCATCGCGGACCTCGCGTCCGACACGGTGGTGACGCACCCGCTGCTCGGGCCCGTGACGGTGGGGGCGCTCGGCGAGGTCGCGCTGATGGAGGCGACCGTCCACCTGCTCGACCTGATCGCGGCGGTCGGCGGCCCGGCCCCGGCCGAGGGAGCGCTGCACTTCACCCGTGCGCTGCTGGCCGAGGCCACCGACCCGGTGACCTTCATCGAAGCGGCGGCGGGCCGCAGTTCGGCGCCGGTGCTGCCGATCATCCGCTGAGCCGGACGGCGGCGCCAGCCGCGCGGGCACCGTACCCGCTGGTCGGCCGTATGATCTGGTCCGGAAGAACGGCAGGCTGGGGGGACGTCGATGAGCTCGTTGTGGGACCTGTGGTGGCTGGCGCCCGCCGTCCTGTACGGGGGCGGGAACATCGTCAACCGGGTGCGCCGGGACATCAAGGACCGGCACGAGCGCAAGCTCGAACTGCTCGACGCCCAGCACCAGCAGCGCCTCGCCCTGGAGGAGGCCCACCGGCCGCCCGAGCCGGTCTGCGGCTGCACCCACCACCTGGCCAAGCACGACCGGCAGGGCCGCTGCCACGAGGTGGTCGAGACGCCCACCGCCTGGGACGCCGACCGCCGCCCGGTGAGCTTCGAGCCCGGGCAGTGCAACTGCCAGCAGTACGTGGGGCCGGAGCCGCTGGGCACGGTGTTCGCGCCGGAGCTGACCGACCGGCCGTAGGGCGTGTCCGACGATTCCCGCCGGGCGCGCGACGCCGGGGCACGCGCCTCGCCGCGTGGTCGCCGGTCGCCGACGGCCCCCGGCCTTCGACCGGGAGGTGCCCCCACCGCACGGACTCCCTCCTCCGCCTTGCGATGCACGCACCCCGACGCCGCGCGCTGATCCGACGCGAACTGTCAGACACGCCCTGAGCGGCTCCCCGGCCCGCGGGGAGCCGCCGGCGGACCGCTTTGCCGGATCACCGGATCAGCCGAGCGCGAGGGCGCTCAGCCGGTCGTCGCCGGCGAGCTCGGCGCCAGGGTAGGGGGATCGCCTCATCGGCGCCCGCGACGGCACCCGTCTTCGAGGCCCGCCCGCGCGAGACCCGTACAGAACCGTGCTGTACCCGCATCGGTCGTCCCCCTGCGCGGCTATTCACCAGTAACCATTTGCCGATTAAAGTGACTTGGCGTGCGAGCCCGGAAGCGAGTGAACGTCCGGGTCGTCGCGCGCCACTGCCCGTAGGAGAGGAGGTGACCACGATGCAGATCACCAAGACCGTGATGAGCAGCGGGGCTTCGAACTCGACTCCGCGGATCGACGCGCCGCCGGTGTACCGGATCGACGCCCCACCGGCCTACCGGATCGATGCTCCCCCGTCCCGGGTCGATTCGTCCGCCGACCGGGAGAACTGAGCCGAAGCCAGGACAGACTGTTCGACGGTCGGGGCCCCACCCACTGCGGGGTCCCGACCCGACGCGGGAGCGGAGTTTGAGGCTGAGCCTGGTGTCGATGCCGTGGCAGCTGCTGGAGCTGCCCTCGCTGGCGATCGGCATCCTGCGCCGCCGCGTGGCACTGACCCGGCCGGAAGCCGAGGTCTCCGAGGTGCACGCGGCGATGGACTGGGCCGCGTTCCTGCTCGCCGAGAGCGGTGGGGACCTCACCCCGCACGACTACACGCACGTCGCGGAGACCGGCCTGCACCACGGGCTGGGGGACTGGGTGTTCGCCGGGGTGCTCTACGACGACGACCACTGGCGCGAGTTCGAGCTCGACCACTACGCCAAGGCCAGTGGCGTCGACATCGAGGTGGTGCGCAGGATGCGCCCCTTCGCGCGCCCCTTCGTCGAGCAGGTCGTCGACGAGATCCTGAGCGCGGACCCGGACGTCGTGGGGTTCACCACCACGTTCATGCAGAACGTGCCGAGCCTCGCGGTCGCCCGGCTGCTCAAGCAGCGGCGCCCCGACGTGCGGACCGTCATGGGCGGAGCGAACTGCGACGGACCGATGGGCGCGGCACTGCACCGCAACCACCGCTTCGTCGACTTCGCAGTCCGGGGCGAGGGCGAACTGGCCTTCCCGGCGCTGCTGGGCCACGTCGCCGCGGCCACCCGGCCGCTCGACGTTCCAGGGTTGTGCTGGTGGGACGGCGACCGGCCGGTGGCGAACCCCGAGAGCGCCGCGCAGGTCCCGCCCGGCCTGATCCCCGCCCCCGACTACACCGACTGGCAGCGCGCCCTGGAGGCATCGCCGACGCGCACCTTCGTGGAGCCCAAGCTCGCAGTCGAGGGAGCGCGCGGCTGCTGGTGGGGGGAGAAGCACCACTGCACCTTCTGCGGGCTCAACGGCTCGGCCATCGCCTTCCGCAGCAAGGACGCCGACGCCGTGTGGCAGGAGGTGTCCGACCTGGTCGAGCGCCACCGCATCCTGGACCTGGTGATGGTGGACAACATCATGGACATGGGCTACTTCGGTGACCTGCTGCCGCGGATGGCCGCCAGTGGCTGGGACCTGCGGGTGCACTACGAGGTCAAGTCCAATCTCCGCCCCGACCAGCTCGACCTGCTCGCGGCAGCCGGGGTGGTGCACATCCAGCCGGGCATCGAGAGCCTCAACGCCCGGGTGCTCGACCTCATGGACAAGGGCGTCGGCGGTGCCCGGAACGTGCGCCTGCTACGCGACTGCCACGACCGCGGCCTGACGGTGAGTTGGAACTACCTCTACGGCTTCCCCGGGGAACGCGACGCGGACTACCGGGCCGTGATCGACCAGATGCCCGCGCTGGTGCACCTCCAGCCGCCGGGCGGCACGATACGCATAGCGCTGGAACGATTCAGCCCGAATTTCGAACGCCCGGAGCTGGGGTTCGCCGAGCGGACCCCGTCCCGCGTGTACGACCACATCTACGATCTGCCTCCGGAGGAACTGGCGGACCTGGTCTACCTGTTCGACACACCGCCGCAGGGGATCCGGGGCGAGGTCGAGGCACGGCTCCACCGAGCGGTCGAGGCGTGGCAGGCCGCCCACGCCGCCTCGTCCCTGGTGGTGGTGGCCGACGCCGACGGCGAGGTGCGGATCGCCGACCGCAGGCACGGCTGGTCGGCGCGCGACCACCTACTGCGCGGTCTGGACGCTGCCGTGTACCGGCTCACCGAGCGGGTCCGTACCCCGCGGTCCGTGCACCGGGCGCTCGCCGAGCGGGGATGGCGGGCGTCGGAGGAGGAGGTGGCCGCGGCGCTGGTGCGCCTGGCGGGACTCGGGCTCGTCTATCGCGACGGGGAGGACGCCGTGGCACTGGCGGTGCGGGACCTCCCGGCGCGCGTCTTCCCGGAGTCGTGGGAGGGAAACGCGTGACGGCGGTGTTCGGTGACCGGGCGGCAGAGCTGTTGCGGAGACACGACCCCGGCCACGGCGCCACGGTGGAGCGCGGTGCCATCCTCGTGCGCGACGAGGTCGACCTCGGCGGGGACCCAGGTGCCACCCTGGCATTCCTGGCGTTCCTGCGGGTCTGCCTGGAGGAGGGCGTGGCGGTCCGGTGGACGGCCACCGGCGGCAGCGAACTCGATACCGCGCCGCTGCGCCACCTCTGGCCGCCGCGCAGGATCGCCGGGCTCACGGCCGACCGCCGGCGAGCCTGGGAGGAGGCGTTCCGGTACGGGCTGTGCTACTTCCGGCGGGGGCCGGGGTTCATCACGGTCAAGGACGCCCGGGCGGAACGTGACGTCCATCTGATGCTCGACCACCCGGATCTGATCGCCACGTTCCTGGCCGGACGCACTCCGCTGGCGGTCGGTCTCCTCACCGAGACGCAGCGGGAGGCGGCCGGTCTGCTGTCGGCGGAGGACTTGATGTACGGCCTCGGAGACTCGCTACTGACCCTGCCCACGCACATGCGCCGCTGGCCCGTTCCGTTCAGCGCGGTGTGAGCGGGCCTGTCGCGGCGGCGGTTGGCGCTGGGCCCTGCAGTGGTGCGGCTGATCGGCGAGGGCCACCTGGTCGGCTTCCGGCTTCCGGCTTCCGGTTTCGACCGGCCACGCTCCGGGCCGGATCGATCGGCCCGCCGTGTGCTGTGGCAGCATGCCCCGGAAGTCGACGTCTTCCGACGTCCGCCGAGGTCTGCCGAGGAGGAACCACCATGTCCGAGACCACCACCGGGCCCACCACCGGGCCCACCACCGGGCCCACCACCGGGCCCACCACCGGGCCCACCACCGGGCCCGCCACCGGGCCCGCTGCCGAGCCCAGCGGGGAGCCCGACTTCCGCACCGCGACCCTCGCCGACGTCCCGGCCCTGGTCGCGCTGGTCGAGTCCGCCTACCGGGGCGAGACCAGCAAGGCCGGCTGGACCAGCGAGGCGGACCTGCTGGGCGGGCAGCGGACCGACGCCGAGGCCGTGGCGGAGGCCGTCGGTCACGCCGACGGCCTGGTGCTGCTGGCCGAGCGGGACGGCGAACTGCTCGCCTGCTGCCAGCTGGAACGGCGCGGCGACCGCGCCTACTTCGGGATGTTCTCGGTCCGGCCCGGCCTGCAGGGCGGCGGGATCGGCCGGGCGGTGCTGGCCCGGGCGGAGCGACTGGCGGGCGAGGAGTGGGGCGTCGGCGTGATGGAGATGACGGTGATCGAGCAGCGCTCGGAGCTGATCGCCTGGTACGAGCGGCGCGGCTTCCGCCGGACCGGCGAGTACAGCCCCTTCCCGTACGGGGACGAGCGGTTCGGAATCCCGCGTCGGCCGGATCTCCGCTTCGAGCGGCTGATCAAGGAGCTGAAGGCGGTCTGAGGGAGGCGCCTGGAGGGTCGGTGAACTGATCGTTCGACGGTCCGGCGTCAGTCTGACGCAACTTCAAGTCGCTGAGCTGGGGCGATGCGGAGATGTCATACCTCGTTCATGATTGGTCCAGACCAATATGAGAGGCTGTGGTCGAACGGCAAAGTTCCGTCCGATGCCCAGGGGGGCCTTCTCCGCATGCCCGTACTCCATGGCACCGCCATGCCCGCACCCGCCACCGGTCCGCGCCGGACACCCGCGGACCCCGACCTCCGACTCCCCAGCCCGCCCGACGACCAGGAGCTCTACTGGTACTTCGGCCCGCAGCGCCGCTGGGTGCTGCTCTGCGCCACCCTCTCCTACGCGGGAGCCACCGCCACCCTCGGCCTGTTCGCGCTGAGCAAGCCGCTGCTCTGGCCGTTCCTGGCGCTCACCGTGCTCAACGCCGTCACCTGGCTGCTCTCGCTCACCGACGGTCAGCGCGCCCGCCGCTTCACCCGTGACTCGCACGACCTGCTGCTGCGCGCCTGGAACCCCGCCCGCCACCCGAGCGTGGACCTGCTGCTGCCGACCGCCGGCGAACCACTGGCCGTCCTGGACAACGCCTACCGGCACACCGCCGCCGTCCAGTGGCCCGGCGAGCTCACCGTCCTGGTCCTCGACGACGCCGACCGCCCCGAGGTGCGCGAACTCGCCCGCTCCTACGGCTTCCAGTACCGCGCCCGCCCCGACCGCGGCCGGTTCAAGAAGGCCGGCAACCTCAACCACGGCCTGGCCGAGGGCGACGGCGAGATCGTCGCCGTGCTCGACGCCGACTTCTGCCCCCGCCCCGACTTCCTGCACCACCTGGTGCCCTACCTCGACAACCCCGGGGTCGGCATCGTGCAGAGCCCGCAGTGCTTCGACACCGACGCCGACATGTCCTGGCTCGAACGCGCCGCGGGAGCGACCCAGGAGATCTTCTACCGCTGGATCCAGCCCTCCCGGGACGCCCAGGACGGCACCGTCTGCTGCGGCACCAACGCGCTCTACCGACGCGCCGCCCTGCAACGGATCGGCGGCTTCGCCGAGATCGACCACAGCGAGGACCTCTACACCGGCCTCGCCCTCGCCCGCGCCGGCTGGAGCACCCGCTACGTCCCCGCGCTGGTCGCCAAGGGGATGTCGCCCACCGGCCTTCCCGCCTTCATCAGCCAGCAGTACCGCTGGTGCCTCGGCTCCCTGGCCCTCGTCCGTGACCCGGACTTCCGCCGGGGACCGCTCCCGCGGTCGGCCCGGCTCTGCTTCTGGAACGGCATCCTCGGCTACCTCACCAGCGCGGTGAACGTGTTCGCCGTGCCGCTGCCCGCGCTGATCATGCTGTTCTTCGCCCCCGAGCAGATCCAGCCCTGGCAGGTGCTGCCCTTCCTGCCGCCGATCTGGGTCGCCCTCGTCCTGCTGCCCGCGATGTCCCGCACCCGCTGGCGCTTCGAGGTCACCCGGGTCCAACTCCTGGGCGGGCTCTGCCACGTGATCGCCATCGCCCACGCGCTGCGCCGCCGCTCCGCCGACTGGGTGCCCACCGGCGCCGTCTCCGGCGGGACGTCCCTGGCCCGAAGCGTCGCCCGGCTCGGGGTCGGCTGGCTCGGCTTCGTCGTCCTGGCCGGCGGGGTGGGACTGGTGCGCGCCGCGCTGGAGTACGGCTGGCGGCCCTTCTGGGCGCTCACCGCGCTGCTCGGGCTCACCGCGTACAGCATGATCCCGCTGATCAGGGCGCTGTGGCCGCTGCTCGGCGGGGCCGGGGGCAAGGGCGGCGAGGTCGCCGCGCCGGTGCGGCGCCGCTCCGACCTCGGCTTCGGGCAGGCGGAGGCCGTCGCCCTCACCGCCGTGCTGCTGCTGTGCGGGGTGCTCGCCTCCGGCTGGGCCGATCCGCTGATCTTCTGAAGCCCGACCTTCCGGAACGGGCCCCTGGAACCGGCCTTCCAAGAGCCGGCACTCCAGAACCCGACCCACTGTCCAACGCTGCGTTTCCTTGCGCGTCGCCCCACCGGCGCGGACCCCGCCGCCCGGCCGCCCCATCGGCCCGGCCGGCCGGCCCGACCACCGCTGCCAGCCCAGCAAGGAGCACCGCCGTGTCAACGGCCGTACCACCGAAGTCTTCCACGTCCCCTTCCGCCGAACTGCTGCCCGGAGCCGTCCGGTTGGACCGGCAGGCCGTCGCCGCCGGAACCGACCGGACCTCCGCCTCCGGCACCGCCGAGGTGGCGCAGACCGGCGAACCCCGCCGGCGCACCGCCTTCCGCCCCGACATCGAGGGGCTTCGCGGCATCGCCGTGCTCTCCGTACTCGCCTTCCACGCCGCCGTCCCCGGCCCCGCCGGCGGCTTCGTCGGCGTCGACGTCTTCTTCGTCATCTCCGGCTTCCTGATCACCGGGTTGCTCACCGGCCGCCCGATCGGCCTGTGGGACTTCGCCGCCCGCCGGGCCCGGCGCATCCTGCCCGCCGCCGCAACCGTGCTGGTCGCCACCGCGGCCGCCGGCGGCGCCCTGCTCGACCCGCTGCGCGGCACCGACCTCGCCCGCGACCTCATCGCCGCCGCCGGCCAGTTCGCCAACTGGCGCTTCGTCGGCCAACAGACCGACTACCTGGCCGCCGAACGCGACCCCAGCCCGCTCCAGCACTTCTGGTCCCTCGGCGTGGAGAACCAGTTCTACCTGCTCTGGGGCGTCCTGCTGGTCGGCCTCGCCCGCTACCTGCACGGCCGCCGCCGCACCCTGGCGATCACCCTCGCCACCCTCGCCATCGGCGGCACCTCCCTGGCCCTCTGCCTGCGCTGGACGGCCACCTCCGCGCCGCTCGCCTACTTCTCCACCGGCAGCCGGCTCTGGGAGTTCGCGGCCGGCGCCTGCGCCGCCCTGCTCGGCAGCGCCCTCGCCGCCCGCACCCCCGGGCGCGCCCTGACCGGGGCGCTGCGCCTGCTCGGCTGGGCGGGCCTGGCGGCCGTCCTCGCGGCGGTCCTGCTGTTCGACCGCAACACGCCCTTCCCCGGCGCGGCCGCCCTGCTGCCCGTCCTGGGCGCCGCCGCCCTGCTGCTCGCCGCCCCCGCCGACCGCGCGGTCCGCGGACTGCTCGCCACCCGCCCGCTGCGCGCCGCCGGCCGCCTCTCGTACGCCTGGTACCTGTGGCACTGGCCGGTGCTCACCATCGCCCAGGCCCGGTACGGCCAGCTGCCCTGGACGGTGCTGCTCGCCCTGACCGCCGCCAGCGCCCTGCCCGCCTGGCTCACCCTGCGCCTGGTCGAGCAGCCGCTGCGGTACGGCAGCAGCCCGGCGCCCCGGCGCGGCCTCGCCGTCGGCGCCAGCGCCCTGGTCATCCCGCTGATCGCCGCCCTCACCCTCGGCGGCGGCACCGTCCGCGCGCTCGGCGGCACCGCGGACACCCCGGCCGCCGCCCCCGCCGGAGCCGTGGACGGACCCGCCCTGCTCGCCCCCGGCACCCGGGTGCTCGGCCTCACCCCCTCGCTCGCCCGCGCCCGGGAGGACTTCCCGCCCGGCAAGGGCTGCGAGATCCCGCTCAACGCCGACGCCAGCCCGCGCTGCCTGTTCGGCAACCAGGACAGTCCCGACCGGATCGTGCTGCTCGGCGACTCGCACGCCGGACAGTGGATCTCCGCCGGGCTCGAACTGGCCGAACAGCGGCACTGGGCGCTGGAGGTGCTGGTCAAGCCGGGCTGCCCGCTGGCCACCCTGACCGTGCGCAACGACGTCCTCGGCCGCACCTACGACGAATGCGACCGCTGGCGCGAGAACACCCTCACCCGCCTCACCTCCGGGCCCAAGCCCCGGCTGGTCCTGATGGCCGGTCTCAACCGCTACGGCAGCCAGGAGGAGCGCACCGCCGGCTGGACCCGCACCCTGGACCGGCTGACCGCGATCGGCGCCCCGCTCGCCTACCTCGGCGACACCCCGATGCCGGGCAAGGACATCCCCACCTGCCTGGCCGCCTCCGACGGCCGCTCCGACGCCTGCTTCTTCCCCCGGGAGACCGCCTTCGAGCCCGACCCGCTGCTCGACGGCGGCCTCGCGGCCCGCTACGGCGTCCGGACCCTCGACCTCGGGCCGGTTCTCTGCCCGGGCAGCGGGCCGGACTGCCCGGCCGTCCTGGAGGGCGTGGTGCTCTACCGGGACACCGGGCACATCACGGACACCCTGGCCCGGGTGCTGGCGCCCCGGCTGGACAAGGGGCTGCTGGGCACGTCGTGAGGCCGGTGCGGGGTACGCCGTGGGGCCGTGCGGGGTACGCCGTGGGGCCGCTCCCGGCGCGCGGCGGCCCCTGGTGCGGGTCAGCCGTACACGCCGCGGCAGATCCGGGCCTGCTCCGAACCGGCCGGCCAGCGGCCGACCCGCTCGGCCTGGTCGCAGATCGTGCCCGGGCCGAGCGAGGGGATCCCCGGCGCGCCCGGGCCCGCGCTCGGGGTCGGGCGTCCGCTCGCACCCGGGTGCGAGCCGCGCCCCGGTTTGGGGTGCGCCCCGGGCGAGGCGTGCTGGGCTTCGGCCTGCTCCGCCCCGCCGGAGGCCGCCGCTCCGGAGGCCGCGGCCGGAGTACCGCCGACCGGCAGGGCGCCCCACGGCGCGGGCGACGGTCCCGGAGAGGGCGAGGGCGTGCCGCCCGGCGGGACGACCGGCAGCAGGTCCGAGGGGGACGCCGTCGGCGAGGCCCCCGGCACCGCCACCACCCGGAGGTCATCGCCGGAACCCGGCCCGCACATCACCAGCACCGCGGCCAGCAGCACCAGCGTCCCGCCCGCCGTCACCGCCCAGACCTTCCGCGAACGGCGCCGCGGGCCCTGGCCCGGCCCCGGATCCGGCCCCAGCGGAGGCGGCCCGGCCTGCGCCGGAACGGGGACCGGAGGGGGCTGCCAGGCGTTCGACGGCCATTGCCACTGCTCTCCGGTGGGCTGCCCAGTCATGTGATCGTCCTTCCAGCACCGCCCCCGCCGTACCTTTCCGTGCTCAACGAGCGCGCCGACGCCGGGACATGACCCGGAAGAGGGGTCTGAGCGGGCGCTGATTGCCGTCGCGCCACATGCTGGGGGTCATGGATAACACCAGCACGTCCGCACACCCGGTCGAGATCGCCGAGTTCCGGACCGACAGCCGCTACCGCCTCGTCCACTTCGAGGGCCACGGCTGGGAGCCGCTCGCCCCCGAGGAGTTCGAACCCCGCATCCAGCAGCTCTTCCCCGGCCTCGACCCGCGTGACCCCGCCAAGGTGCACTGGGCCGACCGCCCCTGGGAATGGCCGGCCTGGCACCCCGGCGAGGCCTGAAGCCCGCCCTTCGGATCCTGACGCAGCCCGAATGCTGAGACGGGCCCGCGGTCACCGATCGCCGGGCCCGCTGTTCGCTACGCTTTCCGGGTGAGCGTGGATCACTTCTGGCGTCGCCTGCCGGGTCAGGCCGTGGACGCCTGTTCAGCCGAGGAACTCGGCGAACTGGTGCCCCGGAGCCGCGACGTCGACTACGACCGGCTGGTCGAAGCCGGACTCGCCCTCGGCGTGCGGCAGACCGCCGTCCTGATGGAACTCGCGCTCACCGAGAACGGCCTGCACCCCGACCCGGCCGCCCGGCTGCCCGTCTACGCAGGCGCCCACCGCGAGAACGGAGACGAGATGCTGGTGCTGCGCCCCGAACAGGTCGCCGCCGCCTTCACCTTCCTGCGGGACTCCGCGCTCGGCGAACTCGTCCGCCAGCAGCACACGGTGCTCGCCCGCAGGGTCGCCCAACTCGACTCCGCGCCGCCCTGGTCGGAGTCCTGGGCCAGCCGGGTCGTCAACGACCTGCGAGACCTGCGGGACTTCTTCGCGGGCGCGGCCGCCGCCGGTGACGCGGTGGTCGTCCGGGAGGCGGCGTGAGCGCCCCGGCGGGCACGGCCGGGTACGGCGAGGCGGCGGCACAACTCGCCGTCCAGTACGAGAGCGTGGACTACACCGAGGTCCACCGCGCACTGCTGCACCTCTACCCGGCCCCACCCGCCGCCGTCCTGGACATCGGCGCCGGCACCGGCCGCGACGCTGCCGCCCTCGCGGCGCTGGGCCACCGGGTGGTGGCGGCCGAGCCGACACCCCAACTGCGCGCCCTCGGCGGAGGGCTGCATGCCGACTCCGGCGTACGGTGGGTCGCCGACGCGCTGCCCGCCCTGCCCGGCCTGAGCGCGGAGGGCGAGCGCTTCGACCTCGTCCTGATCACCGCGGTGTGGATGCACCTCGCCCCCGCCGAGCGCCCGCCCGCGATGGCCGCCGTGGCCCGGCTGCTGGCCCCCGGCGGTCGGCTCGCCCTCACCCTGCGGCACGGGCCGGTCCCGCCCGGTCGCCGGATGTTCGACCTCCCGGCCGAGCCCACCGTCACCCTGGCCGAGACCCACGGCCTGCGGCTGCTCCACCGCGGCGAACGCCTCGACCTGCACGGACGCCAGGACGTGAGCTGGACCGAACTGGTCCTGGAACGCCCGCGGTAGGGCCGGTCCGACCCGCTTTGACAGCACCGCCCGGCAGAGGGACGATCCGGATCATGAGCCCGTCGGGCCCGTCGGGCCCGACGGCGGTCGTCGGCGGTCGTCGGCGCCCGCCGGGGAGGGCTCGGATGACTGCACGAGGGGGAGTTGTGTCGATGGCGAACGGTGCGCCAGGGGAGCGGGCGGCGGGGCACCAGGCGATCGGGAACCTGATCGCGCGCTACGCCGAGCTGGTGGACGACGGGGACTTCGCGGGGCTGGGCGAGCTGCTCGCCGACGCCGTCTTCACCGGCAGCGGCGGGCCGGTGCGCGGGCGCGAGGCGATCGAGCGGATGTTCCGGGACACGGTGATCGTCTACGTGGACGGCACGCCGCGCACCCAGCACGTGGTCAGCAACCTCGCCGTCGAGGTGGACGAGCAGGCGGGGACGGCGGCCGCGCGCTCGTACGTCACCGTGCTGCAGGCCCTGCCCGAGCTACCGCTGCAGCCCGTCGCCGCCGGGCGCTACCAGGACCGCTTCGAACGCGTCGACGGCCGTTGGCGGTTCGCGGAACGGCGGGTCAGGATCACCCTGGTCGGCGATGTGAGCCGCCATCTGTACCAGGCCGCCGCCCAGCGGTAGCCGGTCGCCGGTCGCCGCTTGTCGCCCGCCGGTCGCGCCGGAAGTCGGGCGGGCCGACTTCCGGCGCCGGCACTCCGTCGGCCGCTCAGAGTCGCAGTTCGAGCGGGAAGCCCGTCCAGCGGAGCTCCTCGGGCAGGTGGGTCTGGTCGTTGAGGACCAGGACGGCCGATGGGCGGCCCGGGGCGAAGCGTAGGACGGTGAGGGCCGCGTTGGCGGCGTTGAGGCCGAGCCAGCGCCAGGCCGGGGCGTCCAGGGCGTGGCGGACCAGCCAGCCGATCAGGAAGGCGTGGGTGACGACCAGTTCGTGCCGCACCTCGGTGCCCGGCGCCGGACCGGTGAAGCGGTCGACGGCCCGGCGGGCCAGTTCCGGGCCGGCGGCGCGCTCCTCGGGGGAGGCGCCGGCCAGGAAGCGCAGCAGGAACTCGGCGCTGTCGGCGGGGAGTTCGTCGGCAGCCGGGACGTACGGGACGAAGTCGCCGGCCTCCGCGCAGGCCGACACCGTCGCCCCGTCGAGCCGCTCCCCGACCAGCCGCGCGGTCTCGGCGGCCCGGGGCAGCGGCCCGTGATGGACGGCCGTGATGGGGCGGGAGGCCAGCCGGCGGCCGAGCAGCGCGGCCTGGCGGCGGCCGGCGGGGGTGAGGCCGCCTCCGTCCGGGCCGTCCTGGGTGGCCTCGCCGTGCCGGGCGAGGTAGAGGTAGCGGGTCGCGGTCGCGGTCGCGGTCGCGGTGGCTGTGGTGGCGGCTGCGGTGGCGGGCACGGGCGGGCTCCGGGGTCGGGAACGGTTCCCCGGAGCGACGCCGGTGGGCCCGCCGGTGGTTCCGGGTCAGCCGGTGTGGGCCCGCTCCAGCAGGGCGAGCTCCTCGGCCGTCAGACGCACGGCGCCCGCCGCGATGTTGTCCTCCAGGTGCGCCACGTCGCCGGTGCCCGGAATGGCGAGGACGTGCGGGCCTCGGTGCAGCGTCCAGGCGAGCCGGACCTGCGCGGTGCTGATGCCGCGGGCCTCGGCCACCGTGCGGACCTCGGCGGGTTCCGTCCCGCCGGCGCCGCCCTCCCGCCCGGCGCCGGCGATCGCGTAGAAGGGGACGAAGGCGATGCCCTGCTCCCCGCAGAGCCGCAGTAGTTCGTCCTGGCAGGCCGGGGCGCCGATGCCGTACGGGTTCTGCACGCAGCTGACCGGGGCGATGGCCTGGGCCTCGGCGAGCTGGTGCGGGTGGATGTTGGACAGACCGAGCCGGCGGATCAGGCCGGCCTGCGCCAACTCGGCGAGCGCGCCGAAGCGTTCGGCGATCGAGTCGGTGCCGAGGATCCGCAGGTTGACCAGGTCGAGGTGGTCGCGGCCGAGCTGGCGCAGGTTCTCCTCGACCTGGGCGCGCAGCGCCTCGGGGGTGCGGGCGTGGTCGCTCCACCGGCCGTCGGTGCCACGGGCGGGGCCCACCTTGGTGGCGATCACCAGGTCGTCGGCGTACGGCGCGAGGGCGCGGTTGACCAGCTCGTTGGCGGAGCGCAGCGGGGAGAAGTAGAAGGCGGCGGTGTCGATGTGGTTGACGCCCAGCTCGACCGCGCGGCGCAGCACCCGCAGGGCCTGGTCGCGATCGCGGGGCACGGCGTGGGGCACCAGCGCCGGTCCGGTCTGGGGCAGGCGCATCGTGCCGAAGCCGATCCGGTGGACGGCGCGGTCGCCGAGCTGCCAGGTGCCGGAGGCGGCGGCGGTCGGGGTGGTGTCGGCGGTCGGGGTGGTGTCGGTGGTCATGCCGGTCATGATCGCCACTGCACTAGCCTGATCGCCACTGATTCGGACATGTGTGAATCCACGGGGGCGGGCCTTGGCGGAACTGCGGGTCACGGCGGGCGACCTGGCACGGATGCGGTTCGCGGTCGCACCGATGTGGGAGGTCGGGCCGAGCCTGCGCCTGCTGCGCTCCGGGCTGCCGCACGCCGTTCACGGGCCCTGGGTGGAGCAGGTGCGGCCCCGGCTGGCGACGCTCGGCCCGGCGGTGTCCGGGCTGCTCGCCGAAGTGGTGCCGCCGAGCGGGTACGTGCCCGACTTCATCAACCCGGCCCCGGACGGCCCCGCCCCCACCCTCGCCGGTGAACTCGCCGCGATCCGGGCCACCCCCGCCGGGCAGGTCCGGCGTGACCTGGACCGGCTGGCCGCGGACCAGGGTGCCCTCGGCCCCCGGCTGCGGGCCCTGCACGCCGACCCCGGGGCCGGGCTGGCGCGGCTCGCCGAGGCCGTCGAGGCGTACTGGGAGCTGGCCCTCGCGCCGTACTGGGCGCGGATCCGCGGGGTGCTCGACGCCGACGTGCTGCACCGGGCCCGGCAGGCCGCCGAACACGGCGCCGAGCGGGTGCTGAACGACCTGCACACGGAACTGCGCTGGACGGACGGCGCCCTGCGACTGAGCCGTCGCTCCCGCCCGCTGCCGCGCGGCACCGCCGGGCCTGGCCTGCTGCTGATCCCGTCCGCCTTCACCGGCCCCGCCCTCTACACCCGGCTCGCCCCGCCGGACCCGCCGCAACTCGCCTACCCGGCCCGGGGGATCGGCGGTCTGTGGACGGCGCCGGCCCCCTCACCCGGCACCCGGGCGCTCGTGGCGGTGCTCGGCCGCTCCCGCGCCCTGCTGCTCGCCGAACTCGCCGCCCCCGCCTCGACCGGCGAACTCGCCCGGCGCACCGGACTGTCCCCCTCGGCCGTCTCCCAGTACCTGACGGCCCTACGGGACGCCCGGCTGGTCAGCGCCCACCGCGCCGGCCGCTGGGTGCTGTACGCCCGGACGGCCACCGCCGAGGCGCTGCTGAACCCGGACAGCTGAAGGCCCAGCCCCGCTCACGGACCGTCGTCCGGACCGGCAACCGCCACGGGCCCGGTCCACCCGGCCGCCGCCGTCTGGGAAGCTGCGGGCATGACGTTTCCGATGCTTCGCTGCGCCGTCCTGGACGACTTCCAGGGCGTCGCCACCAGCTCCGCCGACTGGTCCCCGGTGGCCGATCGGGTGGAGGTGACGGCCTTCCGCGAGCACCACGGCTCGGAGGAGGAACTGGCCGCCGCCCTCGCCGGGTTCGACATCGTGGTCACCCTGCGCGAGCGGGTGCCGTTCCCCGCCACGCTGTTCGCCCGGCTGCCGCGGCTCAAGCTGCTGATCGCCTCCGGGATGCGCAACTCGGTGATCGACCACGAGGCCGCCGCGGCGCACGGCGTCACGGTCTGCGGCACGGCCAGCTCCGGCACCCCGCCGGTCGAGCTGACCTGGGCGCTGCTGCTCGGCCTGGCCCGCGGCATCGTCCAGGAGAACACCGCGCTGCGCGAGGGCGGGCCCTGGCAGAGCACCGTCGGGGCCGACCTGCACGGACGGACGCTCGGGCTGCTCGGCCTCGGACGGATCGGCGGCGCGGTGGCCCGGGTGGGGCTCGCCTTCGGCATGGACGTGCTCGCCTGGAGCCGCAGCCTGACCGACGAACGGGCGGCCGAGGCGGGGGTGCGCCGGGCCGGGACGAAGGAGCAACTGCTCGGGGAGAGCGACTTCGTGTCGATCCACCTGGCGTCCGACGCGG
The DNA here is from genome assembly GCF_055608425.1 of Kitasatospora sp. NPDC036934. Lineage (NCBI taxonomy): Bacteria > Bacillati > Actinomycetota > Actinomycetes > Kitasatosporales > Streptomycetaceae > Kitasatospora > Kitasatospora sp. NPDC036934. Next base: position 14,714 of record NZ_JBVJQR010000006.1, on the reverse strand, counting down.
GCACCCGCGGGCTGATCGGCGCCGCCGAACTCGCCCTGATGAAGCCCGAGGCCTACCTGGTCAACACCTCCCGGGCGGCGATCGTCGACCAGGACGCGCTGCTCGCCGCGCTCACCGGCGGCCGGATCGCGGGCGCCGCCGTGGACGTCTTCGACACCGAGCCGCTGCCCGCCGGCCACCCGCTGCGCAGCGCGCCCCGGCTGCTGGCCACCCCGCACCTGGGATACGTCTCGCAGGACAACTACCGGCGGTACTTCAGCGAGGCGGTGGAGGACATCGCGGCCTTCCTGGCGGGTGAGCCGATCCGCCGTCTGGGCTGACGCCCGCGCCCGGCCGGGCCGCCGGTCGCATACTGACCGCATGACTCGCGGAGACGGATGCGGAGGGCGGGACGGGGCCGGGGACGGTGACCGGGGCACGGGCCGGCGCGGGGTGCTGCGGGCGGGGGCGGCGGCGGTGCTGCTGGGGGTGGCCGGGTGTTCCAGCGGGGCCAAGCCCGGTGCGGCCGTGGCGAGTTCGGGTTCTTCCCGGAGCCAGGTGCCGACCGCCACGCCCACCGAAACGCCGACGCCGACCCCTACGCCGCTGCCCAATCCGCTGCTCTGGCAGCCCGGCCCCGGCGAGATCCAGCCCGACGTCAAGCGCCGCGCCGTCGAGCTGGTCGCCGCGCTCGGCGCCTGGCCGCCCGGCGGGCAGGGGGTGGAGGCGGCCCGGGCCCGGGTGGCGGCGCTGGGCCTGCCGCCCGGGCTGGCGGACCAGGCGGGCAGGCTCGCCCCGGCGGCGTCGGAGGCGAGCCTGGAGGTGATCGTCGCCCAGTACGGCGGGATCCTTGCCGACTCGGCGAGCGTGCTGGTGGTCTGCCGGCAGTGGACCAGGCAGCCGGACGGCTCGGTGGCCTCGGGCGGCATCACGGTGGACGTCCGGCTGAGCCGGGCCGAGCCGCGCTGGGCCGTCACCGCGCTGCACCCGGGGGACCCGGGCCCGGCCGCCGGCTCGCCCGCCCCGGCGGTGGCCAGGGTGCTGGCCGAGCCGAGGATCGAGCTGCCGCCGGAGGCGGCGGCCGACCTGCGCAGCGGCACCGTCCACGACACCGTGCTGACGGCGATGCTGCGGCTGGCCGGCCCGTACGCGCTGTCGGTGAGCGTGGTACGCACCGGCCACCCCCTGGACGTCTTCGGGACGGCCCGGCCCAGCGACCATCCGCTGGGCCGGGCCTTCGACGTGTGGCGGATCGACGGCCGGGCGGTGGTGGACCCGGCCACGCCCCGGCAGCTGATCGAGTCCTTCATGCGGGACGCGGCGGCGGCCGGTTCGTACAACGTGGGCGGGCCGGTGGCGATCGCGGGCGTCGGCAACCGGTTCTTCACCGACGACACCCACCACGACCACGTGCACGTCGGGTTCGACGGCTGATCCGGTAGCCGGTCCGGCAAGATCGGCCGGACCGGGGCTAGTTGACGCTGACGGCGCTCCACGCGGCGGCGACCGCGTTGTACTCGGTGCTGCCGGCGCCGTAGAGGTCGCGGGCGGCGTTGAGGGAGGCGGCGCGGGCGCCCTTGTAGTTGGTGGTGGAGGTCATGTAGACGGTCAGCGCGCGGTACCAGATCTTGGCGACCTTCTGGTTGCCGATGCCGCCGACGGTGGACTTGTTGCAGGTGGGGCTGTTGTAGGTGACGCCGTTGATGGTCTTGCTGCCGCTGCCCTCGCTGGCGAGGTAGAACCAGTGGTTGCCGACGCCTGAGGAGTTGTGGACGTCGAGCCTGCCGACCGAGCTGCTCCAGCAGTCGGCCGAACTGCCGTCCAGGGAGGGCTTGTCGAAGCGGCGCAGCCACGGCGGGGTGGACTGGTCGCTGAACAGGTAGTCGCCGGTGTCGATCTTGTTGTTGGCGTACCACTCCACCATGGTGCCGAAGATGTCGCTGGTGGACTCGTTCAGGCCGCCGGACTCGCCGCTGTAGCGGAGGTTGGCGGTGGCGCTGGTGACGCCGTGGGTCATCTCGTGGCCCATGGTGTCGAGGTCGACCTGCTCGGGGTCGGTGCTGCCGTTGCCGTCGCCGGTCATCATGCAGAAACAGCTGTCGGACCACTGGGCGTTGTCCCAGTTGGTGCCGACGTGGACGAAGACGGTCGCGCCCTTGCCGTCGTTCTTGATGCCGTTCCGGCCGTGCACGTTCTTGTAGTAGTCGTACGTCCAGGCGGTGTTGGCGTGGGCGTCGACGGCGGCGGTGGCGCGGTCGGTGGAGAACTTCCTGCCGTCGCCCCACACGTTGGTGGTGCTGGTGAACGGGGTGCCGGAGGTGGCCTTGACCGAGCTAGCGGAGAGGTTGCCGGCGTCCTTGGTGACGTGGCCGCGGACCGGGTCGGTGAGGGTGTAGCCGCCGTTGGCCGGGGTCGTGTCGACGGTGACCTGGCCGGTGTACTCGGAGTTCCCGGTGCCGGCGGCCTGGTGCTCGGCGTCGTAGGACTCGATCTGCTCGCCGGTGGTGGCGTCGGTGACGACCACCTTGCCGGCCGGCTGGCCGTGCTCGCCGGTGCCCTCGACGACGGTGCGCCAGGCCAGGCGAGGGGTGCCGTCGGCGGCCCAGACGACCAGTTCGGGGGTGCTGACGGCGTCCCGCACGCCGGGGGCGGGGAGCGCGTTCGCGGCGCCGGACCGGGCGGGCACCTTGGGGGTGGTGGACTTCACGGCGGCGTCGTGGGCGGCCGCCCGGGAGGTGTCCGTGAGCCTGCCGCGGGCGTCCTGGTGGACGACCAGGTCGCCGCCGACCACCGGGAGGCCCTGGTAGGTGCGGTCGAAGCGGACGTGGGAGGCGCCGTCGGCGTCGAGGACGACGTCCTTGAGGACGAGGTCCTGGCCCGCGCCGTAGCCGAACACCCCGGAGTTGTGGGTGACGTTGGCGCGGGCCTGGGCTATCGCCGCCTCGCGGGTGGCGGGCGCGGCGGAGGCCGTGGTGGCGGGGACGGCCACGGCGGCGAGGGCGGCGACGACGGCTATCGCCCCGGCCGTGCGGACACGACGGGAGGGGGAGGTGGGGCTCAACTCTGGCTCCAGTGGGGGGTAGCTGCAGGGAAAGGGGCTGCAAAGAGCTGCGACCGAGATTGACGGCGATCAGTCAGATTGAGCTAGAGGAAAGGTCATAACTTTGCCAAGTTGTGTCCTTGTCGGGTCAAAAATGATCGGAACTTAACAAGCCGTCCACACTGCCGTCGTGACCGCCGACTACCGCGCGCGCGGTGCCTGTCGGCGCTCCGACGCCCTAAGCTCTCGCTCCATGGACGGATGGGTGGGGGCCTGGACCGGCGGTCGGGCGGCGGTGCACCTCGGGAACGTCGCGGACTTCAACGCGCAGTTCTTCGCGCCCGGGATGGACGCCGAGCAGCGCGTGCGGCGGCTGCGCCAGGCGCACCACTACGCCTGCCTGGCCGTCGGGTACAGCCCGGAGCCGGCGGTGCTGGTGCTGCCCGCCGAGGTGGACCGGGAGTGGACCGACTGGCTGGGCCGGGAGTTGAGGTGGGGCCCGGTCGAGGTGCACAGCGGTGTGGCGTCCGACCGGACGCTCGCCGAAGCGCTCGCCGCGCGACCGGCGCTGGCCGCGTCGATCGCGGACTCCGGCCGTCCGGTGGTCAGTTGGGGCCGCACGGCGGCCCAGGGCGAGGGGCCCGGGCTGGCCGCCGTCCATCGCTACGAGTCCAAGGCCGCCGCGCACGGGCTGTTCGCGCAGCTCGCGCCCGCACACCCCGGGGTCGTGCTGCCGCAGCAGGAGCGCCCGGGCGGTCGCCGCCGGGCCGTCCGCAGACTGACCGTCCGCGCCGCCCGCGGCCTGACCACCGTGCTGAAGAGCCCGCACGGCGTCGGCGGCTACGGCACCGTCGTGGTCGAGCCCGCCGAACTGTTCGCCGCCGGCGGCGGTGGCGCCCTGCTGCGCCACCTGGTGCGCTCCGAAATCCTGCCGCCGGACGGAGAGTTGCTGTTGGAGGAGTACGTGGACCCGGGCCCGGCCGCCCGGCTTCGCGACCTCACCTACGACGCCGTCATCGGCCCGGACGGTACCGTGCACCCGGTCGGGGCGGGCGTGATGGAGGTGGCCGGAACCCGCTACCAGGGCGTCACCGTCGGCCCCGGCGCGGTGCCGCGGGCCGCCGCCGAGACGGCCCGCGCCTTCGCCCTCGCGGTGGGGGAGCGGCTGGCCGCCGACGGCTACCGCGGCTGGTACGACGTCGACTTCGTCACCGACCGCCAGCGCCGGCTCGCCCCCACCGAGATCAACCTGCGGCTCACCGGCCCCGCCATCGCCTTCATGCTGCGCGAGCGCCTCGACCAGGTGCGCGGCCCGGGCCATCTGGTCCGCACCATGGACGCGATGCCGCTCGGCGCCCGGCTCGCCCCCGAGGCGCTGCACGACCACCTGGAGCGGCTGCGCCCGCGCTGCGCCCGGCTCGACGTCACCCTGCTGCCGCTGATCCCGACCGCCTGCCACGACCCCGAGCCCGTCGTCGGCCTGGCCCTGGCCGGGTCGGACGGCGAGGCGCTGGACGCCGCGCAGGCGCTGGTCGAGGCGGCCAACCACGCGCTGACCGGGATGTTCGAGGCGCTGGGCTGAGCCGAGCCGGGCGGAGCTGGCCGGGCTGGGTTGGGTTGGGCCGAGCCGAGTCGAGCTGCGTTGGGCTGAGCCCTACGGCTTCGTCTTCGGTTTCGGCTTGCTCAGCAGGAAGGTCACGACGATCACCGCGGCCAGCATCAGCGGAATGTTGAACACGTAGACCATCGTCGTCTCGCGCGGCCAGTCGGTGGCCGCGGTCAGCCGGTAGAGGTTGTCCTGCAGCCACCAGTTGGCGAGCAGCCAGGACACCGAAAGGTGGGTGAGCAGCGACAGCCGGAGCGAGCGGCCCTGGCGCAGCACCGAGGGGAGGCCGAGGAGCAGGAAGGCCAGCCCGCCGCCGAACGCGGCGCACTCGCAGAAGTAGAGGAGCCCGAACCAGAAGTGGTACGTGCCGGGCACTCCCGAGAGGTCCGTGGAGCCGGGGAAGAAGTCGTCGGTGAGGGCCCGGCTGAGGACGGTGGCGACCACCGTGATGAACAGCGCCAGGCAGCTCGTCGCCTCCGTGCCGTTCGCCCCGCCCCCGGCCTTGCCGCCGCCCTTCCGGCTGCCGCCCGACTTGGCCGAGCGCGGCGCGGCGTGCGCGGGCGGGGCCGGCAGCGGCAGTGCGGCGCGGTCCAGCTTTCCGGCGCGGGTGCGCGGCAGCTCCGGGACGCAGATCACGGCGGCGGGTGCGGAGAAGCCCTTGAGCTCCGCCAGCAGGTACTGGGTGAGCGACCAGCCGTCCACCCCCTCCGAAGCGCCCTCCGGCGCCCCCTGTGCGGGCACCGCGTAGCCGACCAGCAGCCGCCGCCCCGGTGCGGGCTGCACCTCGACCACGGCGGCCTCCCGCACCGCCGGGTGGGCGCGCAGCGCGCCCTCGGCGCGGGCCGCGGCCTTGACCCGGGTGGTGACCGTGGTTGCCCGGTCCCCGTTCAGCGGGCCGACCACGGTCGCGGCCCGGCCGACGAACTCCAGTACGCCGTCCGCCCGCAGCAGCCCGAGGTCGCCGGTGAGCAGTACCCGCCCGTCCGGGTCGTAGTTCGCCCGGACGAAGCGGCGCGCGGTGTCCGCGGGCCGGTCGAGGTAGCCGCGGGTCAGGCCGGAGCCCGCGATCGCGATCTCGCCGACCCGCCCGGGCGCCACCGGGGCGGTGTTCGGGCCCAGTACGTACACCCGGGTGCCGGGGAAGGGCCGGCCGACCAGCGAGACCCGCTCCGCGCCCTCGGCGGCGGCCGCGCCGCGCACCTCGAACCAGGTGCTGTCCACGGTGGCCTCGGCCAGGCCGTAGACGTTCAGCACCCGGGTGTCTCCGCCGAGCAGCTGTTGCAGGTCCAACTGCTCGTCCAGGTACCACTTCTCGGCGCCGACGGTGAGCAGCCGCACCCCCGGCATCGCGGCGCCGCTCGCGGCCAGCAGGGCGGTGAGGCGGCGCGCGGTGCGGACGTTCAGCTCCAGGACGGTGATCCGCTCCTCCGCGACCAGCGCGGGCAGGGCGGCGAGGTCGGCGGTGCGGTCCAGGGTGAGGTTGAACGGGGTGACCACCAGCGTGGCGCCGGTGCCCAGCGCCCGGACCCAGTCGGCGGTGAAGACGTCGAACTCCAGGCTCGCCGTCTGCAGGATCCGGTCCTCGGCCGTCAGCCCGTACACCTCGCGCCAACCCGCGTACGCGGCCAGCAGGTTGCGGTGCTCGACCATCGCGCCGATGGGCAGGCCGGTGGAGCCGGAGGTGTAGAAGACGCAGGCGAGGTCGCCGGGGGTGACCTCGGGACGCTCGAACTCCGCCTCCGACAGGGGCAGTTCGTCGAGACAGAGCAGCCGGGCCCGGCCCGCGTCCGCCAGCCGCACCCGGTGGCGCTCCTCGGTGACCACCAGGTCGGGCGCGGCGTCGGCCAGCACGTGCCGCAGCAGTGCGTCCGGCGCGGTCGGCTCCAGCGGCACGAACGCGGCGCCCGCCTTGAGCACCGCCAGCAGCGCCACGTACACCTCGGTTCCCCGACCCAGCGCGACCGCCGCCCGGCCGCCGGGCGCCAGCCCGTGCCCGGCCAGTGCGGCGGCCAGCCGGTCCGCCCGGGCGTCCAGTTCGCCGTACGTCAGCTCGGCCTCGCCGCAGCGCACCGCCACCGCCCGCGGTGCGAGGCGGGCCTGCCGCTCGACCAGCCCGTGCAGGCTGTCGGATCGTTCCTCGTCCGCGACCATCACGTTTCCCCCTCGTCCCCCACTGAAGGGCACCATGTTCCTCCCAACTCCCTTCGCACAACAGGGTTCCGGCCGGTCCACTCTGCGGACGGCCGGACTCCGCTCCGGCCGACGGTTGTACGGTGCACACGGACGGTCGGCGCCGGACCGGTCGGGTGCGGCGCCCCGCCCCCTGACCGGCACCGTGAACGGAGACCCGCCCCATGGACCCGTCCTTCGACGGCCCGCTGCTGCACACCCAGGACGTGGACGTCGTGCGCGACGGCCGGCACCTGCTGCGCGGGATCACCCTGGAGATCCAGCCCGGCGAGCACTGGGCGCTGCTCGGACCCAACGGCGCGGGCAAGTCCACCCTGCTCGCCCTGCTCGGCGCGGTCTCCCACCCGACCCGGGGCACCGTGGACGTGCTCGGCCGCCGACTGGGCCGGGTCGACATCCGGGAGTTGCGCGCCCACCTGGGGCACGTCAACCCGCGCCACCCCCTGCGCTCGCCGCTGAGCGTGCGCGAGGTGGTGCTCACCGGGGCCACCAACACGATCGAGCCGGAGTGGCACCGCAAGCCCGCCCCCGAGGCGGTGGAGCGGGCCGAGCAGCTGATCGAGACGCTCGGCATGGCCGCGATGGCCGACGCGCCGTGGACCACCCTGTCCCAGGGCGAGCGCGGCCGGGCGCTGATCGCCCGCGCGCTGATGCCCAGCCCCCGCCTGCTGCTGCTCGACGAGCCCGCCACCGGGCTCGACCTCACCGCCCGTGAGCTGCTGCTGGACAGCCTGGACCTGCTGCGCCACCAGCACCCGGAGCTGGCGAGCGTGCTGGTCACCCACCACCTGGAGGAGCTGCCGGAGAGCACCACCCACGCCCTGCTGCTGCGCGAGGGCGAGTGCCTGGCGGCCGGGCCGGTGGACGAGGTGATGACCACCGAGCTGATCAGCGACACCTTCGGCCACCCGATCCGGATCAGCCGCCACGAGGGCCGCTGGACGGCCCGCGCGGCGACCCGTCGGGTGCCGGGGGAGCGGCGGCCGGGGAGGTGACGGTTCGGGCGGGGAGGTAACGGTTCGGGCAGGGCAGGGGGCCGGGTATCGACGGTAAAGACTTCTTACGTAAGGTATGCCTTAGCTAAACAGGAGGCACCGGCCCGGCCGGCGCTTTACCCGGCCTTGGCACCCCCATGCCCTTTTCCGTTGGAGCCCCCATGCCCGCCCGTCGTCGTTCCACCGCAGCCGCGCTGCTCAGCCTCGCCGTGGCGACCGCCGCCCTGGCCGGCTGCGCGTCGAAGAAGGACGACAAGGCGGGCGGCTCGGACGCGGTGAAGATCAACGCCACCGATACCGCCTGCGAGGTCTCCAGGACCAGCTTCCCGGCCGGTCACGTGGTGCTGGACATCAGCAACAAGGGCTCCAAGACCACCGAGGTCTACGTCTACGCCGCCGGCGACAAGATCGTCACCGAGCGGGAGAACATCGGCCCCGGCACCAAGGCCAGCATCAACGCCGAGATCAAGGCCGGCTCGTACGAGATCGCCTGCAAGCCCGGCATGGTCGGCGACGGCATCCGCCAGAAGATCACGGTCACCGGCGAGGGCGGCCGCACCGCCGCCCCGGCCGACCCGCGCCTGGCCGCCGCCGTGGACTCCTACCGCACGTACGCCCAGGAGCAGGCCGACCTCACCGTTCCGGCCGTCGAGGCGTTCGCCGCCGCGATCAAGGCTGGCGACGTCGAGAAGGCCAAGTCGCTGTACGCGCCCTCGCGCACCGGCTGGGAGCGCACCGAGCCGGTCGCCGAGAGCTTCGGGGACGTCGACCCCAAGACCGACACCCGCGAGGACAAGCTCGAGCAGGGCCAGGCCTGGACCGGCTGGCACCGCCTGGAGAAGGCGCTCTGGGCCGACGCGAAGATCGGCGACCAGGAGAAGACCCTCGCCGACCAGTTGGTCGCCGACCTCAAGGACTGGCAGAAGAAGATCCCCGCGGCGGAGATCACCGCGACCAGCATGGCCAACGGCGCCAAGGAACTGCTGGACGAGGTCGCCACCAACAAGATCACCGGCGAGGAGGACCGCTACAGCCACACCGACCTGGCTGACTTCCAGGCCAACGTCGAGGGCGCCCAGAAGGCCTACGAGCTGCTGAAGCCGGTCGCCGCCGAGAAGGACCCGGAGCTGGCCAGGACCCTGGACTCCGAGTTCGCCGCCATCACCACCCTGCTCGCCAAGTACAAGCAGGCCGACGGCACCTTCACGCCGTACGACAAGGTCACCGAGGCCGAGCGCAAGACCTTCTCCGACGCGGTCAACTCGCTGGGCGAGCCGCTGTCGCGGCTGGCCGCCGCCGTGGTCGTCAAGTAGTCGTTCGGCACCGGCAGTTCCAGCAGTTGCAGTAGTTCAGTGAGAGTGAGAAGGGCCCGCCCACCGATGGACGCCGAGAACGAGCAGCAGAACGGCACCCCGGCCGCTGCCGCCCCCGCCAACCCGGGCGCGGTCAGCCGCCGCGCCGTCATCGGCTGGGCCGGTGCGGGCGTCGCACTCGGCGCCGCCGCGGTCGGCTCGGTGGCCGCAGCCGTCCGGCAGGACGACGACCCGGCCCCGGCGGCGAGCGCGACGGCCGCCGGGGAGGTGCCCTTCTACGGGGAGCACCAGTCCGGGATCGCCACCCCGGTCCAGGACCGGCTGCACTTCGCGGCCTTCGACGTCTCCGAGAAGGCCACCCGGGAGTCCCTGGTCAAGCTGCTCAAGGAGTGGACCAAGGCGGCCGCCGCGATGACCGGCGGCCGCGAGGTCGGCACCGGCGCCGTTCCCGGCTCGGCGGAGGCCCCGCCGGACGACACCGGCGAGGCGCTCGGCCTGCCCGCCTCCCGGCTCACCCTCACCATCGGCTTCGGTCCCAGCCTGTTCGAGAAGGACGGCGTCGACCGCTTCGGCATCAAGGCCCAGCGCCCGGACGCCCTGGTCGAACTGCCCCCCTTCAAGGGCGACAAGCTCGACCCGCTGCGCAGCGGCGGCGACCTCTGCGTCCAGGCCTGCGCCGACGACCCGCAGGTCGCCGTGCACGCGATCCGCAACCTGGCCCGGATCGGCATGGGCACCGTCAACATCCGCTGGTCCCAGCTCGGCTTCGGCAAGACCTCCTCGACCACCCCGGACGAGCAGACCCCGCGCAACCTGATGGGTTTCAAGGACGGCACCCACAACATCGCGGGCACCGACGCCACCAACCTGGCCCAGCACGTCTGGGCCGCCCCCGGCGACGGCCCGGAGTGGATGACCGGGGGCTCCTACCTGGTCGCCCGCCGCATCCGGATGCACATCGAGACCTGGGACCGCGCCTCGCTCAAGGACCAGGAGGACACCTTCGGCCGCACCAAGGGCGAGGGCGCCCCGTACGGCCGCGCCAAGGAGCACGACGCCCCCGACCTCAAGGCGATGCCCGCGACCTCGCACGTCGCGCTGGCCCACCCGGACGCCAACGGCGGCCTGATGATCCTGCGCCGCGGCTTCTCCTTCACCGACGGCACCGACGGCCTCGGCCGTCTGGACGCCGGGCTGTTCTTCCTCGCCTACCAGCGCGACACCCGCAAGGCCTTCGTGCCGCTGCAGCAGCGCCTCGCGGCCTCCGACAAGCTCAACGAGTACATCCAGCACGTCGGCTCCGCCCACTTCGCCTGTCCGGCGGGCGTGCGAAAGCCGGGGGAGTGGTGGGGCCAATCGCTCCTCGGCTGATCCCCCGCCCCGTTCGAACCCCGAGGAGAGTGCCGTGTTCGGCAACTACCTGATCGGCCTGCGCGAAGGCCTCGAAGCCAGCCTGGTCGTCTGCATCCTGATCGCCTACCTGGTCAAGACCGACCGCCGGGACAAGCTGTCGCCGGTGTGGCTGGGCGTCAGCGCGGCCGTGGTGCTCTCCATGGTCTTCGGCGCGGTGCTGCAGTTCGGTTCCTCCCAGCTCACCTTCGAGGCCCAGGAGGCGCTCGGCGGCTCGCTGTCGATCATCTCGGTCGGGCTGGTGACCTGGATGGTGTTCTGGATGCGCCGGACCGCCCGGCACCTGAAGACCGAACTGCACGGCAAGCTGGACGCGGCGATCGCGATGGGCACCACGGCCCTGGTGGTCACCTCCTTCCTGGCGGTCGGCCGCGAGGGCCTGGAGACCGCACTGTTCATCTGGTCGGCGGTGCAGGCCACGGACGACGGCTGGAACCCGCTGGTCGGCGCCGCCCTCGGCCTGCTCACCTCGGTGGTGCTCGGCTGGCTGTTCTACCGCGGCGCGCTGAAGATCAACCTGGCGAAGTTCTTCACCTGGACGGGCGCGATGCTGGTCGTGGTCGCGGCCGGCGTGCTCGCCTACGGTGTGCACGACCTCCAGGAGGCCGGCTGGCTGCCCGGCCTGCACAGCGTGGCCTTCGACTTCTCCAGCACCATCCCCAAGGACAGCTGGTACGGCACCCTTCTGAAGGGCGTGTTCAACTTCCAGCCGGACCCGACGGTGCTGCAGCTGGTGATCTGGCTGGTCTACCTGCTGCCCACGCTGGCCGTGTTCTTCAACCTGTTCGGGAACTCCGGGAACAAGGCCGGGGCGAAGCCGGTCGCCGCCAAGCCGGCCGCCTGACCCGGCAGTTCACCGCACGCCTCCGCAACACAGTCGCACCGCCCCCGCCCCGCCCGGCCACCCGCCGGGCGGGGCGGGGTCGTTCCGGAGGCCCCAGGGCGTGTCTGACAATTCCCGCCGGGCGCGCGCCGACGCGAATTGTCAGACACGCCTAGAACACGTGGGCCTTGGCCAGGAAGAAGCACACCAGCAGCAGCGCGATCCCGGCCGCCACCCACGGGCCGGCCGCGAGCCGCTGGTGGAACCCGGACGCGCCGTGGGCGCTCCACAGGTGCGATTCGGCGGTGTCGCGGGCACTCCAGGACACCCGCCGCTGGTAGTCGCAGCTGTCGCACTCCACATAGCGTTCGTCGTTCCCGCGCGTGACGATCTTCGCCGTGTGCGCGTGTCCGCTCGAGTCCGTCCCGGTGATCCAGCTCGAAATCACGACCCACCCCCGTGGTGTGACGTTGTGTCAGTTTCCGCCGATCCTTGCACGCACCACCGACAAGCCGCCACCGATCGGCACCGATCGCCCCGGACCGCCCTGGACCGGCACCGGTCCCGGTGCGGGAGTAACGACGGAGCCCCGGACGGTCGGACCGTCCGGGGCTCCAGGGGTGACGCGGGGCGGGAAGGCTACTCGCTCTTGATCGCGCCCAGAATGTCCAGCTTCGCCGCCTTGTGGGCCGGCCAGAGCGCGGCCAGCAGGCCGATCACGGCGGCCGCGAGCAGGAAGCAGGCGATCTGCACCGGCGGCACCACGGTGCTGATGCCCTTGAGGTCGTCCGCCAGCGTCCGGATCGCCGCCCAGGCGGTCAGGATGCCCAGGCCGATCCCGACCAGCCCGCCGAACAGCGCGATCAGCAGCGACTCCAGCCGGACCATCCGGCGGATGCCCAGCCGGTCCAGGCCGATCGCCCGCAGCATGCCGATCTCCCGGCGGCGCTCGAACACCGACATCGCCATGGTGTTGACCACACCGAGCACCGCGATCACCACGGACATGCCGAGCAGCCCGTACATCATGTTCAGCAGGCCGGTGACGGCCTTGCGGCTCTCCGCCTTGATGTCCTTGTCGCCCTTGACCGCGATCAGCGGGTTGCCGCCGGTGGCGTCGCGCAGCGCCTGCTTGAGCTGCTCGGTCGCGCCGTGGTCGCCCTTGACCAGGACCTTGTCCGGGCCGGAGCCGGGCTGGGCGTGCGGGGCGACCACGGCATCCGGGGCGATCACGGGGGCCAGCGCGGTGTTGGCCTCCAGGACGCCGCCGACGGTGAGCGACCCCTTGGTGCCGTCCGGGTAGGTGACGGCGAGGGTGTCGCCGAGCCGGTAGCCGGCGCGCTCGCCGCGGCTGGAACTGACCAGCAGCTTGCCCTGCTTGAGCGCGTCCGCCGAGCCTTCCTTGATCTTGACGGTGGCCAACCGGTCGATGGTCGCCGCGTCCACCGCGGTCAGGTACTCGTCGTCCTCGCCCTGGCCGACGGTGACCCGGAGGCCGCGTTCGACGCTCATCGCGCTGACCCCGGGCGTCTTGGCGATCTGGGTGGCGACCTCATTGGACAGCATCGTGCCGTTCTGCATGGCGACGGTGTAGTCGGCCTTGATGTCGCTGTCGGTGGAGTCGTCCACGGCCTTGTTCACCGAGGCGCCGATCACGGTCAGCGAGGTGATCAGGGTGACGCCGATGGTCAACGCCGAGGCGGTGGCGGCGGTGCGGCGGGGATTGCGCACCGCGTTCTCCTGGGCGAGCTTGCCCGGGGTGCCGTACACGGCGCGCAGCAGCGGGGCGAGAAGCGCGATCAGCGGCCGGGACAGCAGCGGGGTCAGCACGAAAACGCCGAGCAGCAGGGCGCCCGCGCCGAGGCCGACCAGCTTGACCTCCTTGCCGCTGATACCGGCGGCCAGTCCGCCCAGTCCGGCGACCGAGAACAGCAGGCCGACGGTGTTGCGGACCACCAGGCTCTTCTGGGTGGCGGGCTGCTCGACGGCGCTCATCGCCGCCACCGGGGCGATCCGGGAGGCCCGGCGGGCGGGCAGCCAGGCGGCCACCAGGGTCACCAGCACGCCGACCGCGAGCGCGATCAGGATGGTGTTGGGGGCGATCACCAGGGGGCCGTCGGGCAGGTTGAGGTCCATCGGGCCGTTGAGCAGCGCCCTGAGCCCGACGGCGATCCCGATGCCGGTCAGCAGGCCGCCGACCGAGGCGGTCAGGCCGACCAGCGCGGCCTCGATCTTCACCGAGCGGGTGATCTGCCGACGGGTGGCGCCGACGGCGCGCAGCAGGGCCAGCTCCTTGGTGCGCTGGGCGACCAGCATGGAGAAGGTGTTGGCGATGATGAAGATGCCGACGAACAGGGCGATGGCGGCGAAGCTCAGCAGGAAGGTGTTCAGGATCTTGCTGCCCTGGGCGATCATCCGGTCCTGCGCGGCGGCCAGCTCGCGGCCGGTCCGGGCCTCGATGTTGTCACCCTGGGGCAGGGCCTGCTTGACGGCGGTGAGCAGCGCGGCGTCGTCGGTGCCGGGCTTGGCCTTGACGTCCAGCGACGCGTAGCGGCCGGGGCTGAGGTAGAGGTCCTGGGCCGTGGCGCCGTCGAAGGCGGCCAGCGAGCCCCCGGCCATCACCCGCGGGTCGTTGGTGTGGAGGGTGCCGGTGAGCTTGAGCTCCATCACCGGCCCGTTGACCGCGACCCGGACGGTGTCGCCGACCTTGAAGCCGCCCTTCTCGGCGGTCCTGGTGTCCAGCGCGATCTCGGTGGCGTCCTTGGGGCCGCGGCCCTGGACCAGCGGGTAGCGCGGGTCGGTGCCGTCGGCGCCCGGCACGTAGTTCGTGCCGGTGGTGGAGAAGCCGTTGCCGATCAGCGCGCCCTTCTTGTCGGCGATGCCGGCGAAGCCGCTGACGACCCCGCGGGCGTCGGCGACGCCGGGGAGGGCGGCGATCTTCTGGCGGGCGTCCTCGGTGAGGGCCGGGGCGCCGGCGGCGTGGCTGACGCCGTGGTCGTAGCCGCGGCCGACGGCCGAGTCGTCGCTGACCGTGACGGCGATGTCGGCGTAGCTCTTGGAGTTCTGGGTCCGGAGGGCCTGGCCCACGGTGTCGGAGAAGACGAGGGTGCCGGCCACGAAGGCGGTGCCGAGCAGGACGGCGAGCATCGTCATCAGCAGTCGGCCCTTGTGGGCCAGTACGTTGCGCAGTGCGGTGCGGAACATGGGGGAGCGTCAGTCCTGGGGGTACTCGGGGATCGGTGGGCTCGGACGTGTGAACGGGCTCAGCTGGTGCGGCCCTTGGCGTCGAAGCGGCGCATGCGGTCCAGGACGGTGTCGGCGGTGGGGTGGTGGAGTTCGTCGACGATGCGGCCGTCGG